>CALKIA010000409.1 GCA_937988705.1 uncultured Chloroflexota bacterium | reverse complement strand
GACGTTTGGAGATGCGCTCGTCAATCGCTTCCGGGTAGTTGGTCGTCGCCAGCAGCAGCGCGCCTTTGGGGTTGTTCGGCGACTCGATGCCGTCCAGCACATTGAGCACGCGCGCCTTATCGTCGCCTTGCAGATACGCGTCCAGCTCCTCGACGATCAGCAGCACAGGGTAGCGCGCCGCCGTGACCGCTTGCAGCGCCCGCTGAATCTTCTCGAAAGATGCGCCGTCGCGATCCGCGCCGGAGACGTACACCACCACGCGCCCCTTGGTAATGGCGATCTTCGCCATCGCCGCGCACAGCATCGTTTTGCCCGTGCCCGGGACGCCCGCCAGCAGCAGCTTGCGGAACGGCGGCAGCTTCAACTGGCGGTAGATGTGCACGCCTTTGGTGAAGAACGCTTCCATATCGTCCAGCAAACGCGATTTGATGTCGTCCGCGAGAATGATGTCGTCCCAATCGACCGTCGGGTCGAAGAAGGCATCCGTCCCGCCGATGATGTACACATCGCGGCGGCGGCGAATCCGCGGGCGCACCGCGCGGGCGCAGGCAAACTCAAACGCCGCCCAGCCTTCCAGCTTGTTGGCGGGGACGAGCGCCACCGCGGTCAAATCCTGCACATCGTCGCTGAAATACGCGCTGGCGTAAATCACTTCGTAGCTACCACCACCATCTTCCGAGAACTTGAACGCGAACGCACCCGCGCTCGCAGTGAGCACCATCTTCTTCCCGCGTGACCCGTAGTCACTGATGGGGACGATGTGGGGGCAGTCCAATGGTTCTGCGCCATCGTAACGCATTTTGCCGCGCAGCTTGCGCCCCGTTTTGACCTGACTTTGAGCGATCATGTTGCTGCATTCCGTGGATGCCCAGACGGTGACGTAGGGTTGATCGCCCCACCGCGCTTGCCACGTTTCTCGCGCCCACTGGACAAGCCGTTCATACTGCATAGGTTCTGTCCTCTTTTTACCCTTCTTGTCGGCCTGCATGCGGCGCAAGAGGGATAACTGGTTACGCTTTCGTTCAGCCATTATAGATTGTTCTTTTAAGAAACACGATTCACGGTTATGATGCGGGCACTGTGCAGAAAGGCTCGTTTATGACCACGCTGTATGTCACGCATCCGCGCTATCCGGAACACGATTCGCCGGGTCATCCCGAACATGCCGGGCGCATCCGGGCGATCTGGCAGCGGCTGGATGAAACTGGCCTGGCGGCGCGGATGCACAGCGGCGCAGCGACGCCGATTGAGCGCGATCTGCTTCTCAGCGTGCATACCCCGCGCTATCTCGACCTCTTAGACAAGCTGAGCGGGCTGGATCGTACCGTCCGCTTAGATGCTGATACGTATGCCAATCCTTCGTCCTATGAGATCGCGCGGCTGGCGGCGGGCGGTGCTGTCCGCGCCGTCGATGCGGTCATGAGCGGCGCGGCGACCAATGCGCTCGCTGCTGTGCGCCCGCCGGGACATCACGCCATGCCGGATCACGGGATGGGCTTCTGCCTGCTCGGTAATATTGCGCTCGCGGCGCGCTATGCACAGCAGCAGTATGGGTTAAGCCGCATCCTCATTGTAGATTATGACGTGCATCACGGCAACGGCACCGAAGCGATGTTCTACACCGATCCGTCGGTGCTGTTCATCTCGACGCACCAGCAAGGCATTTACCCCGGCACGGGCGCGCTGGAGGATGCGGGCGCGGGCAAAGGCGCGGGGTATACGATCAATATTCCGCTGCCAGGCGGTCACGGCGATGCGACTTACGCGGCAATCTTCGAGCAGATCGTGTGGCCGGCGGCGCTCCGCTACCAACCGGAGCTGATCCTCGTCTCGGCGGGTTATGATGCGCACTGGGATGATCCACTGGCGGGGGTGCACCTGTCGCTGAGCGGTTACGCCCACCTGACACGCGAACTGGTGCGGATGGCGGATCAGTTGTGCGGGGGCAAAATCGCGTTCATTGTGGAGGGCGGCTACAACCTCGACGTGCTGAGCGAAGGCGTGGCAAACATCGCGCGGGTGCTGTTGGGAGAGGAAACGGTCGATCCGCTCGGCGCGTCACCGTACAGCGAACGGGCAGGCGTCGAAAATGTGATCGCGCGGGTCAAGCGGGTGCATGGGTTATAAACCTCACCCCCGGCCCCTCTCCCAGGGGCGAGGGGGAAAGGCTTGATACATTTTCCAGTTTTGAGCCGCTGCTAGATAGGTTAAAAACACAAGAAACAGAATTAAGAGCTGGCAATGCGAAATCCCAGATTGAGGTTCCGTACACCCGGCCTCCAGAAGTAGCGATACCCGGCGAGCGCGTTGTTCATATAGTAGTTCCACGCGCCGCCACGCACCACACGAACATTTACTCCGTCTAGATCATTGATGCCAGTTTCCCAATTAGTCGAACACCATTCCCACACATTGCCGCTCATATCCACCACACCCCAAGAGCTCGCGCCCTGCGGATAATGCGTGACGGGTGTCGTCCTGCCAATCTCGCTTTCCTTCGAATTGCATTTTGCGGCGTCCCACTCTTTTCCCCACGGGTAGATGCGTCCATCATCGCCCTGCGCAGCCCGCTGCCACTCCTGCTCGTTTAGCAGAGTGATCTTTTCACCGGTTTTGGCGCTCAACCAGCGCGTGAACGCCACGGCCGAGTACCATGACACGGTTTCACGTGGGCAGTCAGCACAATCTTTGAATGCAGCCGGTTCAAATTGAGTATGCTCTTTGCGCCAAATTCGCGCCTCATCAGCGTAGTACCACCATTGGGGATCACGCCACCCGTCTTTTGCCGTGACGAAGACCTCAAACTGCGCGTTGGTGATCGGGTAGCGCGCAATCTGGAATTCAGGGACTTCAAATATTTGCGTCTGTTTCAAGTAGTCGTTGTCAGCCCTGCTCGGTTCAAGCGTCACTTTACCCGCTGGTACAACACACCATTCGAATGGCGCAGGGATGATCTTGCCCACCCAATCCGGTTTGAGGATGCGGGGGAAAGTGCGCACCTCACCCCCCGACCCCCTCTCCGAAACGAGGAGAGGGGGAGCAGCGGCAGGTGTGTTTTCTTTCGCCCCTCCCTGAATTCGGGGAGGGGCCGGGGGTGGGGTCGAATTCGCAGCGAAACCGTTTCGGGCAAGTTCTTTTACGAGCTGAGCCAGAGCGGCGTCAAATTCCTGCTGGTGAAAATCAACGTACTGATGCCGCCTAAGCTGAAAATGTACCTTTGCGGGAATCCAGCGTATGGGAACAATCAGCTTCTTATCGTCAATGTAATACTGCCATTCATCCTCGACATTCGTCGACCCCATTGAATCGGGCGAAATCACGAGGATCATCAGTTCGCACGAATCGAGCCCCTGCTGAATGGCCGTGCTCCACTTCATGCCTGCCGGGATATCAGAGAGATCGATCCAGACGTCAGCGCCGCGGGCGCGCAGGGCAAGCGCCAAGCGTTCGGCAAATGCATTATCTTTGCTGCTGTGACTGATGAAGATGCGTGGCATAGGTAGCTCGTAATGGTGATTTTGGTTAATAGTCGCCATTATAGCGATTGTCGAGCGTTTCGAAACAACTGTAGAGATGAGGCATGCCTCGTCCTCATTTAGGAAACACAAATTTCTCCCTCGAAATTCACTCCTATGATGCCATAAGGCGGATCAGTAACAACAAGGGCAAACAAAAAGGACGAGGCATGCCTCGTCCCTACGAAATGCGGTTTTGTTTGTCTCCCCTCTCCGCTCGGAGAGGGGTCGGGGGGTGAGGTTACCCTGTTGGCGGCTTCTCGCTGATGAGCCGACCGTAGCTGCCCATCCACGTGTCTTCCTTGCGCGTCATCTTGGTCACGTTGATGTCGCTCACATACGGGAAGAGCTTGATCATCAGCGGCGGCAGTTCCGCCCATTGGTCAGCGAACACAATCGCCTGCAATTGATCGGCCATGCGCCCGGCCCAACCCCAGCGGGTTCGCAGTTCGTCGGCCTTCATCCAGTAGTCGCGCTTTTCCCACGCCTGCGCCGATTCATCGATGCCAACATCAATGTCCCGCAGCGCAAAGACCAGACACGCCACCATATCTTTGGCGTCGTCGTCCATTTCCGGTTTTTGTCCCAAACGGCGCAGCACTTCGGCGATGGTGCGCAGCAGTTGGTTGCGCTGCTTGCCGTTGCTGTCCGGGTTGATCACACGTCCCATCAGGTCTAATCTCCTAATCCGTCGTCGGGCGAATGCCCTTATACACCCGTCCACCGCTGAGAGTCTTCAGCACCAGCGATGCCGGACGCCCGACGTACTCCGCGATCTGAATGCTGCTCTGCGGCTTGTTGCCGTTCGCCAGAAAGACGCGGAAAATGCAGTCGACGATGGACGTATGCGGGTTGATGAAATCGGGTTCAAGCGAAGCGGACCGGATCGCCAGTTGGAGTTCGTCCAGCTTGCTGACTTCGCCCGTCTCCGGGTCGATATAGTCCACCTGCCGACCCTCCGCGCTCTGGCTGATGCGTTCGCGCTGTTCTGGGGCGATGTGGCTGAGTAAATACGTGCGAAGGTCTTCGCCGCTCCGCTCGAACCACGTGTAGTCGATGTGATAACGAGTATCGAGAGTCGGCTTCACTATCGCGCTAGGTTTGGCAGATTGCATTAAATCGCTCCCTACGCGCCGAAGCGCCAATAATGATTACCTACATACTGAAATTCCGGATCGCCGTTAAGCGTGGCGAAGACCGCGCCGGGGGCGGCGCGCCGCAGCACGTTGACCGCGCTGTAGAGCGTCTTGGCGTGCAATGTGCCCTGCGGCGTGTTGCGCGTCAGCTCGACCGCGACCGCGCGCAGTGCCTGATTCAGCGGACGCTTGCCGTTGTAGGCGGCGTCGGCGGCGTTGACATCATCGCTCCACAGAATGAGCAGATCATCATACTCGGCGCCAATAGCGCGGCGCTGTTCTTCAAAGCTCACCTGCGCAGCCTTCGGCGTAATAACGCGCACCCACTCGGTGCGCGGACGATGCGCGCGGAAATCTACGACGATGCGATCCCCGTCACGACGGACGACGATGAACGCGCCGATCGGCAGCTTGTGCTTGCGGTAGAACGCGTCGAGTCCGAACACGTAGCGATCCGGGCGCACCACCCAGCCCGCGTAAGTTTCGCCATCCTGCCCATCGACCAGCGTCACCGCGATGCGCTGGGTGCGCCGCGCGGTCGGGAAGATAGCCTGCATCTTACGGTTGAGGGGGAGCGTACCCGCCCGCCAGTGCGCGTAATTCAGCGTGAGCGTGACTTCTTCACCGGCGACGGCGGCGGTGGCTTCGGCATCCGGCGACCATTCGTCGTCGATTTCGGCTTCCAGCGCGCGCTGTTCATTCGAGAGCAGCGCTGGATCGTAGTCAATCTCATTGTATTTGAGGAAGTTAGGCGCATTCAAGACTTCTTGCGGTTCAAAGGTGCGGAGATACCACATCACCGTGTTGATCGGGCCGACTTCATCAAAACGGGTGTCACGGCTGAGCACATCGTTCAGGCTGAAAATTTGGAGTTCCAGCGACGCGGAGTCGCTCAACCCGCCGATCTCCCGCACAATCTGCTCAGTCGACATCGGGCCACCCTCGATGGTGTACAACACCGCCTCGGCGAGGTTAAGATGCCCCTCGTTCACCTCAAGGACGAGGTCACGCGAGAACCATTTGCCGGCCACGCTCACCAGATCGCCGCCTTCGCGTAGACGTTCTTCCAGCTTGGGGACGATCAGATGACGATTCAGCGCGTAAATTTCATCGGCGCTGCCGCTCAACTGCGGGGCGGCGTCTTCATTGAGCATATCGCTCAGTTTGTGATAGGTTTGCAGTTCGGCGGCGAATTCGCGAATGTTGCGGCCATCAAAATCGACCGCGATCACCTTAAAGTCGCCGTGCTCGCCATTGTCGCCCGCGCGCACATCCAGCACGGTGCCAACGGTGTAATCTTCCAGCGGGAAAAAGATCTTCTGTCCGACTTCATAGGCTTGTGCGGGGTTGTACATCCGCGCGTCCTTGAAGCGTTCACGTTCGGCGGCGGCTTGCTGCTCCAACCGCTGCGCGATCAGCGCGTGCGCCAACTCATCAATTGATAGTGGGGTTTCCCGCTCTAACAATAAACTGGTTAACTGTTCAAGATCATCATCAGTAACGGTGAAATCATCCGCCCATTGGCGCATAGGGTTGCTCCGGGAAACTCATGGGGAGTAAAGCACAAATCCGGTTTGAGAAAAGTTAAAAACCACATTGATTATAGCGGACACGAAAGTGCGTTTGCAAGCGTTGGGTTGACCACCCTCCCCCTGTCGATTATACTTATCCCCTGTCCATCAAGCTTTTTTAAGTAGGAATGACGAAGAATGTCGACCAAGCGTACTTACCAGCCCAAAATCCGCCGCCGTGCGCGTGTGCATGGATTCCGCCAGCGTATGGCAACCAGCACCGGACGCGACGTATTGAAGCGCCGTCGCGCTAAGGGGCGTCACCAGTTAACGGTGAAGCCGGTGCATGTCAAGAAGATCGACTGGAACGCGCGTTAGCTAGATCAGGATGCAGCGGCGCTTTCGTCTCCGTCGAAGCGCAGACTTCGAACATCTGCGCCGAGTGGGTCATGCTCAGCACCATCGCCTGATGCTGTTGAGCGTGACCCAAAACGATCTGCAAGACAACCGCTATGGCTTCATCGTCTCCAAAGGGTTAGGCAAGGCGGTGACGCGCAATCGCATTCGCCGTTTGCTGCGCGAGGCGACGCGCCTGTTGCATCCTCAGCTGCACCCCGGTCATGATGTCGTTATCATCGCCCGTCGTCCGATTGTCGGGCAACCTTTCAGCGTAGTTCAACGTACAGTATATGAACTGTTCCGTCGGGCGAGTTTGACTAAAGAGGGATAACATCGTGAAAGCCGTCGCGCTGGCGCTGATTCGGTTTTACAAGCGATTTATTTCGCCCATGCTGCCACCAAGCTGTATTTACGAGCCAACTTGTTCGGTGTATACCTATCAAGCAATCGAGAAATATGGCGTGTTCAAGGGCGGTTGGCTAGGAATCAAGCGGATTTCGCGCTGTCACCCCTTTCATCCCGGCGGCTATGATCCCGTTCCATAATTGAGGAGTCCCTGTTTGAAGATCGTTCGGCTTTTAAGACGTTTCGGGATCGCTGCCGCGCTGCTGCTGGTTCTCATGGCGACGGCGTGCGTTCCGCTCCCCACGGACACCAATTGGGGACATGTGACCCTTGCCGGGGATCCCCAGCAAATCCTATTCGCCTTCCATGACCGCATTGTGTTGATCAATCCGCAGGACGGGTCGGTCGCGCAGCTGCGCGATGCCGATGGCAACATCCGCTATGATGACCAGAATAATCCACGTACGTGGACACTTCCGATCAGCCCAAGCGCCACAACCCGTTTCTACAGTACACCGCTGTTCACTGCCAATAACATGTACGCCGTCTCCTACGATCTCAAACTGTTCGAGGTCGATTTTGCGAATGCCCGGATCACCAATGGTGATGCTGGCATCGCCATCAGCGGACATGTCGTCACCGACCCGGTGAGCGATGGTCAGCGCATGTTCCTCGGTTTCAGTGACAGCGACCTCGTCGCCCTCGACATGACCGATCTGACCAGTCGTCTCTGGTCGTTCGATACCGAACGCGGGATATGGGCTGAGCCGCTCCTTGTGGATGGTACACTGTACGTCAGCAGCATGGATCACAAGCTGTACGCGCTCAACGCCGAAACCGGTGCCGAGTTGTGGCGCGTCGACCTCGGTGGCGCGATCGCCGATACACCGGTACTCTACAATGGCAGTCTGTATGTCGGTTCATTCGCGCGCAAAATCTTCCGTATCTCGCTGGATGGGCAGATCACAGCCGAATACCCGACCACCGAATGGGTTTGGGGTACGCCCGCCATCGTCGATGATACGCTGTATGTGGGCGATGCTGCCGGCTGGGTCTATGCACTCGGATTGAGCGGCGATGGCTTCACCCCCGTGTGGAGCCGGCAGGCAGCCACTCGCGTCATCCGCGCAACACCGGTTATCACCGCCGACGCGGTGATTGTGGCGTCGCGCGATCATAAGGTGTACTGGTTAAACCGGGAAACAGGCGAAGAAATTCGTCAACAGAATACCGACGCCGAGATTCTGTCGGACATGCTGGTGATCACGCCGGAAGACAATGCCAACCTCCGGGAATCGTTACTTATCGTTAGCACGATGGCAAACGACAAGCTCTTGTTCGCCTTCAGTCTTGAATCGGGCGACTTGCGTTGGCGTTATGCGCGTTAGTTGAGGGCGTGATATGGATATCATCGTCAACGTATTCGTAACCCTGTTGACCTTCCTGTATTCGGTGCTGAATCAGGACATGGTGCTGGCGATTATCGTCTTCACCGTCCTCACCCGGCTGCTGCTCTACCCGCTCACCGCGCAGTCGCTGCGTTCGTCGCGGGCGATGCAGCAGCTTCAGCCCGAACTGAAGGCGCTGCAAGAGAAGTACAAGAATGACCGCGAGAAGCTGGCAGCGGAACAAATGTCTCTCTACCGCCAATACGGGATCAATCCGCTGGGCGGCTGTTTGCCCATGGTGATTCAGCTGCCGATCTTTTTCGCGCTCTACGGCGCGATCAACTTTGCGCTGGCGGCTACCCCCACCCACCTGCTCGATCTCTCCGGACGCTTGCTCGTGCCCGGGTTGGATAACGTCATTCCGCTGAATTCAACCTGGTTGGGAATGAACCTCGCCCAACCGCCGAACATCAGTGTATCCCCCATCGGTTTTGTGCTGATCGGCTTGATTGTAGTGACGACGTGGATGCAGATGAAGCTCTCGATGCCGCCGCAGCCGAAGCCCGCGCCCGGTGAACAACCGAACGCCGCGCAGGCGACCTCGCAGTCGATGACCACAGTGATGCCGCTGATGTACGTCTTCTTCGGGCTGTCGTTCTCAATCGGCGTGTCGATCTACATCATTTCCACCAACGTTGCGATGATCACCCAGGGTCTGCTCACGGGGCAGAGTAAACTCAGCTACCTGCGCGGCATCCCGGACGATAAGCCGCCCGTGGTTGTGACGGCGCGCACGGAAAGTCGGAAAACGTCCGGCGCGAAAGCGCTCAAAGACGCGAAAACCAGCAGTGACGGGAAAAACAAGGCGAGCTCCGAAAAAAGCGGCAGCAAAGCCAAGTAAAAACCAGTCATTTAACATATCATTAGATTATGGGCGCAGCGAGTCAGCTGCGCCCATTTCAAAGACGGATTTTACTTTCCTACTGTGAATTTAAGGACTCTCAAAATGAGTTCACCATTGTCAATCGAAACGACTGGCGAAAGCATCGAAGAAGCAATCGCAAAAGGATTAGCCGAACTCAAGGTCGAGCCAAGTCAGGTGATCGTCGAAGTCCTAGACGAACCGAGTGCAGGGATGTTCGGGCTTCCCGGTCGCCTTGCACGGGTGCGTCTCCAAGTCTTGAGCTTCCCCAAGCCCGTTTATGACGCGCCCCCCCCGGCTCCACCCCCCATCGATCCGCCCATTGAGCTTCCGCGTCCGCCGCGCGTTGAGACCCCGCCCCAGCGGGAGACCAGCGAACAGCGCACCGAACGACCCGAACGCGAAAGTCGTCCGGAACGACGCGAACGCCCGCAAGGCGAGCGCGGCCCGCGGGCTGACCGTCCCGAGCGGACAGAGCAGCGCGCCAGTCGCGCTGACCGCCCTCAAGGCGAAAGCGGCACCGGTGAACGGCGCGAACGCCCGCAAGGTGAACGGCGTGATCGTCCACAGGGCGAACGCCGCAGCGAACGACCAGCCCGTCCGCCGAAGCGTGAATTCCAGAACGAATTTCCCGACTATATGGATGTGGACGATGAAGAAGTCCCCGTTCTGATTCAGGCGGCAGAAGTGCCGGAAGAAGAATGGGACGACGAGGCATCGATCGGGCGCGTCGTGCTCAACGAACTGCTCACACACATGGAAGTCCACGCGCACATCGCCGTGCGCCGAGCAGAAGCGGGCGAACAAGGTGAAAGTATCCCTTGGGTGCTGGATATCGCCGGCAGCAACCTCCAGCGTTTGGTCGGACGGCGGGGCGAAACTCTGGCCTCACTCCAGTACATTACGCGCTTGATCACCAGCCGGGAACTTCAGCGCCGCTCCGAAATCATCGTGGACGTGGAAGGCTACAAGGCCCGCCGCGCCGCATCCCTACACGCGTTGGCACTGCGCATGGCGGATGAAGCCATCCGTACCAACCGCACCATTCCACTCGAACCCATGCCACCGCATGAACGCCGCATCATTCATCTGGCGCTGCGGGGGCGACAGGACGTGGTCACGAAGAGCGTGGGCGAAGGTGTCGCGCGTAAGGTCACCATCGTGCCGAGTTCGCAGGCATGATTGATTATTTACTGATCGGCCATATGACCGCAGACCTCACCCCCGGCGGACGCATCGCCGGGGGGACAGTTTCCTATGCGGCTCGAACCGCCGCCGCCTTCGGGCTGCGGGTCGGCTTGCTGACCAGCGCCGCGGTGGACGACCCCCTGCTGGACGGGCTGCGCCCCTACGCGGAGATCCGGTCGCTGCCGGCCGCTGAAACCACAACTTATGAGAACATCTACGAGCCGACCGGGCGCATTCAGTATGTGCGCGGGGTCGCCGCGCCGATCACGCCGGACGACATTCCGGCGGACTGGCTGAGCGCACCGCTCGTCCATCTCGCGCCGATTGCGGGCGAAGTTGATCCGCAGGTCGCGCATCGATTCCGCGACAAGACCGTGCTGCTTACGCTGCAAGGCTGGCTGCGGCGCTGGGAAGCCGATGGGCGGGTGCATTTCCGCCGCTGGCACGACGCCGAAGTCCTGAAATCGATCAATATCACCGTATTCAGCGAAGAAGACATTGTCGAAGCGCCGGATATGGAAGCCGCGTTCGCTGCAACCGTTGAGCATTTCCTCCTAACCCGCGCGGAAAAAGGCGGCACGTACTACCACAACGGCACGCCGACCAACTATACGACGCCGCATGTCGAACTCGTCAACCCGACGGGCGCGGGCGATGTGTTCGCCGCCTCGCTGCTGGCCAGTCTCCCGGCGCTGAACCACGATCTGCACAAAGCGATCCAGGTCGCAGCCCGGCTCGGCGCCATCTGCGTGACGCGCTTCGGCATTGACGGCACGCCAACACCGGACGAAGTACAGCAAGCGATCGCTGAAGCTTAGGCTAAATATTGACCGTTGTTCGTAGGGACGCCATAATTGGCGTCCGTTTTTGTTCCTAAACAGACCCAATCTAACCCGTCCCTACACGTTTATTTCTCGCTTCGATTATTGATTTGTGAGCAACCTGATGATCAATACCATCCTGTATAATGCCCGCATCATCACGCTGGATGACCGCCATCCGCGTGGAACCGTGACCGCGTTGGCGATCCGCGATGGCCGCATTGCGGCGCTCGGCACCGACAGCGAAATCTTGCCGCTGGCCACGGTTGGCACGAAAAAGCACGATCTGCATGGGTTGGTCGTCATCCCCGGCCTGACCGACGCGCACGTGCACTGGAAATGGACAGCCGAATCGCTGCATCAGGTTCAATTGTACGGCACGCGCAGCATCCGCGACGCCGTCGAACGGGTCGCAGCGCAGGCCGCCAAGCTCGCGCCGGGGGAATGGGTACAGGGTTACGGCTGGTCGCAGGATACATGGGCGGAACACCGCTTCCCCACCGCCGCTGAACTCGACACGCTCGTGCCCGATCGCCCGGTGTTTCTACGGTCGCGCAGCGGTCACGCGGCATGGGTAAATTCATTGGCGCTGCGCCTATGCGGGATCGATGCCAGTACGCCCGACGTGATCGAAGCCGAAATCCAGCGCGACGCGGACGGCGAACCGACAGGCATCCTGATCGAATGGAACGCGATGAATCTCGTCGCCGACCGCATCCCCGCCCCGACGACCGAGCAGACCGCCGATCAGATGCGTAAAGCGCAGGGTATGGCGCATGCGCTCGGCGTGACGGGCATCCACGATTTCGACAATCAGGACTGCCTCGCAGCGCTGCAGGTCATGCGTGAACGCGGTGAACTGGGGCTGCGCGTCCTCAAACAGATCAACAAGGGGTTTCTCGACTCGCTGCTCCATATGGGTTTACGCACAGGGTTTGGTGACGAATGGCTGCGCCTCGGCAACCTCAAAATGTTCGCCGATGGCGCGATCGGCGCGCATTCCGCCTACATGTTTGATCCCTATATTGGCGAACCGGACAACGTCGGCATTGTGGTCGTCGGCAAAGAAGAGATGCTCGAACTCGCCAGCCGCGCCAGCGCCTACGGCTTCGCAACGACCGTCCACGCCATCGGCGACCGCGCCGTGCATGATGTGCTCGACGTTTTAGAACAGGTACGCGTCGAAGAAGCGGCACGTGGTGTGCCGCGGGACGTGCGCCGCCACCGGATCGAACATGTACAGGTGATTCATCCGAGCGACGTGGATCGACTCGCGGAGCTGACCATCATCGCGTCCATGCAGCCCATTCACGCGACATCAGATTACCCAATCGCCGATGCAGTATGGGGCGCGAACCGCAACACTTACGCCTATAACCCGCGTTTACAGTTGGATCGCGATGTGGTGGTGTGCTTCGGCTCAGACTCGCCGTGTGATGAATTCGGTGCGCTCAAGGGCATTCATGCCGCCGTCACCCGCCGCCGTCCCGATGGTTCCCCCGGCCCAGAGGGTTGGTATCCGCAGGCCAAAGTCCGCGTCGACGAAGCGCTCCGGGCGTACACGATTGGCCCAGCCTATGCCGCGGGCATGGAAAGTCAGCAGGGCAAACTTGCACCCGGTTATCTGGCCGATCTCGCCGTGCTGGATCGTGATCTGTATGCAATTCCCGGCGACGAAATCCTCGATGTGAACGTATGCGGCACACTGGTCGATGGAGTGTGGCGCTACGGCGAATGGATGGGATAGAATAGCATTTGGAAATAGTTGAATGATGGGGAGCGGCTGAATAGATGTCACGCGCTGGAATGGTTATCGGAGAAACTGAACACCCCGTGCAAAACGCCATGCTGAAAGTCGGCGAATCCGCGCCTGACTTTCGCCTGACCGCAAATGATTGGGCCACCAAGACGCTGGCGAACTACGCCGGCAAAGTCAAGATCATCAGCATTGTGCCGTCGCTGGACACCCGCGTGTGCGCGGCGCAGACCCGCCGTTTCAATGAGGAAGCGGCCAGTCTCGGCGACAGCATCGTCATCCTGACCGTGAGCGCCGACCTGCCCTACGCGCAGCGCCGCTGGTGTGGCGCGGAAGGCATCGAGAGGGTTGTCACGCTGTCCGACCATAGAGACATGAATTTCTCGGATGGTTTCGGCGTGCACGTCAGCTCGCTGCGGATTTGTCAGCGGGCGCTGTTCGTGGTGGATCAGAACGATGTCGTGCAGTATGCCGAGTACGTTCCCGTCATCGGACAGGAAGTCTCGTTTGACGCGGCGCTGGCCAAAGCCCGCGAACTCGTAAGCTAACAACGCCTGCGTAGGGACAAGGCCTGCCTTGTCCGTGTATTTTTCCAGTGTCACACGGGCGAGGCAGGCCTCGTCCTTACAACTTAAGGATTTAGCATGTCTGATCCCCGGATTGATAAACTCGCCAGTGTTCTGGTCAATTACTCGACCAATGTACAGCCCGGCGAATGGGTGGGCGTCCTCGGCGATGTCTCCGCTCTGCCGCTGGTACGCGCCGTGTATACGGAAGTTTTGAAAGCGGGCGGCAATCCGTCGCTCATGCTCACCGACGAGTATCTGACGCGCAATTTCATCCGCAGCGCGAGTGATGCGCAGATCGAGTGGCAAGATCCCGCGCAGGCGCTCTACTACGACAACGCCGATGTGTATATCCGGGTCGGCGCGCTGCCCAATACCCGCGCCATGACCACCGTCGATGCCAAGCGCATCCAGAAGAACACCGCCGCCAAGCGTCCCTTCCTCGAAACGCGCATGCGCCGCGCCGCCGAAGGGAAAATGAAGTGGGTCGGCACGCTGTTCCCAACCGAAGGTTCGGCTCAGGAAGCGGGCATGAGCCTCGAAGAATATGAAAACTTCGTCTTCCATGCGACCTTCGCCGATCAGCCCGATCCGGTGGCCGAATGGAAGAAGCTCGGCGCACTACAGCAGAAAAAGATCGATTGGCTGAAAGGCAAGAAGCACATCAAGCTGCAAGGCCCGAATATCGATCTCGAACTGTCAATTGATGGGCGCGTGTTCATCAATGCGTGCGGTGAGCGCAACATGCCCGACGGTGAAATCTTCACCGGCCCGGTTGAAGACTCGGTCAATGGCTGGTATCGCGCGACCTTCCCCTCGATTGTGCAGGGGCGCGCGGTCGAAGGCATCGAGCTCAAGTTTGAGGACGGGAAAGTCGTCGAAGCGAGCAGCAAGACCAACTCCGACCTGATGTTCGCCCAGTTGGACGCGGATGCGCGGTCGCGTTACCTCGGCGAATTCGCTATCGGCACGAATTTCGGCATTCAGCAGTTCACGGGCAGCATCCTCTACGACGAAAAAATCGGCGGGACGGTGCATGTTGCGGTCGGCGCAGGTTACCCGGACACAGGCAGCGTGAATCGCAGCGCCGTGCACTGGGACATGATCTGCGATATGCGCACAGACAGCGAAATCCACGTCGACGGAGAACTGTTCTACAAGAACGGGCAGTTCGTCGTCTAATCAGTACAACTTAGAAAAACAAAGGACGAGGCGTGCCTCGTCCCTACGAGAAGTATTTTGTAGGGACAAGGCATGCCTTGTCCTATTTTCCAACCGCTCGAGCAAACTTTAGCCGATGAGCATACCAGCGGGATCTTTGTCGGCCAGCGCCTGCTTGAGTTCGATAACCTGATCGCGGAGCAGCGCCGCTTTCTCGAATTCGAGTGCCTTAGCCGCCGCCTTCATCTCCGACTCCAATTCCTTGATCATCTTGTGCAGTTCGTCCTTCGGCAGCGCCGCCAGGCTGACGTTACCAGCCGCCACGACATGATCTTCCTCAGCGATTTGCGCGCGCACACGGTCGGTGAGGTCGCGCACCTGCTTGACAATCTGCGTCGGCGTAATGCCGTGCGCTTCGTTATGCGCATGCTGAACAGCGCGACGGCGGTTCGTTTCGTCAATCGCACGTTTCATCGAGTCGGTCATCTTGTCGGCGTACATGATCACTTTGCCTTCCAGATGGCGAGCCGCACGACCGATATTCTGGATCAAGGCCTGCTCGGAACGCAGGAAACCTTCCTTATCCGCGTCGAGGATGACGACAAGCGAGACCTCCGGCAAATCGATGCCTTCGCGCAGCAGGTTGATGCCGACGACCACGTCATACACACCAAGGCGCAAGTCGCGTAGGATTTCGATGCGTTCCAGCGTCTCGATTTCGGCGTGCAGATGGTGAGCGCGGATACCGATCTCATTGATGTAGCCCGCCAGTTCTTCCGCCATCCGCTGCGTGAACGTCGTGACCAGTGCCCGCTGTCCCTTCTTCACCCGCGCGGCGAGCTCTTGCAGCATATCGTCGATCTGGCCCTTCGTCGGGCGCACAAACACTTCCGGATCGAGAATACCCGTCGGGCGGATGATCTGCTGGATGGTCTTTTCGCTCTTGTTGCGTTCGTACGGCCCCGGCGTCGCCGTGGTATAGATCGTCTGCCGCATCCGCTCCTCGAACTCGTCGAACTTGAGCGGGCGATTATCAATCGCGCTCGGCAGGCGGAAACCATAATCAACCAGCGTGGTTTTGCGGGCGCGGTCACCGTTGTACATGCCGTGTAACTGCGGGATAGTCATGTGGCTTTCGTCGATGACGAGCAGATAATCCTTCGGGAAATAATCGACCAGTGTCCACGGCGGCGTCCCCGACGCGCGCTGATCGAGGTGGCGCGAATAGTTTTCGATGCCGGAGGTGAAGCCCATCTCGCGCAGCATTTCCAGATCGTAGCGGACACGCTGTTCGATGCGCTGCGCCTCGACCAGCTTACCTTCGCGCTTGAAGTTCGCGATAGTTTCTTCCAGCTCTTTTTCAATGTCGGTCAGTGCCTGTTTGAGCTTCTCATCGTCCGCCATGAACTGCGCCGCCGGAAAGACAACCAGAACTTCGTGCTGCGCGAGCATTTCGCCCGTGAGCGGATCGAACTGGATGATGCGCTCGATCTCATCGCCAAACAGCGTAATCCGATACGCCGACTGTTCGTACGGTGGGTAGACTTCGAGCACATCACCGCGCACGCGGAACGCCCCCGGCCCTAAATCCATGTCGTTGCGGTTGTATTGCAGCGAGACGAGCTTGCGCAGCAGCGTTTCGCGCCGCACTTCGCTTCCCTTGCGGAACTCGACAATCGACTTGCCCCACGTTTGCGGATCGCCCGTGCCGTAAATGCACGACACCGACGCCACAATGATCACATCCGTGCGCGAGAGCAGCGCCGCTTTCGCCGCGATGCGCAGGCGCTCAATTTCCTTGTTGATGTCCGTCTGCTTCTCGATGTACAGATCGTAGCGCGGCACATACGACTCCGGTTGGTAGTAGTCGTAGTAGCTCACATAGTATTCGACTGCGTTGCGCGGAAAGAATTCTTTGAACTCCGCATACAGCTGCGCCGCCAGTGTCTTGTTGTGCGCCAGAATCAGGGTAGGACGCTGCACCTGCTGAATCACCTGAGCAACGGTGAAGGTCTTACCCGTCCCGGTCGCGCCGAGCAGCACTTGATGGCGCAAATCAGAATGCAAACCATCGACGAGCTCTCCAATCGCGCGCGGTTGATCGCCTGTCGGTTGAAACTCGGATACCAGTTCAAATCGGGGCATGTGGAGTCATCCTATCAGAACACCAGTTCGTCTATTATACTCGATCTCAAGGTCGATTGACGCCCAGTTTGCACCACTTTATGTCAAAAATTAACTTATGTGTGAGGAGTGGCCTATTGGCTCAGCCAACAGTCAACGCCAGTATGCGTCGTCTGCGCGACGATGCAGTTCGCCCTGCTGAAAGATGTGATCGGCAGGACGCAGGAGGCCATTGAGCGAGGCTCGACATGAGCAAAAGTTAAAGACCGGGTAACTCACCGTTGACACCCTGAACTGCCTCTGATACTATAATCAACATATTGCGGGGTAGAGCAGAGGCAGCTCGTCGGGCTCAAGGTGTCGGATTGACGACAAAAACTCAACAAAACTAACGCCTAGTTTGTTGAGGGTCAAGAGGACACGGGGCTGCGTACAGGGAAACTTGTACGTGAAAACCTGTCAAAGTCGGGGAAGCCGGTAGCGCGGTAATCCCGAGCCAAGCCGCAGCAATGCGGAAGGTGTAGAGACTAGATGGCAGGCACCTAAACGATGTAAGTCGCAAGGTGAAGGGATAGTCCAGGAAACAAGCCGCAAGGCGGAATGAAAGTTCCAGTTTCCCGCATAACCCGGAGGTCGTGCGTTCGAATCGCACCCCCGCTATAATGTACCAGTTAAGACCACCAACACCTCAGTTGGTGATGTAGCTCAGTTGGTTAGAGCGACGCACTCATAATGCGTAGGTCCTCAGTTCAAGTCTGAGCATCACCACAAAACAACCCCGCTACGGGGTTTTTTGATTCCTTGCCAAGGTTATTTCAAACGCTATATGTCTATAATTGTACCCTGTAGACAGGAGTTCGATATGAAGCGCGAAATTCGAAATAAAGCTCGTGAACTTCGGCAAGACGGTCACTCGATTGGGGACATCGCCATCATACTCGATATCGCGAAAAGTACGGTGAGCCTGTGGGTACGCGACATTGAATTAACCGAGATACAAGTTGAACGGCTGAAAGAAAAATTTCGTACTTACGGCGCTCAAAACAAGGGAGCAAGCACAAACCGCAAAAAGGCGAAAGCCCAGAGAATAATATTCCAAGAACAAGGGCGCATGAAGGCTCGCGAAAACAGCCCGCTGCACCTTGCAGGCTGCATGCTGTACTGGGCAGAAGGCGCGAAAGATCGAAACACCTTTTACTTTGTCAACTCTGACGCCAACATGCTCAAACTCTGCATGCGTTTTCTACGGGAGGAAATGGCAATCTGTGAAGCTGACATCACAATCAGGATTCATTGTCACTTCAATGATCCAGTGGAAATGCTTCGGGTGGAACAATATTGGTTAGGAACCCTACAACTGCCAGCGACTGCCGTTAGAAAAACGCTCTTTAAGCAAGGCAGCGAAAAAAGCAAACACGTTTTAGCGAACGGTGTTTGTGCCATCCGCATTCTTAAAAGCACGCATTTAGTTCAGCATGTATTTGGCGCGATTCAGGAGTATGGCGGCTTCGACAATCCGGCGTGGTTGTTCTAGCGCTCCTACCTCATCTCGGCGGCGACCAGATCGTCCCATGTCTCGCGGCGGCGCGCGATATACCATGTACCACCGTCCACACCGACCATTACCTCCGGTGGGCGTGGACGCGCGTTGTAGTTGCTCGCCATGACCATCCCATACGCGCCCGCAGTCAACATAGCGAGGCAGTCGCCCGCTTCGAGCAGCGGCAAGCTGACATCACGCCCCAGCACATCGGTCGTCTCGCAGACCGGCCCGACGACTTGAAACAGCTCACGCCCACCATCCTTCTCGACCAGTGGCACTATTTCGTGATGCGCTTCATAGAGCGCAGGGCGAATCAGCTCGGTCATTCCAGCGTCGAGGATAGCAAACTTCGCCCCACCTTGATCTTTAACATACTGCACCCGCGCAACCAGGATCCCCGCATCCGCGATGATTGAGCGCCCCGGTTCGAGGATAACGTCGTAGCCATCGAGCAGCGGCAGAATCGACGCAGCGAACGACTCAATCGACGGCAGACTCTCATCTGTTGAATAAGCCACTGGCAGTCCACCGCCAATGTTGACCGTTGTGATCTCCGGGAACGGATCGATCAAATCCAGAGCAGCGCGGAGGGCAGCTTTTGTCCCCTCAGCATCGTGCAGTTGGCTGCCGATATGAATGTGAATGCCATTGAAGCGCAGGTTCGGATAGTCGTCCTGATGCGTCAGGATGGCGCGGATCGTATCCGCATTGAGCCCAAATTTGGCTTTGCCGTGCCCCGTAGCGATGTGCCGGTGCGTATTAGCGGCCACATCCGGGTTGAGACGCAGCGCAACGCGCGCCGATGAGATGGCTGTCCCCACCATACTGTTAAGCAGGCGTAGTTCCTCCACGTTTTCGACGTTGAACCAGCCCACTCCCCGCGAGAGCGCGTAGAACAATTCTTGTCCCGTCTTGCCGACGCCCGCAAAAACAATATTTTCGGGTCGCACGCCCGCCAACAGCGCCCGGTGAATTTCACCCGCGCTCACAGCGTCGATGCCCGCACCCGCATCGATCAGCGTCTTCAAGATACTGAGGTTGGCGTTGGCTTTGGCACTGTAGTGGATGTGCGCGTTCGGGAACGCGGCCTGAATGCGGCGTAAATTGCTCAACATGCGAATTGTACTGTAGACGTAAACGGGCGTCCCGGCTTGTGCGGCAATCTCGGCGAGGGAGACCCCATCACAGAGCAGCCGCCCCTGTTCATAACGAATAGATGAATTGAGCATAGACGCGATCTCTTGTTAAGAGCCGCATGGGTAATGCGCGGCTTAATCTACCTGATAGAAGTGCGGTATAGTATACTCTATAACTCAATGTGAATCGCAACACAGGACTTGACGTGACCCCTGAAACAAGCACCAAACTGGCGACGGAATACGAAACACTCCGCCGCCGCGAACACGAACTCATCACCGATTTGCTGGACATTGTGCCGAAAATCGATGGATTGGGTGAGGAGCGGGTGTCGCAGATGCGGGATGCGCTCTTTCACGCCGATCACCCCTATCTCATTGTGTTGATGGGGCCGTACAACGCGGGGAAATCCAGCATCATCAACGCGCTGCTCGGCACGCCGGATCTACTGCCCGTCGGCCCCACCCCAACGACTGACCGGATCACCATTTTGCGCTATGGCGAACAAGCCGCGCGCACCCGTTCCGGCGATGTGGATACAGTGTTCCACCCGTCGCCGCTGCTGCAAAAAGTCAGCTTCGTCGATACTCCCGGCCTCGAGTCGATTTTCCGCGAACACGAAGAGATCACGCGGCGCTTCTTGCACCGCTCCGATACGGTGATGCTGGTCATGATGGCGACGCAAGCCATGACCCAGCACAATCTCGAATACATCCATACGCTGAAGGAATACGGCAAGCAGGTCATTTTGATCTTGAATCAAGTGGATTTGCTGACGCCAGAAGAACGCGAAACCGTGCGCCAGTACGTTGCTGACCAGGCGCGGATCGAACTGGGCAAAAACCCGGAAGTCTGGCTAATGTCTTCGCGGGATGCGCTCGATGCGCGCCACGCCGATGGCACGGTCGATGAGGAAAAATGGGCCGCCAGTGGGATCAAGCAGATTGGCAATTACATCGACACGCAGTTGAGTGATGTCTCACGCCTGCGGCAGAAGCTGCAAACGCCGCTGAATATCGCCCAGAACGTGCACGGTGCGGCCTTGACCGCGGTGCGCGGCAGCCAGTCGACGCTCGACCAGTACCAGAGCATCGCGCAAAACGTAGAGCAGCAGTTGACTGTCTTCCGCCGTGAAAGCGACAAGGTGGTAACGCAGACGACGGACGAGGTTAAAATCAAGTTTGAAGAGGCGGGCAAGCGCGGCGCTGAAGCGATCCATGCCCAGTTCCAGTTTTCACGGGCGCTGGGTTCGATGTTTCGCGGGCTGGCGGAACTGATCGGCCTCTCGTCGATTGCGCGCAGCACCAGCGGCGGGTCGTATACCCGCGCAGCCTTTGAGCGACACAAGGTCTTTGAGCCGATTGCCGAACTGCCCATCGTCTCGGACAAGCTGCCGCCGCGCCTCGAAGGTAAGGACTTGCAGGACACCGACGATCTGGTCAAGTATGCGCACAAGGAAATCGAGGCGCTGCCCGCCTTGATCAAGTCGAAGGTGATCGGCACCGTGCAGGCGCCGACGCGGTACGACCGCACGGCGATGCAAGGTGTGCGGAGCGAGTTACAGGTCTTGGAGGACGAGGCGCGCCTCGTCGAGACCGAGAAGATCGAGCGGGCGCTGCGCAATTCCGTACTCTATCTCGCGGCGTACGAGGTGATTATGCTGGTGTTCGCCATTTTCATCTGGCAGGCGAATCCCTTTGGCACAGATGGCGGCGGTTCGACTGAACTGATCGTGATCATCGTCATTCTCGGCCTGATGCTGCTGGGTTTGGCGTTCCTGCCGCTGCGTGGGCGGCAGTTGGCGAACGAGTACACGAAACGGATGCAGGCATTGGGCGGCAAATACAACGAGATTTTGACACGGGCGGCGCACAAGCAGATCGATTACGGGATGAATTTACGCCGGGATTCGATTGCTCCGCTCACCCGGTTAATCGACGCACAGACCGAAATTCACACGGGACAACTCAAGCGCTTGCAAGCAGCAGGTGAGCAGTTGGTCAAGATCGAAGGTGATTTGACCGCGCTGGGCAAACCCGGCTTACTGGGCATTCTGAGGTAACGAACATGGCAGTACACATACAGACGACCAGCCTGGACGGCGCTCTCGCCGCGTTCCGGGAAGGCGAAGTCAAATTGCTGACGGAGATCGCCACCGCCCTCGCCGAGTTCAAAGAGGCGGACGAAGATCGGCGGCGCTTGCTGGATATTGCGCAAGACCTGCGCGAGATGTTCTTCCTGGTTGTGGTGATCGGGGAGTTCAATGCGGGCAAATCGTCGTTCCTCAACGCGTTGATGGGCGAAGAACTGCTGGCGATGGGCATCACGCCGACCACTGACTCGATCCATGTAATTCGCTACAACGAAAACAGCAACCGCAAAGCCAACATCCGCGAAGACGGCATCTACGAGTGGACGCACCCGAACACGATTGCGGCGGGCGTCGCGCTGGTTGATACCCCCGGAACGGGGTCGGTCTTCCAGAAGCACGAAAAGATCGCCAAGCAGTTTTTGCATCGCTCCGATCTGGTGATTTTCGTCATCTCGGCCAAGCGCGCCTTTGCCGAAACCGAGCGCCTGTATCTGGAACTCGCGAAGAATTACGGCAAGAAGATCATTCTCGTCGTCAACCAGACCGACCTGCTCAACCCGAACGAACTCCGCGAAGTGCGCAACTTCGTTGAACGACAGGCGAAAGAGCTGCTCGACTTTGAACCGCTGATCTTCCTTGTCTCGGCCAAAGAGGCGCTGCAAGCGCGCCGCAACGGCCAGCCGGACGCGGGCGGTATTGACGCCGTCAAAGCCCATTTGCGCGGTGTGCTGAGCGAAGCCCCACCCGCCAAGCAAAAGCTCCTGGCGCAGTTGGATACCGCCGATCGTACGGTCAAGCATTACTTTGACGAGGCCAAATCCAAGTACGACCTGATCGGTGCGGACACGACTAAAGTCCGTGACATTCAACGCGAACTGGAAACCCAATCCGGCGGCTTGAACGCACAGCTAGCCCGTGCACGCGCCGATATCGACGCGGTGTTTGAAGGCATGCGCATGCGCGGCCTCGAATTTATCAATAAGTATCTGTCGCTGCGCAGCATCGGGCGCGGCTTGAATCGTGAAAGTCTGCAAGCCGAATTCACCGAGACGGTCGTCGGCCAGGCGACGCGGGACATCGAAACCGCCACCAACGACTACATCAATGTGCTGATCGACAACAGCCGCCAGTACTGGCGGGGCGTGATCAGCCGCCTCAACCAGCTGCGCGACCTGATGCAGCAGGAGATCGGCGGCTTGGACGCGGGCATGTACGCCGAACAGCGCGAAGCCCTCGAAGATGCGATCCGCATCGCCGAAAGCGAACTCAAAAGCTATTCGACGGGGCGCGTCATTGGGGAAATGCAGGAAATCTTCGCCACGAACACCAACGGCTTTTTGATCGGCTTCAGCGCCGCCGTGATCGGCACGCTCGTCACGATTCTGGCCATTGCGGCCCCCGGCCCGGTCGTCGGGTTGGCCGCCGCCGCGACCCTCGTTGCCGCACCGGCCGCCGCGCTGGGTGGATACTTCGCCTACCGCTACTACCGCCGCGTGGCAAGCGATACCAAAAACGATATGAATAAGCGCATTGACGCGATCGAGAAGGCGTATCACGAAGCGCTGGATGAACTCACACGTAAGGAACGCAGCCGCTTGACCGAATACGGCAAGCAGGTGCTCACGCCCATTTTCAGCCGTTTGCAGGTGCTGTCGGAACGTTACGAAGCACAGGCCGAAGGTTTCCGCAAGTATCTCGATCAGACCACCACGCTGCGGCGCGGGATTGAGGAGATCAAGTGACCTTATCCCTCGAAGACCAACTGACCATTGCCCTACAGCTCATTTTGGCGGGGATTCTCAGCGGGTTGATCGGTATGGATCGGGAACGACGCGGGCACGATGCCGGTCTGCGCACGCACATGCTGGTCGGCATGGGGTCCTGTCTATTCACCGGGCTGTCGATGTTCGCATTTCCGGGAGGCGATCCAGGGCGGGTCGCCTCGCAGATTTTGCCGGGACTCGGCTTTCTGGGCGCGGGGGCCATCCTCAAACAAGGTGCGAATATTCAAGGCTTGACGACCGCCGCCAGCATGTGGGTGACCGCGGCGGTCGGTATGGGGGTCGGCACAGGCCTATGGTTCACCGCGATCTGCGCCACGCTCATCGTCTGGTTTACGCTCGTCATTGTCCAACGCATGAAATCGGATGAGTTGAACACCAAATCTCGCTAGGTGAACGCCATTCAGGCGCAGCGAAAACGTCTCAGCCGAAAACGATTCCCAGATCGCGCGCCATCTGCACCATGTCCCCGTTCGGATCAACCTGCTTCATTTGCAGGGCGGCGCTCATCGGCACCGAAACGATTTGCTCGCCATGCAAGGCGACCATCCAGCCCCATTTTTCCTGCGCGACCAAGTGGACCGCCGCCGAGCCAAAGCGGGTCGCCAGCCAACGATCATGCGGCGTGGGCTGCCCGCCACGCTGCAAATGGCCGAGTACGGTGACGCGCACTTCTGCGCCAAGGCAGTCGGCGATCATGTTGCCGACGATGTAGCCGATGCCACCGAGCCGCATCACGCCGCCCGTTTTGATGTAGTATTCCTGCGCCCCGCCCACGGGCGCCGCCCCTTCGGCGACGACAATCAGGCTGTAGTTGCGCCCATTTTCGCGGGCGAGCTGAATATGATCGCACACGGCCCCGACATCAAACGGGATTTCGGGGATCAGAATCGCGTCTGCGCCGCCTGCGACCCCTGCCTTGAGCGCGATCCAACCCGCGTTGCGCCCCATCACTTCCAACACCATCACGCGGTGATGACTCTCCGCGGTGGTTTGCAGCTTGTCGAGCGCATCCGTCGCCGTGAGAATCGCCGTGTCAAAGCCAAAGGTGACATCGGTCTGCGCGAGATCGTTGTCGATGGTCTTGGGCACGCCCACCACGTGCGCACCGCGATCCACCAGTTTCTGCGCGATCGCCATCGTGCCGTCGCCGCCCGCGACGATTAAAGCTTCGACGCCCATCTTGTTCAGACGGAGCAGCGCTTCGTCCGTGAGATCAACGGGTTCGACCCCGCCATCAGCAGTCTCCACCATATGCATAAACGGGTTGCCACGATTCACCGCACCGAGGATCGTTCCACCGCGCGTGAGCAGCGGACGCACACGTTCTTCTGTCAAGATGTTGGCCGGGGCAGCATGCAGCAGACCGTCAAAGCCCTGACGAATGCCGATGACATCCCACCCATACCGATGTTTGGCTGTAAGTACCACCGCTCGAATGACCGCGTTCAACCCCGGCGCATCCCCGCCGCCTGTCAGAATACCGATTGTCTTCATCGCTTTACCCCAGTCTCACGGGAGGGATTATACAGCACGAAAAGCACATTTGTGTTAAAATCAGGCAACATATAAGCACCAGTTGAGAGAGTATATGGCACGTAGAAGAAGCAGCAACCGGAGCAGCTCGTCATCCAATCGCGGCTATCAGGGACGGCGCAAAAGCGAAAATGAAGCGCGCGTCGAACGCTTTACGTGGGCGCTGCTCGTGCTGGCGTTCGCAATCACCCAATTGCTGCCGGAGGGATCGTTCCCCAACTGGTTCATCCCGCTGTCGGGCGCGATCATCCTGTTAGGTTCCGGCTTTTACCAGTATACCCGCGGCTGGCAGGTCAGCCCGATCACCTGGATCGGGGGCGTGGTCGAAGGTTTGCTGGCCTACTACGTATTGCGGATTAACCCGGCTGCCGACATGTTGGGCGAATCGCTGTTGGTCTTTGTCGCCGTGATTTTGTTCGGTTTGATCACCGGTGAGACCTAATTGCTTGACTTTTTAGCCTAAATAGGCTATCTCATGGGTGTTATTTTTGTGCAGATTGCCCGAAGGAAACAATGAGCGAGTCTACCCCCCGCGTAACC
>CALKIA010000408.1 GCA_937988705.1 uncultured Chloroflexota bacterium | reverse complement strand
CCCCATTTCTTTCAAGAACTCGCGTCTATTCAAACTTGATGGCATAGGTAATTCCCTTCCTTACCGCAGTCCCATCACTGGGAAGCTGCCCTCATAAATCAATCTAGCGCATTTCAAAGCACGCTGAATTAGCGTGGACGACAACTCGCACAACCGCTGCCAGCGGAACTACAGCCCCCACAGGCCGAAACCCCGGCCAGCGCGCGCTTTTCACCACCGCTGCCCCCGGAGAAAATCGCGACCACGCTGATCAAACGCTGCGTTTCCTGCGATTCGCATTCAGGACAGACGGCCGGGACGTTGAGTTCCGAGATCGGTTTCCGGATGGGAAACGTGGCATTGCAGTGCGAGCAATGGTAATCGTAAACGGGCACTTCAAACCTCCTGCTGCTCTGCCGGTAAATAAAAAGAGCCGGTAACATTTTTAGGTTACCCGGCTCCCTAAGGCTCGTAGGGTCGGTCGGCTGGTTTGGTCATCTGGCTTCGCAGGGGCTACCTGCTTCACAGTTGCGGCTCAGCACCGGAATTTCACCGGATTTCCACCATCATCAGTTAAGTAGATTGTGTCGAATTTAGGGGGGATTGTCTGTCAGGAAGGGGCTGATCGTTTGTCGGGAGAATCACTACAATTGAGAAAATCTATCTGTAGGGAAATTCCCTACAGATAAGATTAATCCTTATGCGTGTCGATGCCATACTCAGGTAGATCCAAATCCCACCAGTCGCCGGGGTCTTTCTGGATGCCGTAGCCGAACGCATCGTCCATGTTCCGGGTAAGCTCGTCCAGTTCGGGGAAAGTAGCGATCTGCATGCGCACAAGGTCGTGCATGAAGCTGCCATTGCGCTTGGAGAACGGACAGACTGAGAAGCAGATGCCGCAGTTGGTGCCGAGTTCTTCGTACCAGTAACGCCGACAGCGAACCGAGTCCTCAAACCACGCCTGATGTCCACGATTATTCCACTCGCCGACGGGAATCCAGCCCGGTTCAGTGTCAAAGCTGAGCGCGCTCGGCGGACAAGCTTCCGCGCACTTCTTACACGCCCGGCAAAACCGCGCAATCCCGGCGTCAATCGGCTTGTCAGGGACGAGCGGTAAATCCGTGATCAGCTTGAAGACGCGCACCATCGGCCCAAATTCCGGTGTGACCACCCGATTCAGACGCGACAGTTCGCCTAAACCGGCCATTACGGCCAAGGCGGGCGCGATGCCGAGGCCGTTCATCTCCGCTTCGCCCAAGCCCTGATAGCCGAGTCCGCGCAGGAATTCCTGCACATTGTTCTGAATCATCAAGCCGCGCTGATACGTCTCAGTGGTCGCCATCTGCGCGATCTTGGTCGGGGCACGTTTGATGGCAAGGTCCGACATTTGCACCGTATACACGACCGCCCAGCGCGCCGCGAACGGAATCACCCGTTTGGCCTCATCCTCGTACGCCAGCTCGACATTTTCGAACTCAATCCGTTTGCCGTCATTGTCCACACTGTAGATCAGCTTGCGCGTGCGTTCATCCAGTTCGACGATCCCGATCGTGGCTGCGCCCATCTGCTGCATGGCGACTTTCAACAGCCGCGCATTTTCCTCCGGGGTCGCGTCCCAACGGTCAACGCCGAGATCCTCCGGTCGCGGTGACTGTCGAGGCCCTAAAAAGCTGCGCGGCAGTACATCATGCGTCCCCGAAAAGGCATTCGCTAAAGCCAAGTCTTTCAGAGTAAACCCTGGTTCGCCGTTCCGTAACCGGGCAATTTCATTGTTACTGCGGGCATTTTCAAGAATGAGATTCTCTTCCGGGCTGGCGAAGCGCCCCACGCCGGATTTTCTGGCCAGTGTGTTCTGCATGGCGTCGACGCGCTCCATCGTGTCCCAGTCGATGCCGGTGGTCGGCACATCAACCTGCCGAACCCACCACGGACGGCGATACACTCCGCCGGCCATCGGCCGGCCCAGCACTTGCTTGCCCGCGACCAGCGCCGTCGTGCCCGCTGCACTCGCCGTAACGCCCGCCATCCCGACCGTCTTGATAAACTGACGCCGCGTCAGGGGGATGTCTGGACGAGCAGCACCTGAGTCCACTTGCGGTTCTGCATCAGTACCGGCCTCTGGGCTTGTGGTCGTCTGGACGATGGGTTCGGAACGGTAGCGGTACCGACTCTGGGCATCGACGCCGCGCATGAGATTGACAATCACACCCGCTATGAGCAGGCCGCCGAGCAGCGCCCCGGCCAGCACCCCCGCCTGCGGATCGTATTCGGCAAAGCTCGTCAGGGTGTATTCGAGGAGCACAGCCAACAGGATGAGCCAGAGCACCCACGCCAACCACTCGCTCGGCGTGCGCCGCCGAAGACGCAGCCAACGATAGTTCCCGCCGCTGGTACTCGGTTCGTGTCGATTCGGATCATTAGTCATTTCGCTTCAAGCAGTCCATTTTTTAGAGCGTACTGCACGAGTTCCGCCCGGTTTTCGAGTTGGAGTTTTTCCATGAGGCGCTGCCGGTAGGTATCCACCGATTTCGGGCTGATAAACAGCAGTTCGCCAATTTCCCGACTGCTGTAGCCGAGCGCGGTCATGACGAGCACTTCATGTTCACGTTCGCTTAACAGGCCAAGCCCCGTGTCAGTTTTCGGATGGGGTTCATCCTTATCGCGGTAATCGCTGATGAGCACCTGGGTGGCTTCGGGCGTCAGGTATGAATTGCCACTGGCGACGACGCGAATCGCCGTGATGAGTTCCGTATCCGCGCTGCTTTTGAGCACGTAGCCCGCACCGCCCGCCTTCATCACATGGCGAATGTACTGTGTATCGGCATGCATCGTCAGGACGAGCACGCGGGTATGCGGATACGATTGGGTAACCTGCTCGATGATGTCCAGCCCTTTGACATTCGGCATCATCAGATCCAGCACGATGATATCAGGCTGATGCAGCGCAATCGCCCGCAGAGCTTCTGCGCCATCGCCCGCCTCACCCACCACGCTGATATCCGGTTCAGCATTGAGCAGCACGCGCAACCCGGCCCGCAGCACCGCGTGATCGTCGGCCAACACAATGCGAATTATTCTATCGGTCATACGGCCTTCCCTTCGGTTTCGGGCAGCAGCAGTTCGACCGCCACCCGCGTCCCTTCTCCTGCTTTAGAATCGAGCGCCAGTGTGCCCCCCAGCAGTTCAATGCGTTCCTGCATACCGAGCAGCCCCAAGCCGCGATCTTTTCCGCCGAGGATTCGAACCACGTCAAAGCCACAGCCATCGTCGATGATCGACAGGTGCAGCCGCGTGGGTTTGCGCTCAATGATCACGTGCACGCGCGTCGCGTTGGCATGGCGGAGAATATTGGTCAGCGATTCCTGAATCACGCGATACAGGACGATCTCCATATCCCGGGGTAAGCGTTCCCGTTCCATATCAAGCGGCTGAAAATCAACCACCAAACCGGACTTGCTCGCATAGTCGTCGATGTAGCCTTCCAACGCCGAGATCAAGCCGAGATCGTCGAGCGCAGCGGGGCGCAAATCGGCGGCGAGGCGGCGCACCTCATGCAGGGTGCGCAGCGTAACCTGCCGAATGCCACTCACCTGCGTCTGGACTTCATCTAAGGTTGTGCAGTTATCGAGGATTTTGAGCTGTACCAGCAGTGAAGTGAGCGCCTGCCCGGTTTCATCGTGCAGTTCGCGACTGATGCGCTGGCGTTCGTCTTCCTGCGCGGACACGACCTTGTGCAGCAGTTGGGCGCGCATCTCATTGGAGCGTTCGAGTTCCCGATGGGAAGTATCCAGACTGGCGATCATGTCGTTGAACGCGCGCCCCAGTTCGCCGATTTCGTCATTGGCCCACACCGGGGCACGCACGGAAAGATCGCCATCTTTGATATGCCGCGCCACAAACGTCAATTCCAGAATGGGGCGTGTCAAAAACCACGTGAGAAACGAGCCAATTCCCAACCCGGCCAGCGCCGAGAAAACCGTGATGATCACGACGCTGCGCATGCCCACCGACATGGCTTGCGCGACCCGTTCCTCGCTCAACAGGTAAGACAGCCAACCACCGAGCTGACTGCTCACCCACCAGGCAATCGTAAAGCCGAGGATCAAGAGCGGCGCAACGATAATGCCCATAATCTTCTGCCGCAAAGAGACGCGCCCGACCCATGTCCACAGGGTATTCCAGAGTGTTGGTTGTCGTACAGTCATGAGATTCGCTTGCTGTTTTTATTACACTCTAACA
>CALKIA010000407.1 GCA_937988705.1 uncultured Chloroflexota bacterium | reverse complement strand
AGACTTTGACGTCGCGCATCAGCTTTTCGACCGGGTATTCGCGCATGTAGCCGTACCCACCGAAGACCTGCACCGCATCCACGGTAACTTTCATCGCCATATCGGCGGCGAAGGCTTTCGCAATGGCCACCGCTTTCGGGTTGCTGATGCCGTTATCCACCATCCATGCCGCTTGATACGCCAGCAGACGCGCCGCCTCGACATTGATGGCCATGTCCGCGATCTTGTGCCCAATCGCCTGATGCTGCCAGATCGGCTGGCCGAACGTCTCGCGCTCCTTCGCATATTTGACGCATTCTTCCAGCGCACGTCGGGCTACGCCGACCGCGCCCGCTGCCACACCGGGGCGGCTGTGATCGAACACGGTCATTGCCAGCAGGAAGCCCATGCCTTCTTCACCAATCCGATTTTCGGCGGGGACTTCGACGTTTTCGAACGTGATTTCGGCGGTATCCGCGGCGCGCTGGCCGAGTTTGTCGAAGTGGCGGCTCACGCTGATGCCGGGGGTATCGCGCTCAATAATGAAGCAGGAGATGCCGCGGTGCTTCTTGCTGGGGTCAGTCACCGCGAACACCGTGTAGAAGCTGGAATAGTTCACGTTGCTGATGAAAATCTTCGAGCCGTTGATGATGTACTTGCCGTCGACCCGTTCGGCGCGCGTTTGCATGCCGACGACGTTCGAGCCCGCGCCGGGTTCGGTCACGCAGTAGGCGGCGAGGTCGCCTTTGCCGACCATGCGGTCGCCGAGCCAGTAGGCTTTTTGTTGGTCGGTGCCACCGAGCATGATGGGCAGCGAAGACAGATTGTTGACGCTCATCGCCGTGCTGATGCCCGAACAGCCGTAGCCGAGTTCTTCCTGCACGATCACTTCGTCGAAGACTTTCGCGCCAGGGCCGCCGTATTCTTCGGGGATGTTCAGGTTAACGAGACCGAGATTGCGCCCCTTGTTGATGATATCGATCGGGAATTCTGCGGTTTTATCAAAATGCTCCGCGACCGGAATGATCTCTTTGGCGGCGAAGTCGCGCGCCAGCTTTTGCAGCATTTTCTGATCGTCGGAGAGCTCAAATGAAACGCCATTGCCAGCCGTCTGGTCCATAATTTGCGGGCTCCATAAGTTTAATCAAATGTCGATTAGATTATTATAGCGAGGAACATTCGCAGGCGGCAACTAAATATCTGTATAATGAAGCGGCACGCATGTAATCATCGAAAGCGCCATAGCGCAGCTCTTTTTCGAGTAAATCAGGCTTAAGCGCAAGCGTGTGTTCGCAGTCGCCCCGGCGACTGGCTTGTTGGCTCTGCCTGTTGACCGAACCAAGGAGTAGCCTATGTCTGACTTCCTGCCCGGCGTGCATGCCGCGCCGAATATTCAAACTGCCCCTGACCTCTACGAACTTGAAAATCGCGCCGCCGACCCAGAGCAGCGCATTGAAGCTGGGATGCGTTCGCTTGCGGCGTGGAATGGCCGTATAGTGCTGGATCTGGGGGCGGGAACAGGTTTTCATGTGCCCCGCTGGCACGACGATGCCGCCCATGTGATCGCCGTCGAGCCGCACGACTCCTCGCGCGTGCAGATCATGCGCCGAGTGGCAGCGCTCAACCTTGAACGCGTGTCAGTCATGACCGGATCGGCAGAGCGCATTTTGCTGCCTCCCGCCTCGGTTGATGTGATCCATGCCCGCTTCGCCTACTTCTTCGCGCCGAACTGCCTGCCCGGTCTCGCGGAAGTCGCGCGGGTGCTGCGCCCGGGCGGAACGGCCTTCATCATCGACAATGACCTGCGGCATGGGCAGTTCGCCGAGTGGTTGAAACGGCATCCGTTTGCGGCGGTCGATCCGGCTGTGGTTGAAGGTTTCTGGTCAGAGCAGGGCTATCAACTGACGCGCATACCGAGTGAGTGGCGCTTTGACAACCGCGTTGATCTGGAAGCGGTCGTTCGGCTGGAATTTGGGGAGGGGTTGGGGAACGAACTGCTGCGCGATCATACCGGGCTGAGCGTCGAGTACCACTACGCGCTGTACTGGCGGCATTTTTAGGGATATTCGTGGCTGTAGGGGCAAGGCATGAGGGTGTTGAAAAAAGGTCAGATTCCCAC
>CALKIA010000406.1 GCA_937988705.1 uncultured Chloroflexota bacterium | reverse complement strand
TCGTCTTTTTGAGCAAACCTCACCCGAAAAATCGTCAGGTGCTTGGCCCCACTTCTTATGCAGTGGGGCGGTTGAGCTCGCTGCCGCGAGAATCTGTAACGCTAGTTATGGAGCAACCGCGTATACCCCTCTCCTCAGCACGCCAGCGGGGAGGGGCGACACTTGAGATTCAGGTTGCATCTGTAGGGGCGAGGCAAGCCCCTCCCCTACATTTTCCTGCTGCGTATCGAACTGTTACCCCCTCAGCCCACGCAAGCGGCTGAGGGGTGTGAGAAGCTTTATTCCGAACTCACGGTAAGATTGAACTTTTCCGTTCGATAAAAGTGCTCATATAAACCTTCCAGTATTTTCGGAACTCTACGTCCCACGATTGAAGGGGGGATAATTTGTTGATGCATAAGCTGCCGGTGGTTTGGACGGTGCGGCTCGCTGTACTCCGACTCATTACAGGTTGGCGTTCCCTGCTCACGATCATCGTCGGCGTCCTGCTGGCGGCGATCATCGGTGCGAATGCGCCCCTCTATACAGCGACGGTCGCGCAGATTGGCATGGTGGATCGCGTGAACGATCACCTGCAAGCGCAGGTGAATATCTTCACCCGCTTCACGGTCGCGGGATCGGAGATCGCCGATATTGCGACCTACTGGTCAGCCTTGAGCAGAGAGGTTCATCAGCTCAGCGACGAGCTGTTCGCGCCGTGGGGCGGTTGGGCTGATCAAGTGGTCGAATGGGGCGAAACCTCATCTCTGATTCCGGTGCGCGATGACGTGGACATGGCCGATCTCAAGCTGCGGGTTGGTTATTTTCAGGATTGGACCGAGCACGTGCGGTTGGTCGCCGGCACACTCCCGACCGATCCCGCCGATGTCGATCTCGAAGCAGCGATCTCGGTCGAACTAGCGGCGCAGTACGGGCTGGCCGTCGGTGATGTGCTCACACTTGATCAGCGTGGCTGGGAGACCAGCCAACTAGCGCGCGTGCGCATCAGCGCCATCGTCGCACCCGCTGACCCGATTGCGCCGTATTGGATGGCACCTTCCCCGCTGCGGATTGATGGCGGTGCGAACCCGGCAGCGACCCTGCTGACAACCCGCGCTAGTTTCCTCCGGATCGGGCAGCAGTTTATCCCCGATACGCGGACGCAACTAGGCTGGCGCATCCTGTTCGATCCTACACGTTTACCCTATGCGGAGATTCCAGCTGCGGCGGCACAGGTGACCGCTTTTGGCGCGCGACTGCGTGAATTGCTGGAGGCGCGCCAACTGACGCTCGTCAGCGCGACCGAACTACCGGCGATCCTCGAAGCCTACCACGACGAAGTCACGCATCTGGCCGCGCCGTTCGGGCTGCTGCTGCTGCAAATCGGCGCGCTGGTTTTGTTCTTCCTCGTCGTGATTGGGGCACTGGTACGGCGCGGCGAACGCCGGGAGGTCGCGCTGCTGCAAAGCCGCGGCGCCTTCGACCACCAGATCTTGCTGCTGCGCGGGGTTGAGGCGCTGCTGATTTGCGCGTTCGCCACGTTGATCGCGCCCATTCTCGCCCGCCAACTTCTGCTCGCGTTCGCGCCGTTGTTCTCTGATGTTGATAATCTGCCCCTCAAACTCGATCTGACGCCGTTCCTGTATGCGGGCGGTGCCGCAGCATTAGCGCTGGTTGTGCTCATCGCGACCCTGCGTCCAGTGCTGCGTATGCCCTTAATCCTCGCGGGCGGGTCGGCCATGCGCAGCGAAAAAGCGTCGTGGTGGCAGCGCTACTATCTCGATGTGGTGCTGCTGGTGGTCGGCAGCGCCGCGCTGCTGCGGTTGCTCAACACCGACAGCCCCTTTGCGCAAACGGTCATCGGCGATGTGCAAGCCGACCCTCTATTACTGATCGCTCCCGCCTTGCTGTTCATCGCTCTCGGCAGCATTTCACTGCGCTTGTTCCCCGCCGTAGCGGAACTTGCGGCACGCTATTTCTCCGCCCAGCGCGGCCTGACCGGTGTGCTCGCCACCTGGCAAGTCAGCCGCGAACCCGCGCATTACGGGCGGATCACATTTTTGCTGGCGTTAGCCGTCGGGATCGGCTGGTTTGCCACGAGCTTTCAGGCGACGATCCGGCGCAGTCAGCTTGATCAATCTGCCTATGAGATTGGCACCGATGTGCGCGTGAACGAACGCGACTTGCTCCGCAGTGTGAACCGCGCCCAACCGGAAGCGACCTATCTGGCGCTGCCCGAAGTTGCCGCCGCCGCCGATGTCTACCGGGTGGGAAACGTCAATTTCTCGCTCACCGACCGCGCCATCACTTACGGGCAAATCCTCGGCGTTGACCCGGAGAGTTTCCGGCAAGCCGCGTACTGGCGACCGGATCTGGGTGAACTGCCGCTGCCTCCCGCCGTCGACGTGCCCGAAACGGGCACAGCGCTCCCGGTTGAGCCGCAGCGCATCGGCCTATGGATCAAACTTGACCACATTGGCGCAGTGCTTGAAGACGGTATCCCGGTCGGCACGTACACGCCCGACCTGGGAGCGGCAACCCATTACACCGACTACTTTGCGCGGCTGATCGATGCGCAGGGCGGGTATATCCAGGTGCCGCTCCTGCCGCGCTACGGCGAAGGGGTCGAAGAAGTCACCGATATGGGGTTGTTTGTTCCCCGGGCGACGAATGGCACGACGGCTCTGGAGTTCGAGGCGGAGGTGGCACGGGTGGCAGAACTGACCGCCAGTGCCACCGGTTGGGTCTACCTTGAAGGTCAAGTGCCGCTGCCCGGCGCGGTCCGCCTCGACAGCCTGTACGTACGCACCTTCGAACAATCGGCGCGCATCTTCAACGCGAATGTTGTCAACGGTCGCCCCACGTGGCGGCTGACTTTAGCCGACCTCACACTGATCGACGGGGCAGGGGACACTGTCCCGCTCAATCTGCTGGCGGATGCCGGATGGCAGATCGCGACCGATTGGGATCAAGGGGCGCATGCCACAACCACCCCCTCCGCCGAACGCGATAACGGGCGCGTGATTTCGTATTTTCAAAGTACTGACCGCACGAGCTTCGGCATTGTTCTCAATGCCCCACCCAACGAGACGATCCCGGCGGTGTTCAGCCGCGTGTATGCTGAAGAAAATAACTTACTCGTTGGTGCTCTGGTTGATCTTTTCGTGGAACGGCAGGCGGTACGCTTTGAAGTCGTCGGCCTGACCGATTATTTCCCGTCGCTGTATGCGGAAGACGCGCCGTTTGCGGTCGTCAACCGGGATGCGCTGCTCTACACATTGAATCGGCGTCCGGGCGCGGCCAGCTACGCGCAAGAAGCGTGGCTGCGCTTACAGCCGGGTGTGTCAGCGGCGGCGTTTGCGGCCGAACTGCCCACCGCCGTGCCCGCCGAGCAACGCAGTGTGCAAAGCACGCTAACGCTGGAAGGTGCGCTCGACCAACTCCAAACCGATGCGCTGGCGCTCGGCCTGATGGGACTGCTGTTCATCGCCTTCGCCGTCGCGCTGTTGTTGAGCCTGGTCAGCCTGCTCACCTACATTGCACTGACTGCACAAGGGCGGCGCGGCGAGTTCGCGGTGCTGCGGGCGCTCGGGCTGCCGTCGGCGCGCTTGGTGGCGAGCATCGCGCTGGAGCAGGCGCTCGTGTTTGTGACTGCGATTGGTCTGGGCGCAGTTCTGGGGCTGCTGCTGAGCAATCAGGTGCTGCCCACGATGGCGACCACCACGACGGGCGCAGCGATTACACCGCCGTTTCTCGTACAGGTGGAAGTCAGCGCCCTGAGCCAATATGGCTTGATCCTGCTGCTGGTGCTCGCGCTGGTGCTGTTCGCCAGCGTACTGCTCATTCGGCGGTTGTCACTCGCGCAGACGCTGCGCTATGGAGACGAATAAATGTCATGGTCGATGATTCTGCGCCGGATACGGCGCGATGGGCGGGTATTCGCCATTCTGCTCCTCGCCATGACGCTGGTGACGGCGTTCTTTGCCCTCAGTCCGTTTTATCTGCGCAGCGTGGCCGAAGCGGCACTCCGGTACACGGTGGAACATGCGTATCCGGGCACGTTCAACCTGACGTTGCGCAACACAGAACGCACTGATCTGGCATATCAGCCGATTTTGAGCGAGGAATTGGGCGGTTTGGCGCGCAGTGTCGAACAGGTCACGTATTCCGGCGGCGTCTTCTGCGATCCGCCGGGGCGGATCTGCACGGGCGACGACTACCGCGCTTATCTGCCCATTGGCTTCTCGCAGCTCGAATCCCGGTTCGCGCTGACCGCTGGGCGTTTCCCGCAGGCGACCGGAGACTCGACCGTCGTCGAAGCCGTGCTCACCAATGCCGTCGCGGAGAAAGCGCGTTACGCTCCGGGCGACAGCTTTAGACTCAACGGCGTGCAAGTTCCCACCATCACCGTGCAGATCGTCGGGTTGGTCGATCCGGTGACGCTGGAAGATCCGTTCTGGGACGCGCTCACCTTTGTCACGCTCGGGCAGATCACTGACGTGACGTCCGACTTACAGCGCTTTGACTTCGGCGTCATCATCCCGGAAAGCGACTACGACACCGCGATCGCGCCCGTCGTGCGGTCGGGAACAGTTTACGACTGGGTGATCGAAATCGAACCGCTGGCGCTGCGGGCGGGATCGCTGGAAGCCTTAGCCGTCAGCCTTGAGCGCACCGAAGCCCGTTTC
>CALKIA010000405.1 GCA_937988705.1 uncultured Chloroflexota bacterium | reverse complement strand
GCAGCGTGATCGAAGAACGGTTCGACAAACCGCAGCGTCGGGACAAAGCGCTTGCGTTCGTGAAACAGCGGACAGCGCCGTCCGGCGGCGGCACGGTAGACCGCGTCATAAATGGAGGCAGTGGTTGTGCAGGAGAATTGCGGAAACATGGGGATGACTATAATCCGGTCAATCCCTTCGTGTTCTAATTGAGCAAGGGCGTCCTCAATGCTGGGATTTCCATACCGCATCCCGAGGATCACGCGGTAGTCAGCGCCGAGGCGCGCTTGGATGCCGGCCACTTGCTGATTGGAATAGACCCGCAGTGGCGAGCCTTCCGGCAGCCAGATGCGCTGGTACAGTCGGGCAGAACGGCGCGGACGGGTATTCAGGATGATTCCGCGCAGAAGCGGTTGCCAGACAAACGGTGAGTAATCAATCACGCGCATATCCGAAAGAAATTGTTTGAGATAAGTTCTTAAAGCTTGAGGGATTGGCGCATCAGGCGTGCCCAGTTGGGCGATCAGCACGCCAATTCGTCGGATGGACATCAGCATTCCTTGAAACAGTCGTATTGAAGCGTTAGTCGCGGATTGTATCCAGAAACCTACATAAATCTCAATAAGTCTTGAGATTTATGTATTTTAGCTTTACCCGGTATCAGCGACCAAGGTGAGCAGTTTTGCCAGTTCATGTCCGACGATTCGGTATTCGCTGTCCAGGTGCAGTTGAATCGGACCGTGGAACGGGGCTTTGTGATGAATGTGCAGTCGAACCTCTGGTTTGAGACCGAGTGCGGCCAGATATTCTAACCGATCAGTCTGCCGGGTGAGGATGCGGGCGATATTGTAATCACGGTGATCCTCCGCAGTGGTCAGCAGAATTTCTGGCTGATCGTTTTCTGGCGGATCAATCCATTCGCCAAATGGACTGCGCGCCGGACTCCCCGCCGCCTGCCACATGCGGTCAATCACTGTCTCGCTGACCTGATGGCGCATCTGCCGGGCTTCAGCGTAGACTTGATGCCACGGGAAGCCTAACACGGTGATAAGAAAACCTTCGAGCACCGCCTGTTTGCGGAGCAGAGCAGCTGCTTCCTGGTGCCCCTGAGTGGTCAACTTGACGCCGACATACCGTTCGTACCGGATGAGCTGTGCATCGTGCAGGCGCTCGACCATCCGATTGACCGTCGGCTGACTGGTTGCCAGTCGTTCCGCCAGTTCGCCGGTCGAGATATAACCGTTTTTCCCGTTTAGTTCGATGTGCGATGCTTGGTAGATTTCCGCCAGATAGTCGCGCAGCAGCGGAGTGACTTCGTTCAAGGTCAATACACCAACTCAATCCATAAGAGCAAAAACGAGGCGGGACGCTCCCGCCTCGCCCATTGATTGTACCTTAGCCTGACGTATGACAACTACCCCCGCAGGCACAGGGTGGAGCCGCGGCGGGGGTGTTTTCTCCAACTACCTCGTAGTAACGCGGAAGGTTGACGATGAAAGGACACCCGCTCTTACCCCCACAACTGGTACAGGCCTCACCGCCGCTGTTGACTTCGCGCAGCCGACCTTTGCGCACCCAGTAGTCGATCATGCTGTGCAGCACGCCGGGTTCGATCTGCATCTCGCGTGCCATCTGGCTGATGGAGACCGGGGCCGACTGATTGACGAAGCGGTCGAGAACACTGCTAAGCTGACTCGCCAAGGCTTACACTCCCCAGCCGAGCAGCAGCCCGCCTTGATAGACGATCACCGCGCCGAGCCACGCGATCGCGAAGGTATAGGCGATCTGATACAGCGTGTAGCGCGTCCCGAACTCGTGACGCAGCGCCGCGACCGTCACCATGCACGGCGTGTAGAGCAGCACGAACACGGTGAAGGCGACGGCTGCCAGCGGCGAAAAGACCTGTGTCAGCGCCGATTCCAACGCGCCGGTATCTTCTACTTCACCACCCGCACCGAGGAAATCCGCCTCCGCCAGATTAATTCCGGGGATGATATTCACGGTGCGCGGCACGATGTTGACGATCTCCTGCACGGTCAGCACGGCAGCTTCCAAGAGCGACGTGCCGATAAAAGTGACATCCTCGATGAAAGTCGGCGGCGCTGCGGCTAGATCCTCAACTGCAAGTGCTTCTTCTTCGCCTACGAAGATCTGGCTCATCGTACCGACGACGACTTCCTTGGCAATGAACCCGGTGATCAGCGATCCTGATGCCTGCCAGTTACCGAACCCCGCTGGCGCGAAGATCGGCGCCGTGATTTGGCTGACCGTCCCGAACACACTGTCCCCCGGCGCAACGTCGTTGAAACGGCCTTCACTGGTCGCTGGGAGCGCCATGAGGAGCCAGATCACGATGGAGGTCGCCAGAATGATTGTCCCGGCTTTGCGGATGAAGCTGCTGGTGCGTTCCCACGTTTGCCGCCACACGGTTTGCAGGCGTGGCGCGCGATAGGGTGGCAGTTCCATGACGAATGGCTGCGGCGGCTTGTTGCGATAGACCGTCTTCTTGAGCGCCCAGCCTGTGGTCAACGCCACGGCAATGCCGAGCAGGTACATGGCGAAAATGAGATTGCCGCCCTGCGCGCCAAAAAAGGCCGCCCCCATGACGACATAGACGGGCAGCCGTGCGCCGCAGCTCATGAAGGTTACCAGGAAGCCAGTCAGCTTGCGGTCACTCTCGTTTTCGAGCGTACGCGTTGCGTAGACCGCTGGAACGGTGCAGCCAAAACCGACCAGCATCGGGAGGAAGCTCTTGCCGTGCAGCCCGATGGCGCGCATCACGCGATCCATCACGAAGGCCGCACGCGCCATGTAACCCGAGTCTTCCAACAGGCCGATAGCGAGATACAGCGACATCAGCACCGGTGCGAACACCAGCACGCCGCCGACCCCGGTGATGATGCCGTCCACTAGCAGCGCTTCAATCCAACTGCCGCTCAGTCCCAGCGCGCTCAGCAGTCCGATCGTCCAGTGCGTCAGTGGGCCAGCGATTACACCATCGACCCAATTGAGCAACGGCGCGCTCACATTGGCGGTGATCTGAAATACCACCCACATCAGCAGCAGGAAGATCGGTACGCCGTACAGGCGGTGAGTCAAAACGTGGTCGAGCTTATCCGAAGTGGTTTCGAGGATTTCACGCGGACGAACCAGCGCCTCCGAAACTAATCCGCCGATGAAGTTGTAACGGGCATCGGTGATTAGCGTCTCGGCATCTTCGCCGGTTGCCGCTTCGATGCGCTCTGATCCTGCGTGGCCTGCCGCGATCAGCGTCGGATGGGCTTCGAGCCGCTTGAGGATGTCCTCGTCGGCTTCCAGCAGCTTGATCGCCAGCCAGCGTGGGCGGTATTGCTGCACGAGCGCAGGAACAGCCCGTATCGCGGGCTCAAGCTGGGCAATTTCGTTTTCGAGCGCTTCTGAATAGACAATGCGGGCTGGACGCTGGTCAGCCACGGCCGCCGTTTGCCGGATGGCAGTTTTCAGCGCATCGACGCCGATGCCGCTGCTGCCAACCGTTTCGATGACCGGCGCTCCATTCAAGCCCCGCGAGAGTTTTTGCGGATCGATGCTCAAGCCCCGATTGCGGGCAATATCGCTCATATTCAGCGCGAGGATGACGGGCGTTTCCAGTTCGAGAACCTGTGTGACCAGGTATAAATTGCGTTCAAGGTTGGCGGCATCGACGACGGCGATCACCGCGCCCGGCCGCTCGTTGATGATGAAATCACGTGAAATAATTTCTTCGATGGAATAGGCGGTCAGGCTGTAGGTTCCCGGCAGATCGACGACGATCACGTCCTGTCCATCGAGGTGTAAACGGCCTTCTTTCTTTTCCACCGTCTTGCCGGGCCAGTTGCCGACATGCTGATGGGAGCCGGTCAGCGCATTGAATAACGTGCTTTTGCCGACATTCGGGTTGCCCGCCAGCGCGATTTTGATCGATTGTGCCGCCATGTTACGCCTCCACCGGCGCGTATTTCACCATGATTTTCTGCGCCATGCCTTGTCCGATGGCGAGGCGGGTATCGTTGCGGACTGCGAGAATGAGCGGGCCGTTAAAGTCGCTCTGCACGACGCGCACCGTCAAGCCGACATTCAGACCCAGTTCACCCAGGCGCTGACGCACTTTTTCGCAGCCACGGATTTCGATAAGGGACACCGTTTCGCCGCGTGCTGCTAATGAGATCGGAAAACATTGGGGGGTTTCGTGAATCATCATGACTGGCTGTTCTGCTCGCTGAGTTCGATCTCAATAACGGCCGCTTCCGACTTGCGCAGCGACAGGTGATAAGCGCGTACGCAGTACTCTACGGGGTCGCCCATAGGCGCCGCTTTGATCATTTCGACCACAGCGCCTTTGGTCAGTCCCATATCCATCAGACGCCGGCGGACCTGTCCTTGTCCGCCAATGTGTCGGATAACAGCCGATTGTCCTGCCTGTAGTTGATCCAAGGTCATGTTCTACTTCTCCTCTCGGCAGTCCGGGCACAGACCGCCTGCACACATACATAATGTCAGCACTTCAGCGCCAAGCTGAGCGCTCAATTCTCGTTTGGCTTGTTCGACCAATCTGGATTGAAAGGGTATTACCCGTCCGCAGCGGCGGCAGGTGAAATTAAAGGTCAAGTCCAGTTCCGCCTGAATGCGATAGACCTTGCGGTCATGATCGCTGGAGAGATAGCGCGAGGTGATCACATGGGCGTCTTCCAGCGTGTGCAGCGTACGATACACAGTCGGCAAGCTGATCGCGGCATCCTGCTGGCTAGCCAGCTGATGCAGACTTTCGGCGTCGATTTCGTCGTGGGTGGCAATCAGGTCAAGCAGCAGTTCGCGCTGTCCGGTGATGCGCCCGCCGCTGGCGCGAATGGCTTCTTTGGCCTGCTCTTGAAAGGTCATGCGCACTGCCTCATCTGCTTGCTGCAACTCACTTACAATAGGCAGTGTAAGTCGCCCAGATCGCAACAGATAGTGATAAACATCACACAGAGCAGGCTTACTGTCACTTTACATGCTGAGCACACAATGTATTCACTGCCGAAGATCAGCTTCTTCAATCTGAATACTTCAAGTTTATGAGGGTTAAATTATTTGATGAGGCACTGCAAGAGTCGCTGGTTATCCGCGGACACTGCCGCGCTTTAGGGGTTGCGGGCTTGAAAACAAAACCCAACCCCTGTCAAGCGTTTCCTGACAGGGGTTGGGTTTGCTGGCGGAGACGAGATAGGTCGGGCAGGGCGTACTATAGACCTTTTACGAGCCGGCGAAGTTCTCGTGCATGTCCAGCTTCGTCTCCCGCCATCGCTTCCAGCTTCATTTTCAGTTCGACCAACCCCAGTTTGTCAGCTAATTCAGCGTGCGTCCGGTAGTGATCGACATCCTGTTTTTCCATTTCCAGATCAAGTTCGAGCATGGCCTTCAGACCATCCGGTTTTTCGAACATGCGCGGCGTGGTGGTTGGCTCACCACCGAGATCGACGATGACATCCATCAAGAATGCGGCATGACCCAGTTCATCTGCGATCTCATCTTTCAGAATCTCGCGGAGTTCATACCCCACAAAACCGACGGCCTTGCTGGACTGGTAGGTATAGCGGATAACGGTACCGAGTTCTGCTGCCAGAGCCTCGTTCAAACCTGCGATCAGAGCTTCCTGGGACATTGGTATTGCCTTTCCTGTTAAGCAAAGTTGGTTTCAGTGAAGCCGTTCCGGGTGATCGACCAGTGAACCGCTGATATGCGCCCGCACTGCTTCTTCGGCGTCCTGGATATCAGTCACAATGGGCTGCATGTTCGCCTGAGCTATGGCGTTATACGCGCCGGTTCCCATGCCCCGTGCGACGACCATTGAGCAGTCCCGAATCGGGTCAAGCATCTGGGTGTGTTTCGCTGCGGAGTGTGCGCCGGAGCCATGCCCATGTTCGTGGGAGTTTTCATCATGCGGTTCAGTGGCGAACTGGCGGTGACCGGGTTTCTCACGCAGCGTTTTCTCGATAATCTCACCATCTTCAACGGTGAAGACCAGATAACCCAACGCCCGACCAAAGTGCTGGGTGATTGTCTTTCCGTCATCCGTAACCACAGCGATTTTCATGGTTGTTTCGTTGATCTCCCTAAGATACATGGTACGAAAGCAGTTTATGTCGGCGCTTGCTGGATAGCCGGTGCCGGGTAAGCCGACACCGAGCCAGCCAATACAAACAGTGTGAGCGTCATACTGATTGCTGAAGTCAGACACCAGACACAGGTTGCGCCAATCACAAATGGTTCCAAAAAGGTCAGGTACATGGAAAAAATGGTGCCAAACAACGCCATACCGAATAGCGTCGATTCGGCCAAGTTCCTGAATCGTGCTGATCCCCAGTGCCAGACGAGCCAGACGATCAGCATGGCGGCATAACCGACTATCCCCAATAGACCGATGGGGATCAGGCCGAAGAGCAGGGCATAGGGACTTTGCTGGACGGTGTTGCAATCGCCAATCGGGCCGCAAACCGCCAGCGTATGGGTTGTCTCGACGTACGCCATGTAGATCGACACCCCCAGCCCGATGAGACCCAGTACCGCAATGGCCCAAGTGCGCCATCCGTTTAGGTCACGCGCCAGTGACAAACGCGTAGTGCCGGTCTGCCAGACTCGCCACAGCCGTCTGAGCACAAACCCGATGACGGCCAGCATGCCAATGAGCAACAGGACAGATAGACTATTCCCGGCGGCATCCTGTTGAAAGCGGCTGATGAAATCATTCGCCAACGCAGTCCTACTTTTGGAGTCAATTAGGTTCGTGCTTGGCTGCGCTGGGCCACCGGGCTGGAGGTTTGACGTTGTTTCAGCCGTCGCCTCCGCGGTGGCTTCCGGAGTAGCCTCGGCTGCCTGCACGACCTCGGCCAAACCGGGAATATCCGGCCAATCGACACCCCCGATGGCTAGGTAATGCTCAATCAGACTGGGGAGTTGTTCCGGAATTTCACCTGACCCCACGAGCAGAATATCAGCGACAATCAGGGTGGGTACACCGCGCCGTTCGTTGGGAATAGCGAAGTGCTCAACAGCGGATTGATACAGTGTCTGACCTTCGAAGTTAGCAATATTCACCCCGACGATCTGGAGTTGTTCCCCATATTGTTCCAACAAGGGGGGCAAAACTTCAGTAATCACATAGTGACAGTGGCCGCAGGTTGGTGAATAGAACAGCACCGCCCGAAAGATAGGCGCCTGCGCCCAGACTGATGGCCCGGACTGGACACTCCCGAAGGTCACTATCCACAACAGAATTGCCAGCCAGCGTAACTTTCGCGGTTTCATACCGGTCTCCGTGGTGAAAAGCATGCGTCGCCCCAACGACCCATCGTGGCCGCTGCGTTCCGGGGACATCAGAAGATACTCGTCGAATACCGTGCCAGAGCCCCTGACCTCACAGCCTGCATCCGGTATCGGCTGAACTAAGCAGATGTTGAGGGTGGGGCTGCACAGCCGTCCAGTATTTCAGAATCTACCGATATTGTACCATTATAATGGTACAAGCGTCAACTTTTGTGTTACAATATTGGCGGACTTGTGGAGGCAAGGATGAGTGACTATGGCATCGCCCTTGGAACCTAACGTTGGAACAAGGCTTCGGATTCTCCGCGAACAACAAGGGTTTTCGCTCCGGGAATTGGCCGAACGCTGTGACATATCGTTCAATGCTATCAGCCGCATTGAACATGGTGACACTTCGCCCACCGTTTCCACGTTACATCAGTTAGCCATCGCTCTGAATGTCTCCATCTCAGCCTTCTTTGATGATCGCCGTGAGGAGGCGACGGTTTTCATTCCGCGTGATCGGCGGCTGCGGTCTGAAGCCCATGGTATTTCCATGGAAAGTCTGGGCACTGGGCTGCGCAATCAGCAGCTCGAGCCCTTCTTGGTGACAGTCGCGCCCGGAGCTGGGAGTTCAACCGATCTGATTGTTCACAGCGGAACTGAATTTGTTCACTGCCTTGAAGGAACCGTCAGTTATCGCGTGAATCACGAAATCTACGGTCTGGAAGCGGGCGATAGTCTGCTCTTTGAGGCCGCACAACCGCACTGTTTTCACAATGCTGGCGCCACGCCCGCGCGCTTCCTGATCGTTTTTCAGGTGGCAGAGGGAAAACTGTTGGCGGGACAGCACCATCTGCCAATGTAATACTGCTTAGCGACGGGCATGAGCAATCGCCTGAGGGGGAGCGTGATTTACGTCTGGTTGGAAAGGGCGAGTGCAGTAGTCGATCACTAGCGGGTCGCTGTCGTTCGTAGGATCTGAACTGGGGAGAGTCGAGATGTCGCTAGCCATTGCTTGTGCTTCCGGCGGTTACCGGGTCGCCTTCATTCAAGGGGTCTTGAGTGCGTTTGAGACGGCAAACATCAAGGCCGATGGGTATGCTGGTACATCAGGCTCAGTGATCCCGGCGGCGTTGGCGGCGATTGGGCAGCACCAGCAGCATGGTCTTGCCTACATCCGGGGGCTGTTAGCCTTCAAAGCACTCGGTCGGGGGATGAGTGGGGTGTTTCTGGAAAGCATTCGTTTCTGGGAACCGCTCATTCGTGACCAGCTCTGGCGACCAGCTCGACCACGGCTCGTTGTTCCAGTGACTGCGGTAGTGACCCGCGAAGCGAGCGAACTGACCCAAGGGGCAGGGGCGCGTCGTTTGGGGCGTACTTTGTTACTGGCGGCCGCCCGTCACGACAAGCGCTGGGCACAGGCTCATCTCAGTTCAGTACTTTTCGATAGCCAGGCGACCGATCCTGATCGGCGTCTGACTCCGGGCAACTTCAGCGAGGTTGCCTATGCTTCCTCGCGGATGCTTCACGCCTGGGATGTTCCCGCATGGATCAATCAGCGCCCCTATATCGATGGCTCCTATACCTGTTCGTGCCCGGCGCTGGAACTGGCGGCAATGGGTTACGATGAAGTTGTGGCCATCTCACCCGAATGCGGATCACTCTATCATGATTTGCTGAGCAACCGGGAAATTCCAACTGTCTGGCAGGCTACGCCAATCTACACCATTCAACCAGCGGTTGACCTCAAAACGCTGGGGGTTGATTACACCCAGGCCACCGAGGATGGTTTGCTCAAGGTCTACCGCTTGGGCGAAGAACAAGGGGTTAAGTTTTTGTCGGACTGGGCTGGAACAGATCACTATACTGACTATGGCCGCCGCTAAACTCTAGGATCGGTTGGCAATTGACAAGAATCGGACAGCGGTTGGACGCATCTCATACTTGTGAAACGTCAGCCACCTGCGGCACGCTCCGTGCCGCAGGCTGTTTAGAGAATCAGACCAAGCATAGCTCGCTGATTTTGCGCGCGTTTCCTGCGTTTTCAGCCATCAGACCGTGTGTGTACATCGGTCGAAGTAAGGCAGAAATTTCCCAACAATGCTACACTTCACATTAAGTTCTGAATACTCATTTTGCGCAGGTTTAGCTTGTAAACCGCTGCTCCCAGAAAAACGATTAGGCGCTGGCCGCGAATGCGGCAGAACAGGGACGCAGGCATGTCCAACCCGTCAGCACAGGCAGCCGCCATACCATCGATTCTCATCACCAAGCTGTATATTCCCCCACCTCGACCGGACGCGGTGTTCCGTCCACGCCTGATCGCGCGGCTGAATGAGGGGCTGCAGCGCAAACTGACCCTCATTTCGGCACCCGCTGGTTTCGGGAAAACCACGCTGATCAGCGCCTGGATAGCGGACTGCGAACAGCACGATCCCCCGGTTCGCGCAGCCTGGCTATCGCTGGATGAGGGCGAAGGCGACCTCATCCGCTTTCTGACTTACTTCGTCGCGGCCTTGCAGACGTTAGCCCCGCTGATCGGGGCGGAACTGCTTCCTCTACTGCGCGATTCGCAGCTGCCGCCGACCGAAACCCTATTGACGGCCATCCTCAATGACAGCCTGCACATCAAGGATCGTTTCATCCTCATCCTTGACGACTATCATCTGGTGGATGCCAGACCGATTGACGAGGCACTCACATTTCTGATCGAGCATCTGCCACCACACATGCACCTGATCATCACCACCCGCGAAGACCCGGATCTTCCCTTAGCCCGACTGCGTGCCCGCGGACAATTGACTGAAGTTCGCGCCAAGGATCTGCGGTTTACACCTACCGAAGCCGCCGATTTCCTCAATCAGAGCATGGGTTTAAGCCTCGCGGCGCACGATATCACCGCGTTGGAAGATCGCACGGAAGGCTGGATTGCCGGATTGCAGTTGGCGGCACTGTCCTTACAAGGGAACCACGATATCCCGGGTTTCATCCGCACCTTCGCCGGCGACCATCGCTACATCGTAGATTATCTGGTGGAGGAAGTCCTCACGCGCCAACCTGAGCCTGTCCGGCGTTTTCTGCTCCAGACGGCTATACTCGACCGCTTTAATGCGCCGCTCTGCAATGCACTGACTGGACAGACGGATGGGAGCGAGCAGTTGGAGGCGCTGGAACGCGGCAATTTTCTGATCGTTCCGCTGGATGATCGGCGCCAATGGTACCGCTATCACCACCTGTTTGCTGACGTGCTCCGGGCGCATCTGCTCGCTGAACAGCCCGGTCAGATCGCAGCTCTGCATCGGCGCGCGAGCACCTGGTACGAGCAAAACAATTTCCCATTTGATGCGATCCATCATGCCTTGATCGCCGAAGACTATCCACAAGCGGCGGCGCTGATTGAACTGGCTGTACCAGCGATGCGGCGCAGTCGACAGGAAGCTACCCTGCTGGGTTGGCTGCAAGCTCTCCCTGACGAAATTTTCCACTCCAGACCCGTACTCAGCATTCATTATGCCGGGACATTGATGCAGACCGGTCGGTTTGACGGTGTTGAGGCCCGACTGCGCCACACCGAACAGTGCTTGAGTCAGATGGCAGACTCCCGTGAACATCCGGATAGCGCAGCGGCAGCTATGGTCGTTGTGGATCAAAGCGAATTTCTCCGTCTGCCCGGTTCGATCGCCATGTATCGTGCTGCTCTAGCCCTGATTCAGGGCAGCGTTGTCGACACCATGAAGTACGCCCGCCAAACGCTTGAGCTGGTACCCGAGGATGACCATCTCCTGCGCGGAGGCGCAACCTCTCTCCTGGCACTTGCTTATTGGACGAATGGGGAGCTTGAGGCGGCACGTCGGTGCTACAGCGAGGGCATACCGCGGCTGCAAAAGGCCGGGTACTTCTCTGACGCCATCGGCTGTGCCCTCGCCTTAGCGGATATTCTCATTGTGCAAGGTCATCTGCGCGAAGCCATGAACATCTACGAGCGCGAAGTGCAGCTGGCCATGCAGAGCACACCTGGGCTGCGGGGGGCGGCCGATATGCATGTCGGCATGAGCCAACTGCACTGCCAACAGGGCGATGTGACGGCTGCCCGTCACGACCTGCTGCGCAGTCAGGAACTCGGCGAGTTCGGCGGATTACCGCAGAACGCCTATCGGTGGCGCGTCGCGCTCGCACGGATACGGGAAGCCGAAGGGGATCTGAACGGCGCGCTCGACTTGCTTAACCAGGCAGAGCACGTCTTTGTGAGTGACTTTTCCCCGCATGTGCAGCCTATTCCAGCCCTGAAAGCCCGCGTGTGGGTTACACAGGGTAGGTTAGGTGAAGCGCTCGGTTGGGTCCAGCAGCAGGGAGTGTCCGCCGCAGATGATCTCAGCTATCTGCGCGAGTACGAGCATATCACGCTGGCGCGCGTGCTGTTAAGTCAGTACAAGCGTGACCGGGTCGAACGTTCGCAGCTACAGGTGACGAAACTTTTGGATCGTCTCCTGAGAGCCGCGGAGGAGGGCGGGCGGACGGGGAGCGTGATCGAGCTTCTGATTCTGCAAGCGCTCGCGCTCCAGCTGTCGGGCGACAGCGCTGCTGCCCTGCTGCCGCTTAGACGCGCTTTGCTACTCGCTGAACCGGAGGGTTACGTCCGCTTGTTTGTCGATGAAGGCCCGCCCATGACGATTCTGCTGGAAGAAGCCGCGAAACAGCAGATCGCCCCGAGCTATGTACAGCAACTCTTGCGGGCTGTTGGCCCCGCTGCTGAGCGCACCCCGGCCCAAACATGTCTGACCGAACCGCTCAGTGAGCGCGAACTGGAAGTGCTTCGACTGCTCGCAACCGACCTCAGTGGCCCAGAAATTGCTCGTGAATTGGTGGTCTCTCTGAATACCTTGCGTACTCACACGAAAAACATTTTCACCAAGCTCGGCGTGAATAACCGGCGGGCAGCGGTTCACCGCGCCGACGACCTCGATTTGCTCTAGCGAATCTGCACCTCCAGCCCGGCCTAGCGCCGGGCTTTTCATTTCCCTCACCGTCTCTTTGGCGACAAATCACCACCGGGATCACCACATGTGGTGATCCCGACTCACCAGATCCATCTGTAACTTGAAATCAACACACCAACCCTAACGACAGCGACATGCTTTCGAAGGAGGCGAAGATAAAAGGCGCAGCATGAGTGACTCACAGGCACCAACCGAGAATTACGACGAGCCCCGGCACTACGAGATTCGCATCCGGGGACACCTTGATGACCGCTGGGCGGATAAGTTTGCCGGACTCACCATCACGCTCGAAGCCAACGGCAACACACTGCTCACCGGGCTGGCCATTGATCAGGCGGCATTACATGGTTGGCTGAGGAAAGTACGTGATTTAGGTATGCCCTTGATCTCAGTATCCCTCAGCGACTCCAGTCAGCCGTAGAGAAGACCATGACGACTAACGAATATCTGAGCTCGGTCGAGCCGACCGCAGCCACCAAAGGAGAGAAACACATGTATACCCAGCGGAAACTCGCCATCGCGGCGGGCGTGCTCTATCTCATCACCCATGTCACTTCGGTCGGCGCAGCTTTTTTGTACACGCCTGTTCAAGATAATCCCGGTTACATCCTCGGTGCGGGCACTGACTTTCCCATCCTGCTCGGGGTATTCCTCGAAGTCATCCTTGCCCTCACCGTGATCGGCACGGCTGTTGCGCTGTATCCCGCCGTCAAGCGGCAGAATGAAGCCGTCGCTCTCGGCTACATCGGACTGCGCACGCTCGAAGCTGGCATCATTGCCGTTGGCGTTATCCCCTTACTGGCACTGGTGACGCTGCGCGAACTGGTCGGCACGGTTGGGGCTGACCCGGCGACCCTCGTCAGCATCGGTCACACCCTTGTGGCGTTTCACAACTGGACGTTTCTGCTCGGTCCCGGACTCGTCTGCGGAACGAACACGGTGCTGATGGCCTACCTGATGTACCGCTCGCGACTGGTGCCGCGCTTCATCCCGGTTTTGGGATTGGTCGGCGGGCCGCTCATCTTCGCCGTCAACGCCGCCCAATTATTTGGCCTCTACGACCGTCTCCCGGCGTGGGCTGGCATTGCTGTAATCCCGATCTTCTCTTGGGAGCTAACACTGGCCATCTGGCTCATTATCAAGGGCTTCAGATCATCCGCAACCACGAACGAGTCTGCAACGAAGACAGCGAATGAATTGTTGATCGCCGCGTAAATCGTCGGCTTGTGGGCAGGCAGTTATTAACTTCCCAACAGTGTTTGTCACTCCAGATGTTCATATTCGAGAGTTAGCAGTACACCAAATCCTATAAGGAGAATGTCAAATGAAAGCGATTGTCGCCACCAAGTACGGCGCGCCGGAAGTTCTCGAACTCAGAGACGTCGCCAAGCCCGTTCCCGCAGACCATGAAGTGCTGGTGAAAGTCCATGCCACCACCGTCACCGCCGGGGACTCCCGCGTGCGCAGCTTCACGGTTCCGCGCTCCTTCTGGCTGCCGGCGCGCCTGACGCTCGGTCTGACAAAACCCAAGAAAGCGATCCCCGGCATGGTGATCGTGGGTGAGGTTGAAGCCGTTGGCAAAGAAGTCAAGCGCTTCAAACCCGGCGACCAGCTTTATGCCTATGACATCACCCGACTGCAGGCGTATGCTGAATACGCCTGCATCGCCGAAGACAGCGCAGTGGCATTGAAACCGACGACTGTCAGCTATGAAGCCGCCGCCGCCCTGCCGTTTGGAGGCGTCACCGCCCTGTATTTCCTCAAAAAAGGGAATATCCAGCGGGGCCAGAGCGTGCTGATCTATGGCGCTTCCGGCAGTGTCGGGACGGCGGCAGTTCAGTTGGCCAAGCACTTTGGCGCAGAAGTGACCGCCGTGTGCAGTACCGCGAACATCGCCTTGGTGAAATCGCTTGGGGCGGATCACGTCATTGACTACACCAAAGAGGATTTCACGAAGAACGGGATGACCTACAACATCATCTTTGATACCGTTGGCAAGAGCTCGCTTGCCGGGAGCGTGAGCGCGCTGAAGGATGGAGGAATCTACCTGCAAGCGGTCGCCGGTCCATCCCAACTGATACAAATGCGCTGGGCTGCCATGAGAAGCGGCAAGACCCTCATTGGTGGAACCGCCTATCCAACGACGGAAACCCTCATGACCCTCAAAGAATTGGTGGAAGCCGGGAAACTCAAACCTGTGATTGATCGCTGCTACCCACTGGAGCAGATGGTCGAGGCACACCGGTATGTCGATCAGGGTCACAAAAAGGGGAATGTCGTGATTACCGTCGTCCAGCCAACCAAACCCTGATTGACGGGATGCAAAAGTAGACTCTCGAAAGTCCCAATGTAGGGGCGAACCTCTGTGTCTACCCGGGTTCGGGCGCACACACAGGTGCGCCCCTACATTCATTCGTGGATTTGTTTCGAGAGCCTACTTAAGGCTGCAAAATCAGGAAGCGAGAGCGCCTACCGTCTCTGCTTCCTGACCTGCGCTGCCAGTGCATCCCGTTTTTCGGCACAGGCGTAAGACATTGTCCGGTAGGTCTATCTATGTGATACAAAGTATCAATATGGGAGTTTCATATGTTGGATGTTGTGATTGTCGGTGGCAGCAGTGCAGGTTTGAGCGCGGCACTGGTCTTGGGGCGATCCTTGCGCGAGGTTGTCGTCATCGACGACCAGAAACCCTGCAATCGCTTTTCGCAGGCGTCGCACGGTTTTTTGACCCGTGACGGCATTCAACCGGCAGAGTTACTGCACATTGCTCATGAACAGCTTCAGCATTACCCCAGTGTCGTGCTCAAACCAGCGACGGCGCAGCACATCGAGAAAATCGATGGCGGATTTGCGATCACAAGCTCGGATGCGTCCCACCTGCAAGCGCGAATGGTTTTGCTCGCTACCGGCTTACACGATGAGCTGCCGCCGCTGGCGGGGATTGAAGCCCTGTGGGGGAAAAGTGTGTTTCACTGTCCCTACTGTGATGGTTACGAAGTCCGGGGGAAAGCGCTTGCCGTCTATGGCGCAGAGGCGGCGGCTCTTCATCAGGTGCTGCTGCTGCGCAACTGGACGGACAATCTCACGCTGTGTGTGGCCGATGGCTGGCAGTTGACGGCAGCGCAGCGCGAAAAGCTCACCCGCCATGGGATTCGCGTCATTGAACAGCCCATAGCGGTCCTCGAAAGCGCAGGCAGCCAGCTTCAGGCGGTTCGATTTGTCGATGGCACAGCGCTAGCATGCGCTGCTTTGTTTATTCGTCCAAAGACGACACACCGCACTTCTTTTGCCCATGATCTGGGCTGTAAAGTCGACGAACAAAATGTGGTACAGGTTGACTTACGTGGTCGAACGAGTGTCGCTGGGGTCTATGCGGCAGGAGACATAGCGTCACCGCTGCGCAGCGTGGCCATCGCAGTGGCCCAGGGAGCAGCAGCGGCCTACGGGATGAATGCCGATCTCATCGACCGGGACTTTGCATAGCGGATGAAGCAGCGACGGCCGTAGTGTTATGGTTCCAGATCCAGCTATAGTTTTCGCGTCCCGTGTCTGTCCCTTAATTTTCCTCGAGTTCATCGATCCAGGTCTCCTTCACCATCGGCGTGCGGGCAATATGGGCAGCGCGCGCCAGAACCTGGGCCCCGGTGGGCGCGGAGAAGAAATAGATCACAGCCAAGGCGAATAACTTAATGGTCAGCAGCGCGTCGCTAAAATAGAGCGCCGCTCCGATCATTAGAAAGCCAATTCCCATCGTGCTGGCTTTGGTGCTGGCGTGCATTCTGAGGTAAACATCGCCAAAGCGCAGCAGACCTATGGACGACAGCACCATGATGAGCGCGCCCAACAGCAGTACGAGACCGATCACAATATCACCGAGAGTCACAGCGGATCTCCGATCTCTGCGCCGCGCTTGCGGCGAACCATCCGCTCAATATAAATACCGATTACCGCCATGCTTAGAAAGCCGACAATCGCCGTCACGATCATAAGATCGATCAGAAAAGGTTGATCTGATACCATGCTGTGGACAACGATCAGCGCGACCACGCGCAGCGCCAGCTGGTCGGACGCAACAGCGCGGTCAGCCAGCGTTGGCCCCCGCAGCAGACGAATCGTCACCAGCACCAGCGACAGCAGCAACAACACTTCCACGAACAGCAAAAGCGAGTTCATCGCAGCACCTCCAACAAACGACGTTCCAATCCCTGCGTAATGCGCAGGCGGGCGGCATCCGGATCAGGAATATCCAGAAAATGAATATAGAGGGTGTGCCGATCGGGCGAGAGGTCTACACCCAGCGTGCCCGGAGTCATTACCAGCAGATTATTGAGCAGCACGATTTCCAAATCCGTCCGTGCCTCCAGCGGAAAGGCGACAATGCCGGGACGCAGACTCGATTGTGGGAGAAACAGCGCTCGAATAACCTGCCACGTTGAGGTCACCAGTTCAGCCAAGTAGTAACCGGTAAAGCGCAGAAAGGTCGGCACCCGCTGGATGTAGCGTGTCGCGCTGCTCCCCAGCCAGGCTTGTGTCAGCCAGATGATGCCGTATCCCAGCGCAAACCCGGTCACAACGTCCAATGGGCGAAACTGCTGAAAGGACGCCCAGAGAAAAGCCAGCAGAATGTTGATCAGAAATATCGTCATTCTTCAACCTCACTGTCTACCAGAACGGTGTCGATGTACGCCGCAGGCTGCATGAGCCCTACTGCCGCCTGTGATGATAGGCGAATCACCGGTTCGGCCAGCAGGCCGACAACGACGATCAACACCACGAGCAGCGTGGTTGGGAACATCAGACTGCGTCGATCCTCACGGCTGAGCATGGCGGCAACCCGACCGGGGGCGGGGGGCGCCCAAAAGGCCTCGTTCCAGATCTTGACCATCGAATACATCGTCAGCAGGCTGACCCCAAGCGCCACCGCGACCACCAGATACTGTCCGGCTTCCAGAGCAGCCCGGATGAGCAGCAGCTTGGCCCAAAAACCGGAGAGCGGCGGCAGCCCGGCGAGCGAAAATGCCGCCAGCACGAACAGCAGCGCCACCCCGGGATGCATAACGCGCATGCCGCCCAGCTTTTTGAGGTCATAGCTGCCCTGTGCTTCGTACGCGATACCGCTGATGAAGAAGAGCGCCGTTTTCGCCAGTATCACATGGATCATGAAGAACACCGCCCCGGCTAACCCGGCTTCGGTCAGGAGTGCCGTTCCCATGAGCAGATAGCCGATCTGACTGACAATGTGGAAGGAGAGCAGGCGGCGCAGATCCATCTGCGCGACCGCGCCCAGCACACCTGTGATCATGGTCAGCATGGCCAAAGTGAGGAGCAAGGGCTGAAGCACGACGAGTTCGTTGGGAAACACCAGAACCAGCACCCGCCACATCGAATAGATGCCGACCTTGGTGAGCAAGCCACCAAACAGCGCCGTGATCGCAATCGGCGGGGTGTGATACGAGGCGGGCAGCCAGAAGAACAGCGGAAAAATCGCCGCTTTGATGCCAAAGGCGATCAGGAACAGTCCCGCGAGAACGGTGGTAATGCCGATGGACGGCGCGTCTGCCAGCCGCTGCGCCAGATCCGCCAGATTGAGCGTTCCCGCCACCGAATAGGTCAACCCAATCGCGATCAGAAACAGGGTCGAACCGACGACGTTCAGGACGACGTACTTAAGCCCGCCTTCCAGCTGTCCGCGTTCGCCGCCCAGCGTGAGCAGGACGAACGAGGCCATCAGCATGATTTCGAAGGCGATATAGAGCGTGAACAGATCGCCCGTCAGAAAGGCGAGGTTGATGCCCAGCAGCAGGCAGCCGAGGAGCGGATAGTAGGTGAACCGTTCCCGGTTGATGTCAATGGCGGCGCGGGAATAGATCACGACCGCGAAGACGATCACTGCCGCAATGGTCAGCATGATCGCGCTCAACGGATCGACGACCAACGTAATTCCATAGGGTGCGGGATGCCCCCCCATCTGCGACACCTGAATTTGTCCGGTCTCGGTGACGATGAGCAGCGCTACACAGGCCAGCAAGTTGGCAAAAGCACCGATCTGAGCGAGCCGGCGACGGAAAACACGAAATCTTGCCAGCGCCGTCAGCACCATCAGCAGTGGAATAATCAGCGGGAGAACAATGTAGGGCTGCATGGTTATATATCCCGATCAGTGCGCTGTAGCGCATCGACGTTATCGGTCATCGCCGCCTGACTGGCTCGATACGCCAGGGCCAGTGAAAACGCCAGCATCCCGAAACTAATCACAATAGCGGTCAGAATGAGCGCCTGCGGCAGCGGATCAGCCATCTGATCTTCGGGAACGGCATCGATGATGGGTGCGGCACGGCGCTGCAAATCCCCTTCGGCAAAGATCAGCAAATTGACCGCATACGTGAGCAGTGACAGCCCAATGATCAGCCGCACCATACTGCGGCGCAGCATCAGATACACCCCGCAGGCAAACATAACCCCGGCCGTGAGCGCAAAAATCAACAGCATCAGTGATCCTCCCTTTCGCCTTCTTCGGCCATATTCATCACGATTGAGGAGGTAACACAGAGGACGACCATATACACGCCGATGTCAAAGAGCAGCGGTGTACTGACTTCGATGGACCCTATGCCTTGAATGAACGTTGTCCACCAGTATGCATCCTGAAACGCAACGCCGATCACGAGACCGATCACTCCGGCGAGGATCGCCACGGCCAGCCCGTAATACATCGTCCGCAGAAAGTCGATGCGCAGACGCTGACGCACTTCTTCCGCGCCGTAAGCGAGCGTCATTAGCACGATACTGCCCGCGCCGACCAGCCCACCGACGAAACCGCCGCCCGGTTCGTTATGTCCCCGCAAGAGCAGGAAGAGCGAAAACAGAATCAGCACCGGCATCATCACCCGCGCCAGAAAGCGAAAGAATAACGATTGAGTCATGACTGTTCCCCCTCAAGATTTACGTCCGCCTCGACCGGCAGCTCAAGGCTGGTCGCCGGGTCAGCGGGCAGATACTTGCCGCGCGACTGATTCGAAGGCCGCAAGCGCAGCAGCGCCGTCACACCGATCGCGGCGATGATGAGCACCAGAATTTCGCCTTGCGTGTCCAGTGCGCGGAAGTCGACCAGGATCACATTCACCACGTTGTGTCCATGTCCGACGGTATCCGCGTTTTCCACGTAGTAACCGCTGATCGAGTCGCCGATCGTGTTCGCATTCGCCGCCAGAATGAGCAGTGTCACAACGAGACCGGCGGCCGCCGCAAAGGCGATATCAAATATCTGGATGCGCCGCGTGATCTTCATGTTGAAGGTATTCGGCAGGAAGTGGAACGCCAGCACGAACAAAACCAGCGTCACGACTTCGATCATCAACTGGGTGAAGGCGAGGTCTGGCGCGCCGAACAGCGCGAACAGCAGTGACAGCAGGGCACCCTCAATGCCGAGTATCGCCACTGCGCCGAGGCGGGTAGGGACGACCACCCCGGTGATTGCGCCTGCCATCAGCAGGATGCATACCATCAGCGACAGCGGATCAAACCCGCTGAGTGTTTCTTCATTGGTCAGGTTCACCTGCCCGAGCAGCATGAGCGCGGCCGTTAAACTGATAGCCGAGCCGAGTGTGACCAGTAGATAAAAATGCAGGCGTCCATTTTGCAACTGGGTCGTCATCCAAGCGGCGCCATCGGGAAGCGCGCGATAGAACAGCCATTGATATACCCCGACCGTATCAAAAGTCGGCAGGCGCATAAGGAGATTAAGCACGCGGGTGCGCGCAGCGAACAATAACACGCCCAACGTGATTGAGATGGCGCTCATGATGAGCGGGGTTGTGATCCCCTCAAATAGATGCAGATGGATGTCCGCGTGTTCGCCACGGATCGCATCGACGGCGCCGCCGACCAGCGGATCAAGGGTGAGGGGTAGGGTGAGGGGCAGCACGAGGGTCAGCGTGCCTAACGCCAGCGCGCCGATCCACATGCGTGGACTGACTTCATGGGGGTGATGATCTGCATCCGCAGGTGCAGCGCGGATAAATGTGTCCCACAAAAAGCGCAGCGCAACGGTGACTGTGAGCGCCGAACCGATGACCGCAGCTGCCGGGAAGAGGATGAGGACAGCGTCCGGCTGATTTTCGTACAGTGACGCCGCTTTGAGCAGCTCTTTAGCCAGGAAACCGAGCAGCGGCGGAATCCCTGCCATGCTGATTACGGCGATCACTGCGCCCGCGAACGTGAAGGGCATAGCGCGCATCAATCCGCCTAACTGCCGGATGTCGCGCGTACCGACTCCGTGATCGACACTGCCCGCCGTGAGGAACAGCGCAGCTTTGTAGAGAGCATGGGTCAGCACCCCAACTGCAAACGCAACGGCCGCATACTCGCTGCTCGAGCTTTGTACCGCGACCAGAGCGCCTAACCAACTCACCGTACTGTACGCGAGAATGGCCTTGAGATCGGTCTGCCGCAGCGCGATCAGCCCACCATAGAGGAAGGTGATCAGCCCGACAATAAGCGTGATACCTTCCCAGGTCGGCGTGCCATTGAGCAAACCGCTCAAGCGCGCCAGCAGAAACACACCTGCTTTGACCATCGTTGCCGAATGCAGATAAGTGCTGGCGGGAGTCGGCGCGGCCATCGCGCCCGGCAGCCAGAAGTGAAACGGGTACTGGGCGCTTTTCGTGAACGCCCCCGCGAAAATCAGCAGCAGCGCGGGGATGTAGAGCGCGTGCCCTTGTATCAGATCCCGTTGGTTGAGGAGTTCAGCGATTTCGAACGAGCCGCCGACCAAACCAAGCAGTACGAACCCTGCCATGAGTGCTAGTCCGCCGCCGCCTGTGACGATCAAGGCGCGGCGCGCACCACTGCGCGCCGCTTCATCTTCATGGTGAAAGCCGATGAGCAGGTATGAGGTCAGGCTGGTGATTTCCCAGAAGACGAAGATCAGGATTAGATTGGCGCTCGTGACGATGCCGAGCATGGCAGTCATGAAGATTAGCGTATAAACGCTGAAACGGGCGTACTCGTCGCGCTCGGCAAAATAGCTGCTGGCATAGAGCAGCACAAGTGTGCCGATTCCCGTGATGATCAGGCAGAAGAGGAGCGCCAATCCATCCAGCTGAAAGCTCAGGTTGACGCCTAAGGACGGAACCCACGGAATCAGCGCCTGTGCTGGCAATTCAGCGGCAACTTGAGTGAGAAAATAGATGAACAATATACCGGGCACCAGCGCCACCCAGAACGGGCGTTTACGCAGTGGTGTCAGTAACAGCAGGGCTGCAATTGCAGGTGCGAATAGGGCTGTAATCAGAACTATCACCAGTCTCTATCACCTCATACAGTTGAATTGGTGTGGCTTATGGATAAGACTTGTTCGCGCGTACCCGTCTTCCCTACAAGCGGCGTAGGGAGAGCGGGAGAGAAAATCAAACTGACGTTGAATTAGCATTCCAAGACGGAATAAAAAAGATATTTGTGAGCGTTATTATATAGAAAAGCAGTCGGTTTTAGCATAAAGGACGAATTGAACTCGAATTGTGACTTGGTGCTAATTTGTCGGCGATCTCAATACAGAGTCGCCTCAGCCCAGTTCGCTGGCTAGGATCGCGCCCCGTCCGCCATTGTCCTAACTGAAAAACTATAAATGTTAATGCAACCTTACAGAAGCGTCCTCAAAATGTTCACAAACAGGTTGAAGTTGATGGTTTCGTTCAAGACCGCCATGTGCGTGTCTGTGGATCGGGCGAGATCTTCGGTGCGATGGGGTTGATCGAACATCAACCGCGTTTGGGCGATGCGGTCGCCAAGACAGACGGTCAGCTGGCGAAGGTGAACGAAGCCCGCTGCAATTGCATGGTACAGCAGACGCCGAATTTTGCGCTTACCATCCTGCGGGGACTCTCAGAACGTCCGCGTTCTGAAGATTTGGCTTGATAACAAGCGCGCAAAGCGCTACTCAGCTTGCTTACGAGCATGGGGCAGCAAGATAACCAACGGTTAGCAGGCCAAATCGCATCAACCACCCTCCGTGCGCGGCTTTAAGTAGGCTCTCGAAACAAATCCACGAATGGATGTAGGGCGCACCTGTGTGTGCGCCCGAAGCCGGGTAGACACATAGGTCTACCCCGACATTGGGACTTTCGAGAGTCTACTTTAGCAGGACTCGCGCACAATGAGTTCGCTATAGACTACGCTCTTGACGGAGATCGGCTCATTTCCCTCAATCAACCGATGCAGTTTGCGCATGGCCAAGACGCCGATCTCGTATTTGGGGATATGAACGGTGGTCAGCGGGGGGCGCGCGTAACCACTTTCAATTGTGTTATCGATACTGCCAATTGCGATATCGCCCGGGATGCTTAAGCCAGCTTCTCGCATCGCCTCCATTGCGCCGAAGGCTGTTTTGTCGCTGATGGCAATGACCGCGGTGGGGTGGTCGCGCAGCTCCAGGATTTCCTTCATCTGAATATAGCCCTTGAGTGGGTGTCCGTGAACTGGCTCTGGCATCCATTCGGCCCGGGGGAGTAGATTCGCCTCGGCCATCGCGGCCAGACAGCCTCGAAACCGGTCAACCAGGCTGCTGTACTTGTTGGGCCCTTTCAGGATAGCGATCTTTCGATGCCCCTTGTCCAGCATATAGCGGGCGATTTTGTAGCCAGCCATAAAATTGTCGCCTAAGACCGCCGGAAGTGCTTGACCCTCGATATAGGTTTCGATCAATACAACCGGCACATTGGGGATTTTCAGTTGGATGACCATCTCCGGCGGAATATCACCATCATTGGCAACCACAAATCCGGAGACGTTTTGGGCAAAACCCGTCTTCAGCAAGTCCAGATCTTCGGTGTTACGGTCAAAAGTCGATAAGACGACATGGTAACCCAAATAATCTGCCTCTGCTTGGAAACCACGAATCACGTCACCGTAGAACACATCACTAATCGCCGGAATCGAGGACTGCTCGATGAGCAACCCAACCGATTCCGTCTTGAAACTGCTGTCCTCTGGCTTGACGATGTATGACAATTTGTCCATCGCGGCCCGAACCTTCCTGATGGTCTCGGCGGGAATGCCCGGTTTGTTGTGAGCAACCATCCAGACGGTTGTCGCGGAGACTTCAGCCGCCTGAGCAACATCGCGCATGGTTGTTTTCGACTTAGCCAATAGAACTCTCCTCTAGATGCCGCATTTGTTTATTAAACAAAACGGTTTTGTTTAGTATACAATTATTTGACATGATTAGTGAAACACTGTATATTTCATCAAAGAAAGTACTTAAAAAGAGAATTGATTATGGGTATTTGTTCTCTAGAACCGTGGGGTTTTTCAATCAAAAAAGTATTCACAGCGTCAAGTGCGTTTATTAAACACAGCGAGCGCACTATCGCTTAATCGATTTACTTAACTTATCTTGCTTAGGTTGGAAACTCGCAAAAATGAATTATATCAAAATTGATCTTGAGCGACAGCTTGGCTATATCCATCCACATATTTTCGGCGGTTTTGCTGAACATCTTGGACGTTGTTTCTATGGTGGTATCTCTGCGCCCGGTTCGCCGTTAGCTGATGAACAGGGATTTCGCCGTGATGTTCTGGCTGCGTTGCATCGGCTAAAAATGCCCATTATCCGCTATCCGGGCGGTAATTTCGTGTCAGGCTATCGCTGGATGGATGGTGTTGGTCCAGTCGAAAATCGTCCAGCGCGTCTTGAACTGGCGTGGAGAACGGTCGAGCCAAATCAGTTCGGCACGAACGAATTCATCCAGTTCTGCCGCCAGCTCAACGCCGAGCCCTTTATGGTTGTCAACTGTGGGGATGGCGATATGCGCGAGGCCCGGGACTGGGTGGAATATTGTAATGGAACCCAGAACACGACCCTGGCCAATCTACGCCGCCAGCATGGTTTCGATGCGCCGCACAAGGTGACGTATTGGGGTATTGGCAATGAAGTCGATGGCGGGTGGCAGATTGGCTACAAAACACCCGAGGAATATGCCCGCGCGTATCTTGAATTCGCCAAGGTGATGAAGTGGGTCGATCCATCGATCAAGCTGATCGCCTCAGCCGTCTCAAGTTGGCGGGCTGAATATGTTGAACGCATTCAACTTCTGCTGGAACAAGCCCCTGATCTCATCGATTACCTTGCTCTTCACTGGTACGTTGGCAACCCGGAGAACGATTTTGCCCAATACATGGCCACATCGGAGCTCATTGAGCAGCGTATAAGTGCAATTGAAGGCCTCATTAACGCGCTGAAATTGCAGCACAAGATTCGCCGACCTATTGCGATAGCGGTGGACGAATGGAACGTCTGGTACCGGATGCAGGGGACAACGCAGGCCGAGCTTAACAGCCTTGAAGAAAAATACAACTTAGAGGATGCGCTGGTCGTAGCGATGCATTTCAATGCGTTCATCCGTCACGCCCGATCAGTCAAAATGGCCAACATCGCGCAGATCGTCAATGTCCTCGCGCCCATCTTCACCAGTTCAGATAGTCTGTTCTTGCAGACCATTTTCCATCCCTTTGAGATCTACAGCCGCACCTGTGGCAACATCGCACTCGATGTGTTCTGGACGGGTGACACCTTTTCAGTCGAAGACTATTCCGCTTTGCGCACGCTGGATGTATCGGCCACCCTCGATGATCGCACGCGCAAGCTGGCGCTCTTCGTGGTCAATCGCAGCCAGACTGCTGCACAAGACGTCACTATCACCCTCGACGGCGGTCAGTTTGCGGGGACAGGTTGCGCCTGGATCGTCAACGGGCCAGATATCAAAGCGGAAAACTCGTTTGCTGACCCGAACCGAGTGTATACAACCGAGTCGGCAGTAACTGCTCGCTCGACATCCGCAAATTTCACCTTTGAGCCGCATTCGGTGACGGCTCTTAGCTTCGATCTGTGAGCTGAGCCTATCGCCTGAGAGGAGGGGAAGGGTAAGAGAACAAATACGCAGATGTGCAGCGGTTAGGCAACTCAAAATTTCTATTCGTCAAGGAGATCAAAATGTCTAAATCTAGATTCCTGATGCTGTTGTTTTCACTCACGTTCATTCTCGGTTCCATCTCGGTAGTGAGTGCCCAGACGGCCACCGATCTTTCCCTATGGGTGTTTGTTGACCGCCATGGTCTTTTCATGCAGCATCAAGCCGAGCGTTGGAATGAAATTAATCCGGACCGTCCCATCAATCTCACCTATGAGCAAATTGAATACACGCAAATGCACGACAACCTGCTCGCGTCGCTGCTGGTCGGAACGGGTGCCCCCGATCTTGCGGACGTGGAAATTAAGAAATTCGCCACTTTCACCAAGGGCGTTCTCCACTTCATTCCGCTCGATGATGCCATCGCCCCCTATCGCTCGGACATCATCGAATCCCGCTTGGCTCCCTATTCGGCCAATGGTCACAATTATGGTATTGACTACCATTTGGGTTCGTTTGTGATGTACTACAATACGGCGATTCTGGAAGCGGCCGGTGTGGACGTCGACAGCATCCACACGTGGGATGACTATATCGCGGCGGGTCAGCAGGTCACTCAGGATACTGATGGTGACGGCACCCCCGATGTCTACATGACCAGCCTCGAAACGACCGACATCTTCTCAGCGTACGCGTTGATGCTCATGATGGGCGGCGGGACGTACAATGCTGAAGGCCAAATCATTCTGGATAGCCCGGAAAATGTGGCGGCGCTCCAGTTCATGCAGGATCTCGTCTATGAATATGGTATTGCCCGCGCCGCGTCCGGTGGTGGTCACCATGCTCCTGATCACTATGTTGATCTGACCGAAGGCCGCATCGCTTCTCTGTGGATGCCCCAGTGGTACATGACGCGTTTCCCCGATAACATGAGCAGCGAACTGGCGGCCGTCGAAGTCGTCCGCCCCATGCCGATCTTTGAAGAAGGCGGCTATACGACGACGATGGGCGGCGGGACGGGCACCGTCATCACCGACCAGATCGACCCCAGCAAGATCGCCCTCGCGCAGGAATTCCTGGCCTTCGCCAAACTGACCTATGAAGCCAACGTGTCTCTGTGGACTGACCTCGGTTTCGATCCGATGCGCGTCGATGTCTACGAAGATCCGGCGCTGTTGATCGCCATGGATGACTTCAGCGGTGAAGTTCCCTTTACCTACATTCAGGCAGGATTGGCCAATGTGGCGCCTGAATACACAGGCCCGTTCTATCCCGAAATTGCAACGATCTTCCAGACGACCGCGCTCTACGATCTGATCGAGAATCAGAAAGCACCTGAAGAAGTTCTGGCCGCAGCCTTGGCTGAACTGCAGGCAATGGGTGCCGAAGTCGGCGGCTAAATGCAATAACTTTTGGGAAGCGGGTATCTGGCAGCAGGTACCCGCTTTCGCTTTCCGTGGTTAAAAACTTCTCGTTAGTGTCAAAGGTAAGACTAAATTGTTAAGGTCAATTGTCGCAGTCTTAAACCACAAAAAAGTCGTTCCCCTCGTATTCCTCATACCATTTTTGACTATATTCGTCTTATTCAAGGTCTACCCGGTTATTCTGGCTGTGATCATGAGCTTCCAGAATTTTCAAGGGATCACTAGTCAGGAATGGGTCGGGCTGACCAATTACGAGAACGTATTTGAGTTAGTGCGGTTTAACCAAGCGCTGGCCAATACAACGATCTATACCATCGGCACCCTCCTCATATTGATACCGCTGCCCCTCATTCTGGCAGTACTGCTGGATTCGGGCCGCGTTGTTCAAAGCACGGTGTTTAGAACGCTGATTTTCTTACCGGCTCTAACCTCGCTTGTGGTTGCCGGAACGGTCTTCCGCTTAATTTTGGCTGAAGATGGTTTTCTCAATCTTTTCCTGTCATCCACCTTTGGTATCCAGCCACAGCGCTGGCTTGAAATTTCCAATCTGTCCTTACCTTCGCTGATTCTGGTCGCGACCTGGCGCTGGACCGGCATTAACATCCTGTACTTTAATTCCGGGTTGGTGAATATTCCGCGCGAACTTTACGAAGCCGCTGTGATTGATGGTGCCAATGCTTTCCAGATGTTCTGGCGGATCACGCTGCCTTTACTCCGACCCACCACGCTGTTTGTCATCGTCCTGAGCATTATCGGTGGCTTTCAGGTCTTTGTGGAGCCGTTCATCTTGTATACCGGGGGCGGCGGTCCCGGCGATGGCGGGTTGACGATGGCTCTGTTGATTTACCGGACAGCCTTCACTTCATTTAACTTTGGGACAGCTGCGGCTATGGGCGTGATCCTCGCCGGGATTATCCTTGTTTTCTCCCTTATTCAGTTTCGCTTTTTTGGCACTTTTGGCCGGGAGGAATAAGTTCGATGGCAGAACATGCTTCCGACACGCTGCTGCTCCGGGCCAAACGACGTCCAAATACACGCGTTCGTGTCAACAAAATCCTGTTGACTCTGTTTTTTGTCGTCTTGACCATCGGCTTTATTTTCCCGTTGTACTGGATGGTGATCAGCTCATTGCGCCCCGATGGGCGGATCTTTGTGGATGCGTTTGATCTCTTTCCTAGCGCCTTGTCAATTGATAGCTATCGCACACTGTTTGAAGAAGAACCTTTCGGGCGCTGGATCATCAACTCCGTTGTCCAGACCGGTGGCTTTGCCATCACAGCCTTATTCCTATGTACAACGGGTGGCTACGCACTGGCGAAATTCAAGTTCCGCGGTCGAAATCTGCTGTTTATCCTGATTCTCGTCTCGCAGATGATCCCGTTCCACCTGCTTATTGTGTCGTTGTTCCTGATGATCATTCAATTGGGTCTCGTCGAGAACTACTTCGGCGCGATTATCCCCATCGCGGCCTCGCCCATCGGCATCTTCTTTGTCCGACAATACATGCTTTCAATTGATGACGAGATGTTGAATGCAGCGCGCGTCGATGGCGCGAATGAGTATCAAATCTTCTTTTCGGTTGTGCTGCCAAATGCCCGTCCAGCGATTGCAACCTTATTCATCCTGTTCTCGCTGGAGTATTGGAACAACTTGCTCTGGCCGCTGATCGTGTTCCGGCAAGCCGAGAATATGCCGCTGGCGGTTGGTATCACGCGCTTGATCAACCAGTATCAGCAGTCCTATGATCTGGTGATGGCCGGATCAACGCTGGCGACGCTGCCAATCATCGTCCTGTTCTTGTTCTTGCGCCGGCAGGTCATGGAAGGTCTGGCCGCGACTGGTACCGGGATGAAATAAGTTTGCCGGGTAACCGGAAACAACCGGTTCGGTCAAGGTGCTTTGGCCGAAAACAAGCCTAATCACCTCCAATCAACTGTCTCTGGAAACCAAAAACGCCTCTCATAGGAGAGGCGTTTTGCTTTGCACACTTGGAAGCCAGCGTGCATCTGCTTCAAGTCCACCCCGATCGGCCCACAGCTTAGCCTTTGACCGAACCCTGGAGCAAGGCGGAGATAATCTGGCGTTGGAACAGCACGAACACGATCAGCGTCGGCAGCAAGATCAGAATTGTCCCCGCACACAGCAGCGGAACATCCGTCGCATAATGTCCTTGAAACGCGCCCAGCGCGCCTGCCATCGTTCGCTCCGTTGGATCTTCGATCAGCACGAGCGCCAGAAGAAATTGATTCCATGTCCAGACTGACATGAGTATGCCCAGTGATGCCATCGGGGCGCGCGCGAGCGGGAGATGAATGCGCCAGAACAAATCCCAGATTGTTGCCCCATCGACGCGCGCAGCCTCCGAAATCTCCGTTGGCATGTTGACAAAATGTGCACGCATCCAGAATACGGAGAACGGCATGTATAGACCAATCAACGGCAGTACCACGGCCAGCCGGGTATTGTAGATGCCCAGCGCGCGCTCCAGATAATAGAGCGGGACGATGATCCCGCCGAAGGGCAGCGTTAACCCAAATACAAACAGCCCGAGGAGCAGGCGTGAGCCGGGGATGCGCAGCTGGCCGATGGCGAAGCCGGCCATGGTCGAAATGACCAGTGCCACGGGCACCACCGCCAGCACGATGTAGAGGCTTGAACCTAACAGCGCGGTCATGTTCGCGACATTGAAGGCTTCAATGAAGTTGCCCCATTGCGGGTCGGCGGGCCATTCCAGCCCGCGGGGCACGGTTCCGGAGGGATGCAGGGCGGTCATGAAAATGCTGATGAAGGGCAGGATGGTGATCGCCATGA
>CALKIA010000404.1 GCA_937988705.1 uncultured Chloroflexota bacterium | reverse complement strand
CGTAATAGGTGCGCGTGATCTGGCCGTCTTTCACGGTGATCACGCCCTTGGGGTTCACGCCGAGGAAGGAATAACGCCCGACCTGTTCGCCACCTTCCACGCTTTCCAGCAGGAAAGAAACTTCCCCCATCTGCGTGAGTTTGAGGTAGACGGACACAGGCGTTTCGAGATCGGCGAGCTGGGTTTTGTACACGGGGACGAGATCGCCCTGCCCGAACAAGGTATGCACTTGTTCACGGCTCGGCAGAATGTCGGAACGGACTTGCGGATACGTCAAGGTCATGGTTGGTGTCTCCACTCTTTCGCGCCGGGATCGACGCAAATAAAAACCCCTTCCCGCGTCAAGGACGAGAAGGGGTTCCCGTGGTGCCACCTTGTTTGTCATTTTCGCCGAGGCGAAAACGACCACTCTCAAGAGTACGGGCAGTTACGCCGATACTCCGCGCCTTGATAACGGGTGCGCTCTCCCGGTGACCGCTACTTAGTGAGCCTGTTCGCCGTCACAGCTCCCCAGTCCATTCGACATCTGCGCGTGTACCGCCCTCTCAGCTCTGGGCGACTCTCTGTGACACCGCTTTAATGTGTACTCGTCTGGATCGACGCTGTTGTAATGTGTGTAATTGCGCACCAGCATAGCGACAATCTAAAAACGTGTCAAGCAATTCGCAGTCCGTAGACCGTCACCTTCGCGAATGGCCTATAATAGAATGAGTTAAGAGTAATTGCACTCGATAGCAAGCGACATCGAAATCAAAGTCCGCTGTCCTTTCCAATAGTGATCGTTGAACTTAGGAAATTGAGTGGAGTGAAACATGAATACTTATCGAAAATATCCTGCAAGCACGATCAACGACATTGTTCGTTTGCGGCGGCGGCTCGACGGTGCCGACCTGCCCCCACGCCGTACCGATCACAATATCCTTGTTGGTACTTGGAATATTCGGGGCTTCAGCAACTGCTACAACCAATGGGATGAAAACAAGGGCAGCCCGAAGCGCAACTTACGTGCATTGGCGCTCATCGCCGAGATCATCCGTCGTTTCGATGTGGTGGCCATCCAAGAGGTGAAACGCGATACACGCGGCCTGCGTCTGCTGCTCAACGAATTTCTCGGGCCAAATTGGGGCGTCATCATGAGCGATGTCAGCGGCGGAGAAAAAGGTAACTCAGAACGGCTTGCCTATCTTTACGACAAACGCCGCGTCATCCCGTCGGGTTTGGCTGGCGAAATTGTGCTGCCTCCCCGTGTCCTGCCAGCGTTGACAGCAGATGGCTCACCAGCGTCAGAACAAGAAACGCCCGCAGTCCAGTTCGACCGAACGCCGTACATCGTTGGCTTTCAGGCGGCCGATGAGCACTTTGCGCTTCTCACCGTCCACATTCGTTACGGCAAGGTAGAACAAGATCGCCTTGAGGAAATCCGCAACTTGGCGACCTATGTTGCCAAAGAGATTAGAGATCGTGCTCAGGTCGATGGTGCAGAAGAGACCAACCTCATCCTGTTGGGCGATTTTAATATCAACGAGCGGACGCAGGACAACATCCTGTTTCAGGAACTCCTGAAAGTCGGTCTCTGGGTTCCAGAAGCAATTCAAAACGTAAAGTCGACCTTCGGTACGAAGGCGAAACATTACGACCAGATCGCTTGGTTTCGTGACGACTTCGGTTTGCTCAGTCAAGGGCGAGCCGGGGCGATTGACTTCACCGGCGCGGTCTTCAAAGAACTCAGCGCCAATGAAATGTCATTTCGTATCTCCGATCACTTTCCGCTCTGGGTCGAATTTTTGACCGACCGAAGCACAGAAGCGATGGCTATGACGCTCGGCCTTGATCCGGCGAGCCCCAATCCCTTTGTCGATATCACAGATTAGGTGTTAGCTGGAATACCCAATCTGGTTGAAACACGGGCGATCACGGACTCGTCGTCACCATCTCCAGCCGTACCTCGCCCGCCTGCGATTCGCCCGGTTGCAGCGTGAACACGCCGGATTCGTCGATGCCCTTCGCCAGCAGATTGAACCCGTCATTGACGTTCGTCATCGGTTCAAGCGCGAAGAATGGCTGTTGCACGGGTGCGTACAGCAGCAGGTGGCGGTAAATCGGATCGGCGCGCATGAGCAAGCCGACATTCCATGCGGGGAATTGCATAAACGCGGGTGCGTCGACCATGCGTCCCGTTAGTACGTCGTTGATCTCATCATTGCCCAACGCGCGCGGCTGCTGAAAATTGAGGCGATTGGTCAGCAGCACGGGGCCGGTCTCGGCGAGGTAATTCACGAGATTAAACTGCGCCGAGCACGGCACCATCACCAGCGGTTCGACTTCGGGACGCACGAAATACGGGTGAAAGCCGAAGCCCCCCGGCATCGGGCGCGTATCCTCATTCTTGAGCGTCAGCCGCCACACAAAATCCCGCCCTTCCAGCGCGTATTCCGCCCGCGCCGAAAACTTGAACGGGTAGTTCATATCGGCATAGTCCGCCGAGGCGAGGGTCAGGTACACATGTTGGTAGCTCTGGCTCTCGACCTGCCACCCGCGCTTGCGCACATCGCCATGCCGCGCCGTGCCATCGTCTTTTTCCGTGCGCATCTGGTAGGTCTGTCCATTGAAACGCAGCACGCCGTCGCGGATGCGGTTGCACCACGGCAGCATGACAAAATTCGCCGCCTTGCTCGAATTGCCATAGTCCTCGGGCGCAGTCGGCCGCATGAGATCGACCCAATCCGCACCTACCCGCACCCGCCCATACGCAGTCGAGGCCCCTGTTTCCGGTAAAATGCCCACCTGCCAGAATTCATTTTCCAGTGCGACGACGTTCACGCGGGGCGTCCTCTCAATAAGTCTCGCTAATTGCGCATAGCATACCCCATTTTAGGGGAAAGAGCGCGAAACCTAACGGCAGTCCAGTGGTAGGCGGCAAGATGCATCGGTAAGTGCACAAAACACACTAAACACGGTTTACAAGTCGGTTGTGGCCTTTTGCGGACGCGATAAATCGCGTCCCTACGAGAAAGCGGTGTTTGTGTAGGGACGCAATTCATTGCGTCCGCTGCAAGCACTCCCTAAACCATAGGAAGATCGGACGAAAAGCGCGGCATGCTTTCCCCAAATTCGCTCATGAAGTATAATTATTTCCTGAACAGAGGTTCTAATAGGCAGGGACAAATGGCGCTGACCAACCGTGAGATCGCGGACTTGTTCGATACAATTGCCGATATGTTGCAAATCAAAGGCGAAATCATTCACCGCGTCATGGCGTACCGCAACGTCGCCGGCGCGATCCGCGAACTGCCGCGGGATGTGCGCGCCATTGCTGCCGATGGGGAACTCGAAAATATCCCCTTTGTCGGCAAGATCATCGCGGAAAAGCTGACCGAAATCCTCGAAACGGGGCAGCTAGATTTCTACAACCGGCTGGCTGAAGAAGTGCCGCCCGGCGTGGTCGAGATTTTGCACGTCAACGGCGTCGGCCCCAAGAAGGCCAAGCAATTCTGGGACGCGGGCATCACCACGCTCGCCGCGCTGGAAACCGCCGCCACCGAGGGCAAGCTGCGGGATATGGCGGGCATGGGCGCGAAATCCGAGGCCAAAATCCTCGAAGGCATCGAATCGTACAAGCGGCGCGCGGCCAATACCCGCATCCGCCTCGGCGACGCCTTGCCCACCGCCGAATCGATCCTCAGCCGCCTCATGGCGCTCCCCGGCGTGCTCAAAGGCGAAATTGCCGGGAGCATCCGCCGTGGCCGGCCGACCATCGGCGATGTTGATCTGCTCATCGCCAGCTACGAACCCAAGCCCATCATGGATACGTTCGTCACCCTGCCGGAAGTTTCCCGCGTGCTCGGTCACGGCGACACCAAGAGCAGCATCGAAACGCACAGCGGCTTGCAGGTGGATTTGCGCATTCTGGTGCCAGAACGCTGGGGCACAGCCATCCAATATTTTGGCGGGTCACAGGCGCACAACATCCATACGCGTGAACTGGCGCTGCAGCAGGGCTACTCGCTCAATGAGCACGCATTGACTCCGGTCAGTGGTGGCGATCCGCTGCTGTTCGATACGGAAGAAGCCTTGTACGCATTCCTCGGCTTGCAGTGGGTGCCGCCGGAAATCCGCGAGGATTGGGGCGAAATTGAAGCGGCGCAGGCCAACCAGATTCCCACACTCATCACCATCGACGACATTCGCGCTGATTTGCACATGCACACCACGTGGAGCGACGGCAAGCTCTCCATCCGCGAAATGGCCGACGCGGCGCTGAAGCGTGGCCGCGAATACATCTGCATCACCGACCACTCAAAAAACGCGACCATCGCCAACGGCCTGAGCGTGGAACGCCTGCTCGCGCAGCAGGAGGAAATCCGCCGCGTGGATGCCGAAATGCGCCCGTTTCGCGTCTTTCACGGCGTCGAATTGGAAATCAAAGCGGATGGCGATCTCGACTACCCGGATGAGGTGCTCGCCCAGTTGGATTTCGTGGTCGCCTCGCTGCATGTGGGCTTACGCCAACCGCGCGAACAGGTCACGGCGCGGCTGCTCAACGCCATTCGCAATCCCCACGTCGATCTGATCGGCCACCCGCGCGGGCAGTTGGTCAACGAGCGCGACCCGGCGGATCTCGACATGGACGCCGTGTTCGCCGCCGCGCAGGCCAGTGGGATAGCGCTGGAAATCAACGCCAACCCGCACCGCCTCGACCTTGAAGCCTCGCTCGCCCGCCGCGCTGCCGAACTCGGCATCTGGATCGCCATCGACACCGATGCGCACAGCGAAGCCGATATGGACAACCTGCGCTATGGCATCCTCACGGCGCGGCGCGCGTGGCTAACGGCGGCACAGGTCATCAACACCTGGACACTCGCAACCTTTGAGCAGTGGATCGCTGGGAGGGGGAAAGCATGAGTCACGTTGAAATGCCGGAAAGTCGCCGCAAGCGACCGGACCGCAAGCACAGCGGTTTGTATCTACCCGCTTGGTCGATCGGCGCGATGCTGCTGATCGTCATCGCCATCGTCGTCGCGCTGGTCACCCTGTTGATCACCCTCGGCGGCGGTACACCCGCCACCGGTGAACCGCGCGTGGTGATCATCACCGCCGTGCCGACCGAGACGCCTCTGCCCGCGCTGCTGACCGTCACGCCGAATCCCACAGCTATCCCACAGGCGGGTGGAACAGCGGGTACGGCCATCCCCGTGCCGGAATTCGCTCTCGAAGGGCCAACGCTCCAGCCGATCGTTTTCACGCCCACCCCGCTGACCCTCGCTGTCGGCGTCACCGTGCGCAATGATGCGGACGGGCTGAACGTCCGCGAAGCACCGGGGCTCGACCAGACCATTCTGTTTCAGGCGGAACAGAACGCCCTCTTCCGCGTAATCAGCGGCCCGGAACAGGCCAGTGACATCACGTGGTGGAAGATCGAAGATCCGAGCGACCCGACCCGCTCCGGCTGGGCTGCCGCCGATTATCTGCTTGCGCAACCGTAGGAGAGAACCATGTCGGTGGATGTCACCCAACGCGCCCATGAACTGCGCGATCAACTGCATTACCACAGCTACCGGTACTACGTCTTGAGCGATCCCGTCATCAGCGACGGCGAGTTTGATCGGCTTTATAACGAGCTGGTTGAACTGGAACAGGCGCATCCCGAGCTCATCACACCGGATTCGCCAACGCAGCGTTCCGGCAGCGATGTCTCCGAGGACTTTCCCAAAGTCCGCCATCCCGCGCCCATTCTCAGCTTATCCAACGTCTATAACGCCGACGAAGTCCGCGCGTGGGAAGACCGTAACCTACGCCTGCTGCCCGCCGGGACGCAGTTGGCCTATACCGTCGAGCCCAAACTCGACGGGCTGACCGTCGTCCTCATCTACGAAAATGGTCTGCTGACGCAGGCAGCGACGCGCGGCAATGGCGAAATTGGTGATGTGGTGACGCCCAATATCCGCACGATTCGCACTGTGCCGCTGCGCATTCCCGCGCACCCCAACGGGAAAACCGCCCCGCAGCGGTTGGTTGTGCGCGGCGAAGTGATGTTCCTCAAGCGCGATTTCGAGGCGCTTAACGAACGGCAGGCCGCCGCGGGCTTACCTGTGTTCATCAACGCCCGTAATGCCGCCTCCGGCGCGCTCAAGCAGAAAGATTCCCGCATCACCGCCGCCCGTCCGCTGACCGCCTTTATCTACCAAATCGTCGAGCTTGTGGGAATCACGCTGGATAAACAGTGGGATATGCTGGATTATCTGCGTGATATGGGCTTCCAAACCCCACCTGACAGCGCGCTGTATCCAACGTTATCCGACGTTATCCAGCAGATACCAACATGGGAATCCCGCAGAAACACACTCGATTTCGAAATTGACGGCGTGGTCGTCAAAGTGAACGACTTGCGCATCGCGGGCGAGCTCGGCGTTGTGGGAAAAGATCCGCGCGGCGCGACCGCCTATAAGTTCCCCGCGCAAGAAGGTACGACCAAACTGCTGCGCCATGTCGTGAGCATCGGGCGCACCGGGCGTGTGATTCCCAATGCCCAGTTGGAACCCGTGTTCATCGGCGGCACGACCATCAGTAATGCCACATTGCACAACTACGATATCGTCGCGGCGCTGGATATTCGGGTGGGGGATACGGTTGTCGTCAAGCGCATGGGCGACGTCATTCCCAACGTGACCGCGCCGGTCGTCGCCCTGCGCACTGGCACGGAACAGGTGATCGAACCCCCCGCGCACTGCCCCTTCTGCGCGACGCCCATCATCCGTCCCGAAGGCGGGGTGGATTTCTACTGCCCGAACCTGCTCTGCCCCGAACGGGTCTTACGACAGGTCGAATTCTTCGTCTCGCGCTCTGCGCTGGATATTGATGGTATGGGCTCGCAGACGGTTAAGACGCTGATCGACAAGGGGTTGATTCGCGACGAATCCGACATTTTCAGCTTGCGCGCCGATCAACTGCTGGAACTGGAAGGTTTTGCGGACAAGAAGGTGCAAAAGCTGCTCACCTCCATCGAAACGGCGAAAACTCGTCCATTTGAGCGCGTGCTGACGGCTCTCGGCATCGAAGGCGTCGGCAGCACCGTCGCCGCCGATCTCGCCGCGGCCTTCGGCTCCATCGACCGCCTGCTGAGCGCGACGCTGGAAGAAGTCGATGCCGTCGAAGGTATTGGGGATGTGTTGGCCAGTGGGATAGTCGCGTGGTTCGGCGATCCGTTTCATCGTGCGGTGTTGGATAAGTTGATCGCGGCGGGGGTCAACATGCGCGCCGTCGAACGGCAGGCGGCTGGAGATCAGTTAGCGGGCATGACGTTCGTGCTGACTGGGACGCTGCCCACGCTCTCCCGCGAACAGGCCGAAGACCTGATCATGGCGCATGGCGGCAAAATCAGCGGGAGCGTGAGCAAGAAGACCAGCTACGTGCTGCTGGGTGACTCACCGGGAAGCAAGGCGGAAAAAGCTGCCAAGCTCGGCGTGCCGCTCATTAGCGAAGATGATCTGCGGCGGCTGGTCACGTCCTAGGACGTGACCGCGTGGCTGGCGACGTACTCCTGCACGTAGTCGAGATCGAGGTGCAGCGTCCGGTCATTGTGGTTCAGAAACTCGACCACTTCCTCCAGCGATTTCACCACTTTCAGATGCTTCGAGCCGACCATCTGAATGATAACCGACACACCAAAGGTGACGATGCTCTTTTCGCTGCCGCGTAAGAGCATCCACCCGGTGTTCGGGTGCATGGGCGTGTACCCCGCCTGACGCATTTGATTCAGGGTCGGAATTTTGATCGACGGGGACTGCACATCAACAATGGTGTGCACGGGTGCGATGCCCTCTTCATGATGGCGCAGCTGGAGTTCTTTAACGGCCTCGACATCCTGCGCCGTGATATTGCCATGGGCGTGGAAATAGACCACGCGTTTATCCAGCAGCCAGGTGGCTTCAATCGGCATTCGGTTTTACCTTTGTGTGTGGCACGCCCTACGCTTCTTGGCGCAGATCGACCCAATCGTGCGCTGAACCGAGCGCGAAGATGAGCGACGGATCGTTAGCGGTGAGAAACTCAACCGCCTCATCGACCGAGTTCGCGTTTTTGTATTCGCGGATGCTGTTCAACTGGGTGAGCAGCGATACGGTGAAGGCGATCAGCTTAGTTGAGGAATTAACGACCACTGTCCAGCCGATTTTCTCGTTCAGCTTGCCCATGGCGCGCTGGCGGGCCTGCATCAGCGATGGAATCACAGTCGTTTCGGGGTGAATATCGATGATCATATGCACGGGGCCAACCCCATCGACATATTGTTGGAACTGTACATCGAGGATCTCTTCGATATCGGCACGTTCGACCGTGCCATTAATGCGCAAATAAATCACACGTTTTTCGAGCAACCAGGAAGTCGTCAGCGGCATGTTGTGTCTTACCTTTGCATTACAAAATCGTAATCACTATACGCGAAAGCACTGGGCAAGTATTCAGCCGAACGGCTAGGTAGGATAGGCGGATTCCAACTACCCGTTTGCCAGTCACCGCTGTGATAAAATGCAGATACATTCGCATATTCAGGCAAAGGCAATCTATGTCAGCGCGCATCGTCATCAAGGCCGAACGAGAAAAACCGATCATCAATCAGCATCCGTGGATATTTTCGGGCGCTATCACCGAAATGAAGGGCCGCCCCGTCCCCGGCGACATCGTCGACGTGGTCTCCAGCAAGGGGAAATTCTTAGCGCGCGGCTATTGGAACCCGCAGTCGCAAATTGAAGTCCGTATGCTAACCTGGCGCGATGAACCCATTGATCGCGCGTGGTGGGCGAAGATGATCGCCCGCGCCGTTGCCAGCCGTCGTCCACTGGCCGTGAGTGGCGGGGCGCAGCGGCTCATCAACGCTGAAAACGACTACCTGCCCGGCCTCATCGTGGATCGCTATGGCGACTGGCTGGTGCTGCAAGCCTTGACCCTCGGCATTGAGCAACGCAAGCCGGAAATCGCCGAAATCCTCGTCGATCTGCTCAAGCCCAAGGGCATTTACGAGCGCAGTGATGTGGATGCGCGCCACAAAGAGGGTTTGCAGGACACTACTGGCGTGTTATGGGGGGAAGAACCGCCAGAGCTGATCAGTATTGCGGTCGAAAAGCGCATCGAATTTGTCGATGTCCGCAAGGGGCACAAGACGGGCATGTACCTCGATCAACGCGACAACCAGCTCATGCTCGCGGATTTCCTGTCGGAAGTACCCAATCCGACCTCCACGCGTCTGCTCAACCTGTTCAGCTATACGGGCGGCTTCGGCATTTCCCACGCGGGCAGCGTGACCAACGTCGATGCTTCATTCGAAGTCTTGGAGCTGGCGGAAAAGATCTATAACCTGAACGGCTTTCCCGAATCGCGGGTCGAATTCGTTCAAGCGGACGTTTTCGAATATCTGCGCGACACCGTGGAACGCGAGATTGAGTATGATGTGGTAGTCCTCGACCCGCCCAAGTTCGCGCACAGCTCGCAGCAGGTCGACAAAGCCGCGCGCGGCTACAAAGACATCAATCTGCACGCCTTCAAGGTGATTGCGCCGGGTGGCTACCTGCTGACCTTCTCGTGCTCCGGGGCGATCACCCGTGACCTGTTCCAGAAGATTGTCTTCGGCGCGCTGGCCGATTCCGGTCGACAGGGGCAGGTCGTCCGTTATCTGAGTCAGGCAGAAGATCACCCCGTCGCGCTCACCTTCCCCGAAGGCGAATATCTCAAGGGGCTGCTCGTCCGCGTGTTTTAGCGCAGATTTCCGAAACTAACCCGCGAAAGCGTGTAGGGGCGCACCTGTGTGTGCGCCCAAAACTAGCCAAGCATACGGGTATGCCCCATATGCCTCCTACTTCAGCCGGGAGCAACAAAGGATCGATTTACTTTGGCGCTGCAAAAGGCAGGTTCCATCCTCATGGCAAGCGTCTTGATCAGCCTTCTCCTGATCGTTACCTTCATGGCAAATCGCTGGTTTGGACAGACATTGAGCAGCATCGTGGCAGGCGTAATCGTCGCATTGTTTCTGACTGTCCTCAGTTGGCTCATTCTTTGCTCTGAACTAACCGATCATGAAAAGAGAAACGCGTTATCGATTTCCTATGTGATCGTTTGTATTGCGCTCTTCGCGATGGCAGGAGCTTTCGGCGGCGGTTCTATCTTTGGATTGTCGGTCCGCTTTTCCGAGCTTGGTGCCGTGATCCTTGGGGGAGGAATCTTCGGACTGCAAGTGGGGATGAGTATGCTGTTCGATCAAGCGCTGCTAAACAAAAAGAATAATCTGGAGGCGAAAATCCTACGGACTATGGCGTTGTTGGCATTCGCTGCGTTTATGCTTGTCTGGTATTTCCCGCTTGAAAATTGGCTGTTCATAGCGAGCATCGTGGTATCAAGACTGGTCTTTAGTCTCTTATTTTTCCGTATCCACAACTTTGATTTTCAGTCAGTGTCCGTGTTGGGTGTTTTCAGTCTGTTGCTTATGTTCCTCGTCTTGCCGATAGCGGCGTTCTTTTCCAATTGAGCCGGAAATATCTGAGAACGTCGTAGAGGCAAGGCCAGTACCTTGCCGCTCATTGAGTCTGAAAACTTCTTCTACCGCTCGTGCGCGATCTGTTCCGCGGCCAGCTTCTGAATGCGCTTGTAGGTGTCATTCCATGTGATGTCGCTCAAGCCGAGCTTGTCGCGGATCGCGTCGGGCGCGAGTTCCGCGCGAAAATCCCGCACGGCGCACGTCCAGCGCATCATCTCAAACGAGATCTTCATCGGCACGACGGCGCTCAAATCTTCCAGCACATATTCGAGCGTGCGCGGCGAACAGTCGAAGATCACTTCTTTGG
>CALKIA010000403.1 GCA_937988705.1 uncultured Chloroflexota bacterium | reverse complement strand
AAAAGGCAGATTGATGTCAGCGTCACGGTCGATTGGCACGAGCACTCTAAGCTGCTGAAGCTGCGCTTCCCCATCAATGTCACACAGCCTCAAGTCACGCACGACATCCCGTATGGCTATTTCGAACAGACGCCCAACGGTGATGAAGTGCCGTTTCAGAGTTGGATCGATGTGTCCGGTCAGGTCGGCGCGGCGACTTACGGGTTCAGCCTCCTGAACGACGGCAAATACAGCGTCGACTGCAACGGGAGCGATATCGGCCTGACCGTGTTACGCAGTCCGGTTTACGCGCACCACATTCCCGCCGTCATCGACCCGGAAGGGCAGTATGCCTATATGGATCAGGGAATTCAGCGCTTCAACTACGCGCTGCTGCCGCACGCTGGCAGTTGGACAACGGCTGGAACGGTCAAACGCGCCGCCGAACTGAATCAAGGCCCGGTGATCATGTTTGCGACCTTCCACCCGGATGGTAGGCTGCCCCAAAGTGACTCGTTTATCGATGTTCAGCCGGATAATATCGTCGTGAGCGTGCTGAAACAGTCGGAAGACAACGACGACCTGATCATTCGCGCCTACGAAACGATCAATGAAGCCACGACCGCATGGATTCGCCTGCCGCATCAGGATCGGATGATTGAGGCGGTCTTCGGCCCCAGCGAAATCAAGACGTTCCGCGTGCCGTCGCAGGCGAATTTACCCGTCGTCGAAACCGATTTGCTGGAATTCTGATGATGGACACGATGTCGCTCAGTGGCAGCGATTGGCTGTTCAAGGAATTTTACGGCGAGGACTGGCGCTGGCGAAACGCGCACAAACCGAATACGGGGGATACGCGCCACTGGCGCGTGGGCAGCATTCCCGGCAGCGTCCAGCATGATTTGTGGCGGTTGAGGGAAATCCCCAACCCCTACTTTGAGCGCAACAGCCTGCTCATCGAATGGATTCCCGCCCGCACATGGATTTACAAGAAGACCTTTTTCGTAGGCGCAGAACTGCGCGGCCAAAGAATCCGCCTGCGCTTTGAAGGCGTCGATTACGAAGCTGAGTTTTTTCTCAATGGCGAGTCACTGGGCAGCCAGCGCGGCATGTTTACGCCGATCAATTTTGAGGTGCAAGATCAACTGCGCTATGGCGAGCAAAATCTGATCGCCGTCGTGATCGAAGCCGCACCCCACGAGCAGCCACAGGTCAGCCGCACGAGCAAAGTCCGCACCCACAAAAGCCGCATGACCTACTGGTGGGACTTCTGCCCACGCATGATTCACATTGGCATCTGGGATCGGGTGGATCTCCATGTGACCGAGGCGGTACGCATCGAAGATGTGTTTGTGCGTCCGCAGCTCGCGCCCGATTTCCAACAAGCCGACGTCCACGTTGATCTGGCGCTCGATGCGTTAGCCCCGCAAACTGTCATGATCGACCTTGACCTGCGCTTGGAGGGCGAGATTGTCGCCTACCAACAGCTTACCCGACAGCTGGACGCGGGCGCGAATAGGGTTACGCAAACTCTGGCAATTGATAACCCGCGTTTGTGGTGGGCGAATGGTCACGGCGATCAACCGCTGTACGAGGCGCAGGTGCGCGTTTCCGTGGATGATGCGCCGTCCGATGAGCGCGTCGTCCGTTTTGGGATGCGCCACATCGAATGGGTGCCTAACGAAACGCTGGATCCGACAGCCCGACCGTACACGGTCGTGATCAACGGCAGAAAGATGTATGCCAAGGGCTGGAATTGGGTGCCGATGGATGTGCTGTACGGTGTTCCACGTCCCGATAAGCTCGATCATCTGCTGGAACTGGCACACCGCGCGCATGTCAATTTGCTGCGGGTGTGGGGCGGCGGACTGATCGAACAAGAGGCGTTTTACAACCGCTGCGATGAACTGGGGATCATGGTGTGGCAGGAATTTATCCAGTCGAGCTCGGGGATCGAGAATACGCCGTCGGATGCATCCGAATTTATCGACATGCTGGTGCGCGAAGCCGAACAAATTATCCCACGTAAACGCAATCACCCGGCGCTCGTGGTCTGGTGTGGTGGCAACGAACTCAACGCCGATGACCGGCCGCTGGATGATACGCATCCGCTGCTCGCTGCCCTGAAAGCGGTGGTCAACCGCCTTGATCCGGATCGCGTCTGGCTGCCGACATCACCGACGGGGCCGGTCTTCATGAATTCGCTCGAAAACATCGAGCGTGACCCGCAGGCGCTGCATGATGTGCACGGCCCGTGGGAATATCAGGGTGTAAGCAAACAATACGAGCTGTATAACCAGAGCACATCCCTGCTGCACAGCGAATTCGGCGTGGAAGGCGTGACCAATCGCCAAACCTTAAATGCGACGATTGCGCCGGAACATCAACTGCCGCCGACACTGGACAACCCGATCTGGCAGCATCTCGGCGCATGGTGGAATCAACAGCCAACGTGGACAGCGACGTTTCGCGAAATCCGTGGGATTGACGCGCTGATCCATGCCACGCAGTTTCTACAGGCGGAGGGCTTGCGGTACGCCGTCGAAGCCGACCGCCGCCGCAAGTATCAGAACAGTGGGACGCTCCCGTGGCAGTTCAACGAACCCTACCCGATGGCAACCTGTACCTCGGCGGTTGATTACTATGGCAACCCGAAACCGTCCTATTATGCCGTCGCCCGCGCCTACGAACCGATCCATGTCTCAGCAAAATTTCCGACCGCTGCCTGGGCGGTTCAGCCCACGTTTCAAGCGCAAATCTGGCTCAACAATTCACGGATGACCGCGATCAGCGCTGCCGTGCTGAAGGCCCGGATCGTCGGGTTCAGCGGACAGGTGTACGCGGAATGGTCGTTCAACGTCAGGGGGGCGGGGAACAGTGCGGCACTGATTGGCTCGGTCGAGTGGTCGATGGCTTCACTGGCGGAGGCCGTGTTCTTTCTGGATCTTCAGCTCACTGATGCTCAGACTGGAATTTTATCCAAGAACCGCTATCCCTTCACACGATCCGAAAATCTGGCGCCACTGCTCAGCCTGCCGCCAACGCTGATCAGCGTTGAGACCATCCAGGACGATGAGCGCTGGCGTGTGCACATCCTGAACGAGGGGGATGCGACCGCGTTCGGTGTGGGGCTCGAAGTGCCGCTGGACGTGAACTCGGTCCAACGTGTTTATTTGAGCGACAATCACTTCTCGTTGTTCCCGCAGGAAGGCCGAACCATCAACGTGGAGTGGCGCGCTTCCCCTCGTGCGGGTCAACTGCTACAGGTGAGCGGCTGGAATAGCAATCAAGTTATCGTGAATCACGAAGGTTGATTCAACCCGAATCCTCGTCTTTTTGAGCAAACCTCACCCGAAAAATCGTCAGGTGCTTGGCCCCACTTC
>CALKIA010000402.1 GCA_937988705.1 uncultured Chloroflexota bacterium | reverse complement strand
CACACAGGTGCGCCCCTCCATCCATTCGTGGATTTGTTTCGAGAACCTACTTCAGGCGTAGGTTTCTAAGGTTTATCCGCAGTTCGATTGCATACACCCAGAATCCGAACGAGCAATCTGTAGGGACGAGGCATACCTCGTCGCTATCATAAAAATCTGCCCCTGACAGGAGAGATGCTGGGGGTGAGATTAATGCTAACGAACCAGAATCGCCAAGGAAAGTTTCGCCCGCTATAATGCGCGGTCGTTTGCCCGTCTGTTTAGGAAAGCCATGCGTTCCCCGAACATCCTTTTCATCATCCTCGATACGCTCCGCCGGGATCGGCTGTCACTTTACGGCCATCCCCGTACAACCTCGCCCCACCTCGACGCTTTCGCAGCCCAGTCACATGTGTTCACCCGTGCGGTTGCGCCCGCGCACTGGACGATTCCATCGCATGCCTCGATGTTCACCGGCGAGTATCCGAGCACGCACGGCATGACGCAGGGTAATCATCTGCTGACCGATCGGCTGCCCACGCTGGCGGAACACCTCAGCGCGGCGGGCTATCACACCGTCGGCTTTTGCAATAATCCGCTGGTCGGGGTGCTGCTCAATGGCCTACAGCGCGGCTTCGGCGCGTTTTACAACTATGCGGGCGCGACGCCGAACCGCCCCGCCGACGATGAGCTCAACCCGCAGGACGCGCGCCGCCGCTTCCTGAAATGGTTTCGACCGCACGCGCGCCGCATCACGCACGGATTTTCGCAGAGCGATTGGCTGTTCCGCGTGTCGCTGAACCCCGCGCTCACGCCCATCTGGACGCGCTACGTTAATTTCAAGGGCAGCAGCGATCTCTCGCTGCGCGATGCCCTCGACTACTGGAACGCGTACACCGCCGAGCAGCCGCTGTTCATGTTTGTCAACCTGATGGGCACCCACCTGCCTTATCACCCACCCGCCGACCTCCTGCCGTCGAGCATGGACAAACACGCCTTCGAGTTCATGAGCCGCCTGAATCGCGACAGCGCCGCGTGGGCAAGCCCACGCGCAGCGCCGCTGGCCGAGTGGCAAACGCGCGTGCTGCTCGACTTTTACGACGCCGAGATCGCCGCGCAGGATCGTGCGTTGGGGCATTTTCTTGACTCACTGGCAGCCAGCGGTCGTTTGCGCGATACGCTGGTGGTGATCGCCGCCGATCACGGCGAATGTCACGGCGAACACGATCTATTCGGGCACACCTTTGACGTGCATCAGGAATTGGTGCATGTGCCGCTGATTATCCGGCATCCGGAGGTCGCGCACGGGCGCACCATCGACACCAACGTTTCCACACGCCGCCTCTATCACACCCTGCTGGAAGCGGCAGGCGTCAAAGTGGATAATCTGTCCCTGCTGCCGCTGCTGGAAGGTGACCGCGATCCCGAAAACGGGATCGCCTTCAGCGAGGCCTTCGCACCGCACATGTTCCTGCGCGTGATCGAGCAGCACGCCCCCGCACTGATCGAGCGGCTCAAGCTGCTGGAGACGCGGCGCGCGGTCGTGCAGGGCGATCATAAGCTAATTCTGCGCGAAAATACGGTCGAGGCGCTGTACAATCTCGCTACCGATCCGGCTGAGACACACGATCTCGCCGCCGACGATCCCGGACGGGTCGCAGCTTTGCGCGACCAGCTCGAAACCTTCACCCGCCGCACCGATCCCGCCTATGCGGAACACATCGCCCCGGCGGACGAGGAAGTCGTCGAGCATTTGCGGGCGCTGGGGTACATCGAGTAGGGATGCGCAACGGCGCGTCCGTCTTTCTATACCAGCACAGCGGACGCCCCGTTGGGCGTCCCTACGAGGCTTCCTATGAAACTCTTTTTCCTCGTCTCCTCACTTGATCTCACGCAGCCCTTCAGTGCGACGCCCGCCTGGTGGCAGCTGCTCAAAGGCTTGTATGAAATCGGCGTGGATGTGATCGCCGCACCCTATCAAGGCCCGGCGATTGAGTCGCTGTGGTGGCGCGCAAGTGACAACCCCGCGCAGTTCTACGGCGACACCTTCCAGTCCGCGCGCAACGTCATGCGCCGGGTCACGCCCAAACCCGGCGGCGCACCAGCGGCAAAACCTGTGACCAGCGAGGAATCAACCTCGGACAAGCTCGTGCGGCAGGTCGCGCAGACCCTGATCGCGCCGCTGTGGGAGCGCGAGCTTGACCGCGTGCTGACCAAAGAACCGGATATTGACGCGATCATCATCCTCACCGCGCCGCTCAATCATCTGGTCGGCGTGCCATCCGCCATCATGCAGAAGCACCACAAGCCCGTGATCTACTATGACGGCGATGTGCCCGCCAGCCTGCCCAATATGGCGGGCTTTGCGACCGGCTTCCGCATCTATCAGGGCGCGGATGTGACCGAATACGCGGCGTTTATCAGCAACAGCGAGGGCGGCGCGGAAGCGATCAAGCAGTTGGGCGCGAAAGCCGTACACACCCTGTTCTATGGCGCTGATCCCGACGTGTTCAGCCCCGTCGATGTGCCCGCCCAAGACCTCGACGTGCTGTTCTACGGGCATGGGCGCGAATATCGCGGCGAATGGATCGACGCGATGATCAAAGCGCCGTCGATCGAATTGAGCGATAAGCGCTTCGCCGTACGCGGGACCAAGCTCGGCGATCTCGGGCACACGGAGATGCTGCCCTACCTCAGCTTTAGCAAGCTGCGGGAATACGCCTGCCGCACCAAGCTCAATCTCGTCATCACGCGCATGGCGCACGCCAGCGTCTTCGCGTCGTCGTCGTCACGTCCGTTTGAACTGGCGTCGATGGGCTGCTGCATGGTCGGCAACCCCTATCTCGGGGTCGAACGCTGGTTTGAGCCGGGGCGCGAAATCTTCATCGT
>CALKIA010000401.1 GCA_937988705.1 uncultured Chloroflexota bacterium | reverse complement strand
ATTGCGCGCTGATCGGCGGGCAACCAGTACTCCTCGCCGCGCCATTCCAGCCATGATCGCCCCGTCAGCGTCAACTCGAGCGCAAGGATCAACAGCGCGGCGATTTGCAGCGGCCGCCGCTTGAGCCGTTCCACGCCATAGCCCGCCAGCAGAGCCACGACCAGCGTAACAATCAGCCAGGCGCGCGACGGGACGCGAAACCACAGCAGAAACGGGACGGTCTGCGTGAGAATGTTCCAGAGGAAGCCATTCGAACCGAGCGCGTACAGCCCCGCGATCAGCGCCGCAACCAACCAGAAGATCATGCGCCGCCGCGCCGTCACCGCGCCGAGCACAGCCAAGATCAGCGGCACGAGACCGAGATACGTCAGCACTTCGACGTTACGATGTGTCTGCGGGATGAACACGCCGAGCAGATATTCCGGTCGGAGCGCGAACACGCTCGCGTCGGCAGCCGTCAACGAGGCGCGGGTGAGGTAGGGACTCCACAACGCCAGTGGGACGATCACCGCAGCGGCGATGAGCAGAAACAGGATCGCGGGAAGGAGGAAACCAAGGAATGCTGATGTTGTTCCGCGTAGGGACGAGGCATGCCTCGTCCTATTTTCTGTAGAATAACCAATCGGCGACACCTCAACATCCCGATTCAGCGACATGTTTTCTGCGCGGGTTGTGGAAATTTCAGCAGAGGACGAGGCATGCCTCGTCCCTACAGATACATTCCGCAGAATCTCGACCAGTGCATACGCCCCCGCCAGCACCAGCCCAAACAGGCTCAGGCGCACATCGGCGAGGAACATCAATCCGGCGAACACGCCCGTCGCCCATAGCCCGCGCCGCGATCCCGTTGCTGCCCGTTTCACCGCCCACAAGAGGCACGGCAGCCACGCCAGCGCATACACGATATCGACGTGCCCTGCCCCGAGATGCCCGACCATGCGCGGCGACAGCGTGTAGGCGATCACGCTCACAGCGGCTGACCACACGCCGAGTCCGAGCGACCGGGTCAGCGTCCACATCCCCGCGCCTGCGATCAGCAGATGCAAGACGATCATCACGTTGATGTGCAGCGCGGGCGGCAGAATCAGCGCCAGCCATTGGAGCGGATAGGCGGTCTTGTTGAGCGGATTGGCGGCGAAGGGCTGACCACCCAAAATCGTGTCACGCCAGAAGGGGAATTCGCCATCGCGTACGACGGAGCGCTGCAAGAACAGCGCCGCCGCCCAATGCGATGTCGCCGCATCGGAGAAGCGCGCGCCGGGGATATACGGCAAACCGAGCGGCTTGAGCCCGACCAAGATCAGAAACGCCGCGCCCAAGCCGATCAGCAGGAGTTGGACGCGACGCGAGTCAGTTAGCAGTCGGGATCGAGGATCACCGCGCATACACAGTTACACCGCCGATTTCGGCGACGACGTTCAATTGATCGCGGCACGGCGCTGCGCCCAATCGAGCCTCTTCCACACCGTACAACACATAGCGCACATTGTATTCAGTAAGGAGCGCAGTGCAGTCGCCCGTTCCCGCGTACCAATCGAGCACCTGCTGGCGCTTCACTGCCGCGTTGAGCGTCTCAAACGGGTGACCGTAGACGACGCGCGTTTCCGCCCAACCGGGAATCCACGCGCTGACGACGGGCGAAGCCAGCACCACATCACTGCTGGAGCTATGCTCGTTCACCCATTGGTAGGCCACGTAGTAGTCATGTTCGAGAAACACGCCGAGCGCCGTCCCCGGATCACCACTGAGCGCGGGCAGCGCGACCGGCAGAAACAGCACGAAGATCTGGCTCACGGCAATCAACGGGATGACGAGCGCAAACACATACGAACGCACACGGCGGCTGATGCGCGAAATCCACACATCCTCAACCGCCCGCGTCGCGAAATAGGCAATCGGCAGCATCATACCGACCGAAAAGCGCCGCCCCGCTCCGGTCGGCAGGTACATCACGATCAGAATCGCGATCAGCCACAGGACGACCAGCCGATCCCCATCGCGCTCAAAGCGCAGCAAACCGCGAATGATCCCGGGGATGCCGATCAACAGCGGCAGGCCAAAACCGATCAAGAGCGCAAGGGGAGCAGGCGCCGGATTCACATTCTGGCGATTCCATTCCGCGAAACCCGGGTTGTAGGTCACGATCAACGCGTAGTACACCGCAATGGGCAGCGCGGGCAGACCAAGCGCCAGTAGATAGCGAACGAGGCGCGGCGACAACCGCCGGTGATCCCGCCAGTCGAACAATGCGAAGACGGCGAGCGCCACGCCGAAAGGCACGAGCGCATGCGGATAGAGGATAGCGAGGGCCACGCTGAGGATCGCCATGACCGGCACAGCCCGGTCGAGTGACGGGTCCTGATCCGCGCCGGGTCGAAACGCCATGATGAAATAACCCACCAGCAGCGCAAGACACGCGATCGTCAGCGGAAAATGGACGTTCACAAAAGTACTGTACAGCGGGTAGGCTTCAGGAACGGTGATATCGGGGAAACTGATATCCTGAAAGAGCGGCATGAACAGCCAGCCCAACCCCGAACCCAGTGAAGCGATGATAAAGAAGACGCGCCGCGCCCGAATCTTCGTCCAGACCGCTGCGCCGAGTTGATACAGGCTGATGTACATGAACAACGCCGCGAACACCCGCGCCACGTGAAAAATCACCATGGGCGGCACGCTCATGATCCGCGAGACATGACCGAGCAGCGGGTAAATGGCCTGCATGAACGCGCCCGGATAATTTTCTGGCGTGTGCTGGAAGAACGTCAACCAGATGCCGCGCTCACCCTGAACAATTTTCGAGAGGTAGGTTGCGCCATCGAGGTAGTTATGCAGCGCCCCCATAAACTGCCAGTCCGATGTCCCGGTCAAGGCCATCCAGAGTAAAGGGGCGAACGCCAACAGAATCAAACCGCTGGCGACAATGATCACCCACCGCCACTCTGAGGCGATGATGTGGACAGCCTGTCGTGATTGCATCGAATTTATCCTAGTCGATGTTGTGGGTTCTGACCACGTTATCTGAGGCATGGATGCTCCCCGCTGAGAATATACCGCATTTTCGTGCTGCGCTGCATGAATACCATTGTAGATGGAAGTCGTTTGGCATAATCTCAAGGAATCCAAACGAATTGTTCAAACTCAATTACGTAAAAACCCATTCCCCCGTTACAATGAGGGAGACTGGCTGGCTAGAGGAGCGAGTGCGATGGAGTTTAACGGTCAGAGTTTTGGCGTTGGTTTGCTGGCGGGCTGGCTGAGTGCCTACGTCATTTATCGATCGCGCCACCAAATCAAGGCGCTGAGAGAAGCGGCGGGGCAAGGCGCGCAGAACGTGCAGAAATCGGCGACCCGCAGCGCAGACAGCCGCTACATCTCCGATTTGATCGAACGCTGCGAAACATCGCATATCGCGGGGCAGTTCGTCAAATTGTCGAGCGTATTGGTTGAACCGCGATTTTTACCCGAACCTGAATTTGCCAGCCCCAGCGAGGATCTCGCCTACAACATTTACCGCGTTGTGCCGACGATCCACGATCACCCGTATCTGCACGCGCCGTATCAGGTGCAGACCCTGAGCATTAACGATCTCGCGCTCGGTGATCACGCCATTGCGCTGCTCGGCCTGCCGGGGAGCGGCCGCACCACCGCCCTGCAAGCGATCGCGCTGCACGCGCTCAACCGCATCCGTTTTCAACCGCCGCCAGACAAGGTTCAGGCGAAATTGGACGCGGCTGAAGCCCAGCTGGCCGAAAAAGAACGCGCTGTGCGCATCAAAGAACGCATAGTGATCGAGCAGAAAGCGAAAGAACGTCTCGCCAATGAGCAAGGCGAAAATTACGATGCCGCCGCGGATGAGCAGGTCAAGAACGAAATTGCCCTGTTCCGCCGCTTGATGCCGCTGTACCTGCACCTCTCCGACCTGCACCTGGAGAGTTCGGAACACGGTCCGGAAGCCGACCCCGCCGAATTGATCGTGCGCGCGGTGCAGCACACCGTCCGCCGGGTGACCGCCAGCACGATTCCGCGGCAGCTCTACAACCGCCTCAACAAAGGGCAGGTGCTGCTCCTGATCGACGGTTTCGACGATCTCCCTGAGTCCGAACGTCCGGCCGCGCTCTCGTGGCTAAACGGAATGCTGCAGGAATACAAAAACAACTTCTTCATCGTCGTCGGCCCTTCCGAAGGCTACGGCAGTCTGACGAACCTGGGCTTTACGCCCGTGTTCCTGCGCCCATGGAGCGATCTCGACATCGAACGTGGCGCGTTCCATTGGGCGGAGACCTGGGTGCAGACGGCGCGCAAGATGGGCAACCGCAAAGCCAGCAAACCCGCCGATGAGCGGCAGGTGATCGCCCGAGCGCATACACGTGGGCTGTCCACCTTGGAAGCAACGCTGAAAATCTGGGGAACCTATGCCGACGACACCGAAACGATCGGTGCGGAAGGCTGGATTCGCGCTTACCTGAAGCGCCACAAAGTCAGCACCGAACTCATCGCCCAGATCGCGCCCCTCGCCGCGCTTCAGCTCGACGAAGGCTACATCACCGTTGCACGACTGCAAGCACTGGCGCTCGCCACAACCGAAGTCGGGGATGCGCCCGCCGACAGTGATGCCATTCCCGAACCGGACCTTGAGGAGAAACCGGCCAAAGGCAAACGGGGGAAAGGCAAAGCAGGTGAAGCAGAAGACGATACAGAAACCACTGTGCAGGGCCGGTTGCTGACCACGCTTAAGCGCAATGGCGTGCTGTTCCACTGGAAAGGCAACCGCTACACCTTCCGCTCGCCGATTATTGCGGCGTACCTCGCCAGTCTGACGCTCAAACCAGAAGATATTCCGGCTAAACTCAACGCTACCGCGTGGCAACCCGCGGTCGCCTACAGCGCTCTGCACGTCAAACTGGATCGCGTGGTGGCGGAACGTATGAAAGCCGCGCCCGACTTGCTCAACGACAATTTGATCGATATGGCGCGCTGGCTGGCCTATGCCCCGCCGGATGTTCAATGGCGCGGCGCGTTGATCAAGCAGTTGGGGACGCTGCTCACCCAGCCCAACCAGTACCCACTCATCCGTGAACGCGCGGCAGCCGCGCTGATCGATGGGCGCGACCGCAATACACTGGTCGCCTTCCGGCTCGCCGTGCGTAACGCCGACCCCGTCACGCGGCGGCTCGGCTGCCTCGGCTTAGGCGCACTGGCCGAACCCGAAGGGCAAAAAGACCTGCTGCCCCTGCTCAACGATCAGGAAGAAGATGTGCAGTTGGCAGCGGGCATGGGCCTTGGCGCGATCGGCACGGAAGATGCCCTCTCGGCGATGGTCGAAGCATTCGTGGCGGGTTCCGAACCGCTGCGCCGTGCCATGGCCGAAGCCTTCGCCGCCCTGCCCAACGACGGCTACGAGATGATCTACGAAGGCGCAAACTCGGATGATATGCTCCTGCGCCGTGCGTCGATCTTTGGACTGCGCCGCATCCGCACCACCTGGGCGCTCATCGCCATTTACCGCGCCTTCCTCGAAGATGAGCAGTGGTATGTTCGATCTGCCGCTCAGGAAGCCTTTCAGGAGATTCAGTACGGCAAGGTGACGAACCCCACAGTGGGTTATCCCAAGCCGGAAACCATCGAATGGCTGCAAGACTGGGCCGCGGAGAAAGGCGAGCAAATCCAGACGACAGACGCGGCTATTCAGATGATGCTCCGCGCTTTGCAGGAAGGCGAACCGGGCATCAAGCAGTTGGCAGCGCTCGATCTCGGCCAGTTGGGCATGGTCACGAACATTAAATCACTATATGTCGCGCTCCGTGACGGACGCGACGAAGTCCGCGCCGCCGCACATCGGTCGCTGGCGTACTTGCAGCAAATGCTCGGTGAGAAATTACCCTCCGCCGTGTAACTCAACAGGCGATCCGGTAGCGGATCGCCTGTTGCAGTGTAATTTACGCTGACGCGCTGACTCCACCCCTCAATGTCACGCTTAACCAAAGGCTATCTGAGCGGGCTACGGGTTGATCTTGGCCGTGTTCAATTCCATCTGGACACTGTCCGTGCCGGCTAATAACCATTGGTGCTAGTTCGTGATTCTAAACGGATGGTATGGGGTCTGTAGGGGCAAGGCATGCCTTGCCCCTACGAAAATCTTCTCTCAAATTGGCAACTAGCACCAATGGTTAATAGAGCGGCCGTGGCGACCGTCCTCGGCTGTAGTTCAGCGGCGTTTGCCGCGGCTTGAGGCGTATCTATTTCTCGGCGAACGGATGATTAGCGTACAGATTGTAGGCCGTCTGGTGATTCTAGCTGCGGTGATGTTGATGCGGCTGGAAACAGAACCGGAGACAACTAGGGCGTCGTCTCCGGGGTGACTTCAAACGTAGATTCGGCGGTCGGCAGCGCTTCATTAGCGAGGTCACAGCGCACGACGCGGTCAAAATCGGTGTGGAACACATATTCCCGTCCACCCGCTTCGAGCAGGATGCGATAGCCGCCGACCTCCATCGACGTGATCGTTTGATCAGGCAGCGGGCAATTGAGCGCGCTGTCTGTCCATGTCACGGCGATCACTTCGTTGAGTTCCACGCGCTGCTGTGGCACATCGAGTTCCTGCGCCACTTCCCGGCGGGCAATCCCCACCAGCGCGTTCGCGACCGGGTCTTGCGCAATCAACGCGGCACCAGACGCGGGCGTTGCCGTGTGCGTCGGCACCATATCGGCGGGCGCCGGCAGACCAGCAGGCGTGTGCGTCGGCGGAACGGAAGTAGGCACATCCGTCACCGTCGCCGGTATCAGCGACGCCGTTGGCACAGGCGTGTTCTCACTTGAACAAGCAGCCAGGATCAGAATGAGGGCGAGAATGAGACTAGAGCGACTCATAGTTATGGATTGGTGAGCAGTTCGTCGACCTGTTCGCTGTTCAAGCCCATGATCGTGACCAGCTTATCCCGACCATTGGCACCCGCAACAATCTCAAGCCGGTTGATGGAGATTTCCAGACGGAACGCCAGTGCCTCAAGCACTTCCTCGTTGGCCTCATCGCTCCCTGCCGATTCCGCGGTCAAGCGAATCTTGACGACTTTGTGTTCACCGTCTTCCTGGATTCCCACAAATTCAGTCTTCTCTGCTTGCGTGACAACACGGACGGTGATCGCAGCGCCGCTCCGCGCATCGGTGATCTCAAACTTGCGATTGTTGGGCATGGGCCTGTCTCTTCACAGATTTATAGCCTATCATACGTCAATCGTATCACGGGCTTTATTGTTGAACAAGTAAAGCTCGCATGCGAATTATCACAGAATTGAGATTTCATGGGGACGCGGCTATGCGCGTCCCCAACTTCGCTGTTTTAGAACAGCACTTGCATCAGCACCTGCAGAATCAGGAAGACGATCAACGGGCTGAAATCGAACCCGCCCATATCCGGCAGTGCCTTGCGAATCGGCGCTAACACCGGCTCCGTCACATCGATCAAAAACCGCGCAATCGGATGCGAGCGATCCAGACCCGGCAGCCAGCTCATCAACACGCGCCCCAACAGGAGAAGCTCAAAGATCAACAGCGCATAATAGATCAGGATCACGATTTTCCTCTACCTCTCTCCAAAGATCGCCCTACCAATCCGAACCATGGTCGCACCTTCTTCCACTGCGACCGGATAATCATCGGTCATGCCCATGCTCAAGTCTGGCAGAGACACACCCAGCGACACCGACAGGTGATCACGCAGTTCGCGCAGCCCCACAAAGACTGGGCGCGCCGCCGCCATTGTCGGCACAATCGGCGCCATCGTCATCAATCCGCGCACCTGTAACCCCGGCAAGGCGCTGATCTGGCGGATCTCGTCCCACACAGCAGCCCGCACTGCGGGGTCAGTCTGCCAGCCGAACGCGGGCAAGCCGCCTTTGCTCTCCTCGCCGGAGATATTGACCTCGATCAGCACGTCCAGCCTGCCGCCACGCTCAACGACCGCGCGGGCCAGCTTCTCAGCCAGCTTGAAACGATCGACCGAATGCACCACGTTGAACAGCGGCGGCACATCCTTCGCCTTGCGGCTCTGAATATGGCCGATCATGTGCCAGGTGGCCGCTGCGTTCACCTGTGGAATCTTCGACTCAGCTTCTTCTACGCGATTCTCGCCAAAATGTTGCACGCCCGCCGCCGCTGCTGCGAGAACCATGTCGACCGGATGCGTCTTGCTCACGGCGATGAGCGTTACCGATGCTGGATCACGCCCTGCCCGGGCACACGCTGCCGCGATTGTTTCGCGAACGTGCTCAACGTTCTCCGCAATGCTCATAAAGCGATGACCGCGCCAAAGCGCCCGGTCTTTCCTTTCTCTTGCCGATGCGAGAAGAATTCGTCGACATGTTCGGCGGTGCACAGACCTGCTACTTCGATATGCGCAGCGGTCACGCCCGCCCGTTCGAGATCGAGCTTATTCGCCGCCCACAAATCGAGATACGCCGTACCATCCGCCGGATCGCGCCGGATCAGCCCCGCCGTCGTGCCGAAATGTTCCTGCACGGCAGCGACCACTTCCGCGCCGACCTGGTATTTATTCGGGCCAATCGCGGGACCGATCCCCGCGTGAATGTCCGCCGGATCGCAACCATAGGCATTGACCAGCGCGCGGATCACCGTCCCAGCGATGCCCTGCACGGTTCCGCGCCAGCCTGCGTGGGCGATGGCGATCACGCCCCGCCGTGGGTCGTGAAACAGAATCGGCGTACAGTCGGCGAAGCGCATCGATAAGGGCAGACCAGCGCGATCCGTCATCAGCCCGTCGGCGTGCGCTAACCACCGTCGACCGTTCACCGGCCGGTTGGCGATGACGACATCGGCGCTGTGGACTTGCCACACGGTACACGCTTGCGCATCATCCACCCCGAGCGTGGCATACATCCGCTCGTGATTCTGGCGGACGGCTTTGGGATCATCACCCACATTGCCGCCCAGGTTCAGCGAAGCAAACGGTGCGCGGCTCACCCCACCCTGCCGCGTGAAAACGCCATGCCTGACGCCCGCCCACGCAAAGCGATAATACGTCAGTCCATCGAATGTCACTCGTTCCAACTGCCACCTCCACAACCTGCCAATATTATACTCTCTCGCAGTTGTGTAACGATACGGTTTGTTAACCTTAACCTTTATCGCTATACTGAGTAGACCAATATAGCGTTATACTTCCAATAAACGTGAGCGAGACACATTGATAATCCAAAGATCGGACAGGGAAAGGAGGCGCGGAAGGCTGTTCATAGGAATAGCAGGCCGCACACTTCATGATTGATCGCAGAGAGCGCCGCGCACCGCAGATAATCTCCGTGTTGATCGTCGATGATCATCCTCTCTTCCGAGAGGGGTTGCAGATCGCGCTCAATTCGGAAGATGATATTACCGTTATCGGACAGTGCGCTGACGGTCAAGAAGCATTGCAGCAAGCGCAAAGTCTGCGCCCAGATGTTGTTCTTCTGGATGTCAATTTGCCGTCGATGAACGGTTTACAGGTCGCGCGCCAAGTCAAGTCAGAAGCGCCGCACATCGCCGTCGTCATGCTGACTGCCTACCACGACTCTGAGCAGGTACTCCACACCATGCGTGCTGGTGCGTCCGCCTACTGCCCCAAAGACATTACGCCAGATGCGCTCGTCGACATCATTCGCGCGGCGGCGGCGGGTTACTATCTGGTCGGTAATCAACGGATGGATGCGGATCAGCTCCATGCGTGGATTAACAACCGGATGGAAACCATGAACGCCCCCTACATCATCGACCCCGATGAACATTACATCCCCCTTAGCCCCCGCGAAATGGAAATACTCGAGTTCGTCACCAATGGGTTGAGCAACAAAGAAATTGCCAACCGCCTAAAAATCAGTCAACAAACCGTGAAAAACCATATGACCTCGATCCTGAAGAAGCTCAACGTTCAGGATCGCACGCAAGCCGCCGTTCACGCGCTGCGTAACGGTTGGGTTCGCATTCACGGTGAAGGTCAAAAGAGTTCTTCCGCGAAAGGTTAAGCGATGGATCGAGAACTACGCGGCGAAACCCGTGCCCGCGATGAATTGGTAGATATGCTGATCGCTGAACTTAAGCGTATCCGCGATAAGCTTACGGAACTCAAAATCCAGATTGATCAGACGCAGAACGTCGTCGAGCGTGAACAAACGCGCAACGCCGATATCTTCACTGAACTGAACACGATCAAAGATAATCTGGAAACAGTCCCCCGTCAGGACATCCGCACCAAATATGATGAAGCCATTGAGGCGCGTTTTCGCTTGACGACGATGCGCGGACAGCTCGAAAAATTCCAGAGCACGCGTGAGTATCTGGAGCGCGAACAGCAGATGTATTCGCAGCTCTTGGGCCGCCTGCAAGGGATCGAAGAACTGCCACAGCATGCGGAAGAGACCAAAGACGCGGCCACCAAAGGTCCGATCAATATTGTGCGTGTGATTCAGGCGCAGGAAGAAGAACGTCAGCGCCTTGCGCGTCAAATGCACGATGGGCCAGCGCAGTCGCTCACCAATTTCATCCTGCAAGCGGAAATCTGCCAGCGCCTGTTTGATCGCAACCCGGCCCGCGCCGCCGAAGAGCTGGATAACCTGAAGAACGTCGCCAGCATCACCTTCCAGAAGGTGCGCGACTTCATCTTTGACCTGCGCCCGATGATGCTGGATGATCTCGGCGTGATTCCCACTGTACGCCGGTACGTCGATTCCTTCCGTGAGAAGAATGACATTCAGATCAAGCTGGATATTCTCGGCGAAGAACGGCGGTTGCAAACTCACCGCGAAGTGATGATCTTCCGGGGTATTCAGGAGTTGATGGGCCACGCGCGCGATTATGCGAATGCGAACGATATCAGCATCCGGCTGGACATCGGTAACAACGTGGTCAAGATCGTCGTTGATGATAATGGTCGTGGATTTGACACTGAATCAGCTTTTTCCAACGAAGAAAGCCACAGCCAGGACCCCCGCATCCAGGGCTTGATCACACTCAAAGAGAAATTCGAGTTGATCAGAGGGTCGGTCAGTATCGTCAGCGGTGAAACGGATGGCACGTCTGTCCGTATTGAGCTGCCCACCAGCGATTGAGTGCAGTCCAGTACATTAGGCCTAGTGAGGTGTATTACCCTTCACTATACACTAACGTAAAGGCTTTTTGCGCTTGATCCTCGCTTAATTTTTTAACTAGTGCTGCGTACTCGCACACTCCATTGATCCCAACGGAGGCAAGTTTTTATGGGACGTTTACGTATTTTTCTGATCATTGCCATTCTGATCATTGTGGTCGCAATCGTGGTGGTGGTGGTACTACCGGGCCTCACTCCACAAGCGGTTGCCATTCAACCAACGCAGGACCCGAATGCGCCAGTCGTGCAGAATGTCCAGCAGAACCCGGAAGAAACTCCGCTGCCTACGGCGACGCCGATCGTGTTCGTAGATATTGTGGTCGCTGTGCAGGAAATCCCGCGCGGTATGGTCATCCCACCGAACGCAATTCAGCTGCGCCCCTGGCCGCAGTCGGTTGCTCCTTTCAACGGCGTCACCAATATGGATGATGTCATCGGCAAGCGGGCCCGTACCGATATCTTCCGCGAACAGCCGATCCTCTCCAACATGGTCGTCGATGACCTGACGGGCGCGGCGCGTGTCGGTTCGGATGCAGCCGCCGTGCTGCCCGAAGACCTCGTCGCCGTCTCGATTCCGATGGATCGCCTCACGGGTATCGCGTATGCTCCGCAGGATGGTGACCGCGTCGACCTGATCATTTCGCTGCTGTTCGTCGATATGGATGAAGACTTCCAGAGCATCCTGCCGAACAGTCTCCGGCTGTTCCGCGTCACCGACGAAGGTATCGAACTCCTAGAGCCGATCGAAGGTCGCCCCGACAGCACGAGCCTCGGCTCCGTGATCGTCGCGCCGAGCGAACGTCAGCGCCCGCGGCTGGTGACCCAACGCACGATTCAAGATGCGCTCGTCGTCCATGTGGGTAATTTCCCGTATGACGGTCGCTTCATTGGTGTTCCGCCTACGCCGACTCCAGTTCCGGATGACAACGCCGATGGTCAGGATGGCACACCGCCGCCGCCCACGCCGCTCCCGCCCCGCCCCGATATCATCACGTTGGGTGTGACGCCGCAGGAAGCTGTCGTAATCACATGGATGATCGAAGCGCGTATTCCGATCACGCTGGCCCTGCGCTCGGCGAGCGCGACGGCCCGCACTGCAACGACCGAAGTCACGCTTGATTATGTGATGGGTCAATACGGGATTACACTCCCCGGCAAGCGACCGTTTGGCATCGAACCCGCCATCCGTAGTATCCGCCAACTGGTGACCGATGGTTTGATCAGCCTGTCCGACGATGGTAATGGTTCGTAAGCTAGAAACGGCGAGAAAAGCCTATGTCGAATAAACCAGGGGACATCATCAACGTACTGATTGTTGATGACATCCCCGAGACCCGCGAGAATATTAAGAAGCTGCTCGCGTTCGAAGAGCAGGAATTCAAAGTCGTGGGATCGGTGGGTACGGGGCGCGAAGCGATCAAGGCAGCAATGGAAACGCGTCCCGACATCGTGATCATGGACATCAATATGCCGGATATGGACGGCATCAAGGCGACGAGCGAAATTACGAAGGCACTGCCGACGACCGCCGTCATCATGATGTCAGTCCAGACCGACATGGACTATATGCGTAAGGCGATGCAGTCGGGGGCGCGTCAGTTCCTCGGCAAGCCGATTACGCCGGATGAGCTGTATAACACCATCCGTGAAGTTTACCGCAGCACCGACGCGATCCGTCGGCAGGCTCGTCAGATGGCGGACATGCCGATGCAAGTCACGCCCGCCAAAGCCACCAGCGCGGATGATGCCGACGGCATCGTCCGGGCTGGACACATCATTGTTGTGTACAGCCCGTCGGGCGGTACCGGCAAAACCATGCTGGCGACGAACCTCGCTTCCGGTCTGATGAAAAAAGGTATCCGCGTACTGCTGGTCGACGCGGACTTGCAGTTCGGGGATGTCGGGGTGTTCCTCAAGCTGCAATCCCAATCCACCCTTCTCGACCTCGTCAGCAAAATCGACGATCTCGATCCGGATTTCTTCGACAGTGTGGTGTCAACGCACGACAGCGGCTTGAAAGTCCTGCTCGGCCCGCAGCGCCCCGAATACGCGGAAGATATCGAGTCCGTTCCGGCGTCCGTGTCGCGCATCATCGAGAAAATCGCCGGTGGCTACGACTTCATTGTTGTAGATACCAACGTGCGCATTGACGAACAGCTCCTCTCGCTGACGGATATCGCCTCGAAGATCGTGCTCGTGGCGACGCCAACACTGGCCAGTGTCAAAAATTCGCGTTTCGTCCTCGACCTGTTCGACAAGATGAACTACGCGCCCGAAAAGACGCTGTTCGTGTTGAATAAGGTAGAAGACGAACGAGCGCGTGATCGGGTCACCATCCCTACCGAAACGATTGAGAAGTACATCAAGCGCCAGGCGATAGCGAAAATCCCGATTGGCGAACAGATGATCCTCAGTGCCGTCAACAAGGGAATTCCGGTCATCGCGTCTAAAGAACGTACTAAGTCCCCTGTGAAAGAACTGATCAGTTTTGCCGAGCAGATGTACATCATGCTGATGGGCGGCCAGGCGGATCAGGATGCACAGGAAAACGATGATAAGAAGAAGTCCTCAAAGATCGGGTTTGGCCGTCGTTAGTGGGTTAGGGAGAGCAGTGTATGTCATTACTCAAACGCATTGAAAAAGGCGGCGGCAGTGGTAGTGGCGGCAGTGGCGGTGGCGGTGGGGACAATCCTCCCCCGCAGCGCCCCGGCGCGCCCGTTCCGAGTACTCCCGGGGGTAGCGGCGGCGAAGGTGACGAATCGCGGCTCTCCGCGATGCGGATGCGCAACCAACAGGTTTTAGGCCGCCAACCGGGACGCCCCGACAGCTCATACGTTGACTTGAAAACGCGCGTCCAGAACCGCTTGCTGTCCGAACTCGAACCCTCGATGGACTTGACCAAGAAAAACGAAGTCCGGTCGCACATCGAAGAATTGTTCAATGCTATTCTCGCGGAAGAAAGCATGGTACTGGCGCGCCAAGAGCGTCAGCGGCTGTTTGAGTCGATTGTCGCGGAAATCCTCGGCTTCGGCCCACTGGAACCGCTGCTGGCGGACGAGACCATCACCGAAATCATGGTGAATGGCCCGAAGAATATCTTCGTGGAACGCAGGGGTCAAATCACCCGCGCCAACGTCAGCTTTGAAGATGATGATCACGTCATGCGCATTCTGGATCGCATCGTGGCACCGCTCGGTCGTCGTATTGACGAAAGTTCGCCGCTGGTCGATGCGCGTCTGCCCGATGGTTCGCGCGTGAACGCCGTCATCCGTCCGATTTCGCTGGTCGGCCCGACCATTACCATCCGTAAATTCTTCAAGAAACCGCTGACCGTCGAAGACCTCATCAAGTTCGGCTCGATCAGCAAGGAAATCGTCGAGTTCCTGCGCGCCTGCATCATTGCCCGCATGAACATGATCGTGTCTGGCGGTACGGGTTCGGGCAAAACGACGCTGCTCAACGTGTTGTCGGGCTTCATTCCTAACGACGAACGCATCGTCACAGTGGAAAATGCGGCGGAACTGCAACTGCGTCAGGAACATGTCGTGACGCTGGAAAGCCGCCCGCCGAACATTGAAGGTAAAGGCGCGATCAGCATTCAAGACCTTGTGGTCAACTGCTTGCGTATGCGTCCCGACCGCATTATCGTCGGCGAATGCCGCGGCGGTGAGGCGCTGGACATGCTTCAGGCGATGAACACGGGCCACGATGGTTCGCTGACCACCGCGCACAGCAACAGCCCGCGTGACACGATTTCCCGCCTTGAAGTCATGTGCTTGATGGCCGGTATGGACCTGCCCATTCGTGCTATTCGCGAACAAATCGCCAGCGCGGTGGATGTCGTCTGCCATCAGGAACGTCTGCGCGATGGGACACGTAAAGTCACGAAAGTCACCGAAGTGCAAGGCATGGAAGGCGATATGATCACCATGTCGGACATCTTCGAATTTGAACAAACCGGCGTAGAAGGTGGCAAGATCGTCGGGCGCATCCGTCCGACGGGCATCCGCCCCAAATTCACCGACCGCATCGAAGCTGCCGGCATCTACCTGCCGCCGTCCGTGTTTGGCGTGGGTCGCACGTACTAGGATTGTCCAGTTTGGGCGGGGTGGATTGACGCACCCCGCCTTTTTCTTAGAATGTCAGTAAGGAAGATGATCACGGAGCACATGTATGCAAATTGACCCGATCATCATTATCGTGGTTGCCGTTCTGCTGGCGGGCGGAGTAATCGTCTGGGGTATCATCAGCGTCCGCACGGAAAAAGACATCATCGAGGAACGTCTCAACAATTACGAGCGAGAAGCAACTTCTTTTCTCGACCTTGAAGAGATTCAGGACGCGCCCGAGATGCAGCAGGAAAAGCGTCCCAGCCTCATTCAGGAACGGCTCGACAGCCTCGTATCAGAGCGCAATTTCGGCAAAAAGTGGCGTCAGCAGTTAGCCCGCGCTGACATCAAGCTGACGGTGTCCGAATATGCGGCGCTCCATGTGTTCAGCATGTTCGGCTTTTTCGCGCTGGGCTACTTTGTGCTGTTCGGCCAGCAGATCGTCATGGCAATTCTGGCCGGTTTTGTCGGCTTCTTCGCGCCGCGCCTGTACGTCTCCCGCGTGACCTCCAGCCGCCTCATCCGGTTTGAAAACCAACTGCCGGATACGCTCGGCCTCTGGGTGAACGCGCTGCGTTCCGGTTACAGCGTGCTCCAGTCGATGGAAGCCATTGCCCGTGACGCTCCTGAACCCACCGCGACGGAATTCAAGCGTGTAGTACAGGAAGTCCAGCTCGGGATCGACATGGGCGATGCGCTTGAGCACCTCGTCAATCGCGTGGAAAGCGAAGACCTTGACCTCGTCGTGACGGCGGTCAATATTCAGCGCGAAGTCGGTGGTAACTTAGCTGAAATTCTCGACGTGATCAGCCACACCATTCGCGAGCGTATCAAGCTGAAAGGCGAGATTCGCGTGCTGACGGCACAGGGGCGCATCACCGGTTACCTGATCAGCTTCCTGCCGATCGTGTTGGCGCTGTTCCTGTACGGGATCAACCCCGGCTACATGGGCAACCTGTTCGAGAACCGCACCTGCGGCTGGCCGATGCTCGGCATTGGTCTGGCGCTGATCGGCATCGGGTTTGCCGTCGTTCAGAAGATCGTAGACATCGATATTTAGAGGCGTAGATTATGGACTCGATACTGGTATTGATCTTCGTCGTCGTGGGCACGGTCGTCTTCGGCGGTCTGGTCTATGTCGGCATGAAGGATGACAAGGGCCGCGACCCACTGCAAGAACGCCTCGCCCAGTATGACGACAAAGAACTACCGTCCTCGCTGGAAGAAATTGAACTTTCGCTCTCCTTCCGTGACCGCGTCCTCCTGCCGATGATGAAGCAGGTCGCCAAAGTCAGCACGAAGTTCACACCGCAGAAACAACTGGAAGATGCGCGGCACAAGATCGAACTGGCGGGCATGAACATGGATCCCGCCTCGTTCTTCGCCATGCGCATCGCGCTGACGCTGGTCTTCGGTCTTGGCGCGTTTTTCGTCTTCTTTGTGAACTCCCCGTCCACCGCCAAAGGCACGGCCCTGCTCTACACGCTCGGCGCGCTCGGTCTGGGTTACATCCTGCCGGTGATGTGGCTGTCGAGCAAAATCAAACGGCGGCAGGAGAACATCTGGCGGGCACTCCCCGACGCGCTCGATCTGCTGGTGATCTGCGTGGAAGCAGGTCTCGGCTTCGATATGGCGATGGGGAAAGTCTACGAAAAGTGGGAAAATGAACTCGCTATCGCCTTCGGGCGCGTGCTGCGAGAAATTCAGCTCGGTAAAATGCGCCGCGATGCGCTGCGCGACATGGCAAACCGCATGGATGTGCCGGATGTGACCGCGTTCGTCGCCGCTATCATTCAGGCTGATCAGTTGGGCGTGAGCATGGCGAAAATCCTCCGCGTCCAGTCCGACCAGATGCGTGTGAAGCGCCGCCAGCGCGCGCAGGAAAAAGCGCATCAAGCGCCAGTGAAGATGATGATCCCGATGGTTTTCCTGATCTTCCCGTCGATTTGGATCGTGCTGCTCGGCCCATCGCTCATCATTCTATTCGGATCCAGTGAAGTGAACGCCGTCTTTTAGCGGCGCCGCCGCCGCGCGGGCGCAGTTCAGCGCGCCCGCGCACCAAAACGGTTGACGTAATAGGTCAAGGTTTGACCGATGTCGGATGATGGCACTGGCCTAGGAATCCAACGCGGATTAGGATCGCACTTCTCTGGTTGGATGAACGCCGCCCTTGATTGGGTCTTTCCGCCTCGCTGTGTCGGCTGCGACACGGTCGATACGATCTGGTGTGATCGCTGTCAGGCTCAACTGGACGCCGAGCCGATCAGCCCGCGCACCCGCCGCCTACCACCCCTCAACGCGCTCGCCGCCACCGCAACACATGGCGGCATTTTACAGCACAGTATCCATGCGCTAAAATATGCTGATGCTCGCGCGCTTGCCGTCCCACTGGGAGATCGGCTGGCAGTAAGTTATCGTTTGTTGGGATGGACACTTGACATGATCATCCCCGTGCCATTGCACACTACTCGCCTCCGTGAGCGGGGGTATAATCAGTCTCAACTGATAGGAGAACGCATGGCACAGTCGCTATCTCTTCCTTGTTTTCCTTCAGCCCTCACCCGAGTGCGGTCTACCGCCTCGCAAGTTGGGCTCTCCCGCAGCGAACGACAACAAAATCTGCACGACGCTTTTCACGCGGATCCTCGCCTGATCTCCGGTCAGCGCATTCTTCTCATTGACGATGTACAGACGACGGGCGCAACGCTTCAAGAGGCGGCGCACGCGCTGTTCAACGTGGGCGCGGTGGCGGTCTACGCTTTGACCGTAACTGCCGCACGCCTGTAATCGTTCCTTCTTCCCATCAACATAAGGAGTCTCGTATGGAAATCCAAGTTCGGGGTGACGATCTGAAGATCACAGAGACGCTGGAAGAATATGCACAGAAGAAACTTGCTCGACTTGACAAATACCTGCCGAATATCCAGGATGTGCGGGTGGACTTCGCCCGCCAGCACACACGACGCGGCGATAACATTTTAAGCGCGCAAATCACCATTCGCCACCAACGTGGGGCGATCCTGCGCGCGGAAGAAACCAGCGCTGGAGACGCCGAAGCCGCGCTGAATCTGGCCATCGAAAAGATTCACCGCCAGATCGAACGCTTCAAGAGCAAGCGGAGTCGTAAGGGTCGCCCGCGCTTCAGTGCCTCGCTCGAGGAGCTGAATGCCGCCGAGACCGCGCCCAATGTCGACGGACTGGAAGAAGAGGAAGCCGATCCGATCATTCGCCATAAAGAGGTGTATGTCACGGCGATGAACGAAGACGAAGCCATTGAGCAGATGGAACTGCTCGGGCACACCTTCTTCATCTTCTTCAACGACCAGACGCAGACCGTCAATGTGGTTTATAAGCGCCGCACCAGCGGTTATGGTGTGATCATCCCGAAAACTGAGTAGACAGCAACGGGGGCGATCACGATGATCGCCCCCGTCTAACTCCAAGCGTAGGACGCGCACCGGCGCGTCCTTTTTGTTTCCTAAGCCGTGAAGCTCAGAAGAAGGGTGTGAGGTTTAGCCTTACGAAGCATTCGCCCACAGCCCGCGCAGCAGTACATACTTCCGCAGCTCGTAGCGCGCCATCAACAGCCCCATGTGGAAGCCATGCAGCCCATCGATATATCCCTTGAGCGTGACGAAGCGCCACCAGAACTGGCGCAGCGGTTGCAGGATGTAATTCTGCGGCTTCGGGCGAATCCCCTGCTCAAATAGAATCTGCGCGTCGTAGGCGGAGTACGCTTTCTGTTTCTGGTGAAACTGCGCGACATTCTTGTAGTTGTAGTGGATGAACGGCTGAGCGAGCGTGCCGCAATCCTGCTGCAAAATCGTCACTTCATGCACACGGCGTTCGGGGTCGAAGTGCGCTTCACCCACCTTGAGCAGCCGCGTCTGGTAATCGGGGAACCAACCGCCGCCGCGCGTCCGGTGACCGAACAGATAATTCTCGCGGGGGATGCGCCACCCGGAAAAGCCCGGCAGTTGAATTTTCTCGCGGACTTCGCGCGCCAGTTCGGGCGTCACACGTTCGTCGGCATCAACAAACAGCACCCAATCGGCGGTCACAGCGACCGCCTGCAGCGCCGCATTGCGCTGGCGGGCGTAATCCTCAAAGCGGTTCTGGATCACGGTCGCGCCCGCCGCTTGCGCTAGTTGGACGGTTTGATCAGTGCTGAACGAGTCGAACACGATCACCGTATCGGCAAAGCGCACCGATTCGATGCACGCGGCGACGTGTTCCGCCTCGTTGTAGGTCAGGATGATCGCCGCGAGCCGCATATTAGCCTCTTCCTAGAGCCAGATCACGGATGGTGCGGTAAGCGTCGTGTTCCGTACCGGCGGGTGTCTGCCGGAGCTTCAACGTCATGCCCAGAGCGATCAACAGCCGCGCGGCGAGCACTTTCGGCGTAGGGTAGTGCTTGCTGTACAGACGCAGACGGCTCTTCCACAACTGGATCAGCATTTGTGGACGCACCTGCGCACTGCTCTTTCCGGCGAAATGCGTCACGCGCGCTTTAGGAACCGTGTGAACTGACCAGCCCGCAGCGTGAATGCGCCACGCCCAATCGATTTCTTCACAGTACATGAAGAAACCGTCGTCGAACATGCCGGTGGCTTCGATAACTTCACGCCGGAGCATCATCGTCGCGCCGAGGACAAAATCGACCGGGAACGGCACGCCCAGATTGTACAGGCCTTTGGGGTAGCGCCCGTTGAAACGCCCTTCGATGAGACGACCGGGGGTGGGAAAGAATTCCGTCCACAACTGACGCAAGCCGGGGAACGTGAATGCGCCATGCTGGAACGTTCCATCCTCGTATTCCAACTGCGCTCCTACCAAACCGATCCGTGTATCCGAAAGCAAATGACGCTGCAAGCGCTTCGTCGCTGCGGGCTGCGTGTGGGTGTCCGGGTTGAGCAAGTACACGACGGGCGGTGGATCGTCCGCCATGATCTGCCGGATTGCGACGTTGTTCGCCGCGCCAAAGCCGAGATTCGTCGCGCTCACAATCAGCTTGACCTGCGGAAACTTGCTGCGAATTTCGTCGGGCGTGCCGTCAGAAGACGCGCTGTCGACGACATACACATCGGCGTCGAGTCCGCTTTCGTACAAATCGGCGTACAGACTGCCGATCGCATCGAGCACCAGATCGCGCACATTCCACGTGACAATGACGACAGCCAGATCAGCCATAAGCCAACGGGCTAACTGCCCGCCATTTCGCTCAGGTCAACGCCCGCGCGGGTGATGGCGGTACGGACAGCCGTCAGCGTATCCGTCTCGACTTCGACGAGCGCATCCTGACCAAGCAGCGGCGCGAGCAGCGTGCCGCGCGTGCCATTGGCAATGGCGATCAGCGCGTCGGTGAGTGCCTGTGCCTGCCCTAACGGGAGGCTTTCGGGGTAGGTCAGTATGCCAATCGGGACTTCGATGCCGCCGGGTAAATCGTCGACGCGGCTGCCCGCCGTCGTATAGGCGCTTTGGGAGACGCCCGCCGCATCGCAGTCGCCGTCTTCAAGAGCGGCGATGAGTTCGGGTACATCGTCGTAATCGGTAATCGAGGCAAAACTCGCGGTCGAGAAACCGCTGGTGGCCAACATAATCGAGGGCAGCAGCCATGTATAAAAATCGGTCGCGCTCACGCGGCAAAAGTTCTTGTCGGCCATGTCGCTCACACTGGAAATGCCGCTGCGGGTGTTGTGGACGAGCAGCGCACGTTCGGTGGTGCTGCCTTCGCGGGCGACTTGCAGCGCCGCTGTGCCGCAGTTTTGCGCGGCGGCGGCGGTATAGGCGACCCCGTTCAACCATGCGACCGTCACCGTGCCCGCGACCGAGTCGCACAGCGCGGTGATCGCTTCGGCATCGGTGGCCGCGCGCGTCACTTCGACAATCAGGCTGGTTTCTTCGAGAAGCGCTGCCTGTAAGCCATCGATGGCCGTCTGCACTTCATCTTCTTCGGTACTTGTGATCGCGCCGACTGCAAACACCATGCGCACAGCGTTCCCCTCCGCGCCGACCGGAATCGGTGTGGCGACCGGGGGCAGCGAGGTCGAACGCGGCGTCGGCGTCAGCGTGGGCTGCGAGACAGGTCCCGCGTCACCGCGCCGGCACGACGCCAGCACCGTGGCTAAACTGAGGCACAGCAGGAGGACTAACAGGCGTTTCATGGCGCGACTCCTTTTCGTCAGGACGAGGGGATACCTCATTCTATGCTCAATTCGCGGCCTCAATCACAAAAATCTCACGTGGGCCGACATTGCGGTTCCGTTCGCTGACTTCCACGTACTCGTGGATCAACCCCGCCCAGCAGTTTTGCGGGTTCAGGTTCTCGATGCGGTTCATGCGAATACCGCCCCACACGACGCTGGTTTCCCCCGGCATGAGGTAATAGTAAGTGTTACCGCTGTCCGGATCTACGACCGCCGTCAGCTGATCGCGCGTGCCCAGCGCCCAGCGCCACGGGTAGCTCGCCGCCGAAGTTTGACATTCGATGCCGATGCGCCACGCCCCCGCCTCCTCCATCCAGCCGAGCGACGGCGCGCGCTGCTCCCAGTCGTAGACGACGCCCGGTTCAGGCCCGGTCGTGCGGATGGGGACATCGCTGTAGTTTTCGACGGTCAGCTTGAACACGAGCAGTTCGCCCTGGGGCACGCCGAGGCGTGTGATATCCAACGACTGCGGATCGGTTGGCATCGGCGCGAGCGCGCCTTGCTGCTCGCGCGTCGAGGCATAGGCTGGATCGTAGGGTACGACTTCCCAGATCACGCTCATACCGATCGGCTGGGGGATGATCTGCGCCCGCGGTTTGCCGCCCGTCTGAATCGTGAGCGTCGATTCGCGCTGCACGCGTTGTCCAACCGCATCCTGCGCATGCACTACCAGCGGATAGGTGCCATCCGGCGGCGGGTTCGCGCCGAGATCGACGCCGCCCTCGTAATCGAAGAGGTGACGCCCCGCTTCGCCGGGACGCGAATCTTCGAAGCGTTCCGAAATATACAGGCGTTCGCCGTTCGGGTCGATCAAATAGGCGGTCAGCGTGGCCTCTTTGGTGAGAAACACGTTGATCTGCGAGCGATCCGCAATGCCGTCCTGATTCGGCGTGAAGAGCTGCGGGTAGACGGTGAAATCGGTGAGCAGCGGCAGCGGCGCATCCCCCCCGATGATGGTGAACGTGCCCGTTTGCTCGGCGGTTTCGCCCGCTTCGGTCGTCGCACTTAAGCGCCACGTATAGACACCGTCGGGGATCAGGCGCTGCAAAATCTGCTGGTCGCCGAAATCTTCGCCGTCCAGCGTGAAACCATCGACCACCCCGCTGAATTCAACGCGGTAGTCACCGGGGATGCGCGGCTCATCCTGCCGGAAAGCGAACAGATGACCGTCGGCGCTTTCCAGCGTGAGCGTCACGCGCGCATTTTTTGTCAGGGTATATGAGAAGATTGCAATATCGTCGCTGCCATCAGCGTTCGGCGTAATCGTGTCGGATGAAAACTGTGCCGCCGTGATCAGAGGTTGATCAGGTACTACCAGCGCCGATCCAATGATAATCACGCCCATCACCACCACCAGCGCAGCGATCAAGGTCAGCCAAATCGGGATTCGCATGTATCGAAACGTCCGTCCTTATCCCAAAACAGCCGTTTAGTCTAACTGACGTCCGGTATTCTTGCTAGATTGACCCACCCGCTTCACTTCCATGTCGATTGGAGGACCCGGCGCCAGTTCGCATAAGCGACTTTCTCGACATCACGCTGGCTGTAGCCTTCGGCGCGCAGCGCCTCGATGAGGCGGGGCAGTCCGGCTGCATCTTTGAGGGGCGTCGGCATATCTGCGCCATCGAAATCTGACCCGAACGCCACATGATCGATGCCGACGAGATCGCGCACATAGTTGATATGCATGGTGATCTGCGTCAGCGGCACATCCTGTTCAAAGCTGGCTTTCGGGTGGGTGTTGAGAGTCTCAAAATTGATGCCCATAACACCGCCCGAATCGGCAATGGCCTCAATTTGGAGGTCAGTCAGGTTGCGCGTGGAGGGGCACAGGGCGTGAACATCGGCATGCGTGACGACGAGCGGCACATTTGAACAGGCCGCCACATCCCAGAAGCCTTTTTCATTCAGGTGCGCCAGATCGATGAGAATGCCCAGATCATTACACGACCGGACCAGTCGTTTGCCGGCATCGGTCAAGCCCGACCCAATATCCGGCACATCGGGAAAACGAAATGGAACGCCATAACCAAAGGCGTTGGGGCGGCTCCACACGAGACCGATGGAACGCACACCCCGCTGATAATACGCTTCGAGGTTACTCAAGTCGGCGTGAATGGCCTCCGCGCCTTCCAGATGCAGCACCAGTGCCAACTGCCCGCTATCGAAGCACTGCTGGAGTTCGGTCACACTGGTGGCGATCCGCACCTGCCCGTGGGAGTCGTTCGCCAAACGTTGAGCAAGGTCGAGATTCGCTTCGGTGAAAGCGCGCGCATAGGCCGGATCAATGGGGCTGCGTTCGGCGGCGCTGTACCCCTCGGCGGTGAAGGTGACCCCGTACGCCTGATCAATCTCCGGTGACTCGGGTGGCGGCGGTGTGAAAATGGCGAACAAACCGCCCGCCAGACCGCCTTGCTGGGCGCGGGGCACATCCAGGTGTCCAGCGAGACCCCCATTGAGGAAGGCCGACCCGGCGTCCGCGCCAGCCCGATAGATCCGGGTCAGCGTATCATTGTGCCCGTCAAAGACCCGAGTAGGTTTTTCCATACCGGACATATCCTTGTGATTAAGCGATCAGTCAAGTCTAGCTAAGAATCTGCGATTTCCCGAATCGCCATCCATCCCGCCGCTTTCCTGACGATCCGAAACCCCCGGTTAACGGCGCTTTACCCTACGCGGTGATTGCTGTAAAATAAGAGCTATATTCCCCCATCTATTATCGTAACTACAGGACAACCCCGATTTGACCGATCAGACTGGTATCAATCAGTTCTACGACATCGAAAACGCCGAAACCGACGCGGACGGTCTCATCACCTGTGTGGTGCTCCCGCTGCGCGATCAGGTGATTTTTCCGAACGTCGTCTCTCCCCTACCCCTGCGCAGCAAGAAAGCCATTGCGGGGGCAGAACATGCCTATGTCTCCAACCAGACGGTGATCGGCTTGGCGCTCAAAAACCCGCTGCTCACCGATGCTTCAGTCGACGACTTGTACCGCGCGGGCGTGGAAATCGCCATCGGACGGGTGCTGCGTCTGCCGGACGACACCCAGAGCGCCCTCGGGCAAGGTCGGCGGCGCGTGCAGGTGACGGAATTCACGCAGACCGAGCCGTATTACATCGCCAAAGCGCGTGTGCTGGAAGAAACGAATCCCTCCACCAAGAAGGCCAGCGCCACCATGCAGGCGGCGCTGAATCTGTTCCGGCAAGCGGTCGAACTCAACGACAATCTGCCGGAAGAAGTACTGCTCTACGCGCTCAACGCGACCAGCCCCGGCTGGCTGGCCGACTTGATTGCCTCAACGCTCACACTGCCGATGGACGAGCGTCAGCGCTTACTGGAAAACCTCGACGCCGAAGGGCGTCTCAGCCGCGTGACCGAACTGCTCGGTCAAGAACTGAGCGTGCTGGAACTCAAGGATGAGATCACCAGTCAGGTGCATCAGGAGATGGATCGCACCCAGCGCGAAATCTACCTGCGCGAACAACTGCGCGTCATTCAGGGCGAACTGGGCGAAGAAGACGTTTTCCAGCAGGAATTGGACGAAGTCCGCGAGCAGATCATCAATGCCGAACTGCCACCGGAAGTCCACGAGAAGGCGATGAAGGAACTGTCGCGCCTCGCGATCATGACGCCGATGGCACCGGAAGTCGGCATCGTCCGCACGTACATCGATTGGCTGACCGCGCTGCCATGGCATGACGCCACCGAAGATCAGCTGGATGTGGCGCGCGCCCAGAAAATCCTCGATGAGGAACATTACGGCCTGCCGAAGGTCAAGGATCGCATCCTCGAATACATCGCCGTGCGCAATCTCGCGCCCGACCAGATGAACAGTCCGATTCTCTGCTTCGTCGGCCCGCCCGGCGTCGGCAAAACGTCGCTCGGCAAGAGCATCGCCTCGGCGTTGGGGCGCGAATTCGTGCGCGTCAGCCTCGGCGGCGTGCGCGATGAGGCGGAAATTCGCGGGCACCGGCGCACATATATTGGCGCGCTGCCCGGTCGCATCCTGCAAACCATGCGCCGCGGCGGGAAGACCAACCCGGTGTTCATGCTGGACGAGATCGACAAGCTCGGCATGGACTTCCACGGCGATCCGTCGGCGGCACTGCTGGAAATCCTCGATCCGGAGCAGAACGGCGCGTTCTTCGATCACTATCTCGACGTGCCCTATGATCTGTCGAAAGTGCTGTTCATCACGACGGCCAACGATCTCGATCCGCTGCCGCCGGCTTTGATGGATCGCCTCGAAATCATCGAGTTCAATGGCTACACCGAAGAGGAAAAGCTGGCGATTGCGCGCAAGTTCCTCATCCCCAAGCAGATCGAAACGAACGGCTTGAAGGAAAAGAAAGTCGTCTTCGAGACGCCCGCGCTGCAAACCATCATCCGCGAGTACACCTATGAAGCGGGCGTGCGCAACCTGAATCGCGAAATTGCTAACGTGTCGCGCAAGGTAGCCCGCCTGACGGCGGAAGGCAAACCCTACCCGCACAAGATCACGTCCAAACAGGTCGAAAAGCTCCTTGGCCCGCCGCCCTTCGACGACATCCGAGCCAATGATCAGGATGAGATTGGGATCGCCACGGGTCTGGCGTGGACGCCGTTCGGCGGCGACGTGCTGACCATCGAAGTCTCGATCCTCGCGGGCAAAGGTAACCTGATGCTCACCGGGTCGCTCGGCGATGTGATGCAGGAATCGGCGCAGGCCGCCTTAAGCTATCTCCGCTACCGCGCGGACGAGTTCGGCGTGCCCTACGACGACTTCGACAACTTTGACGTGCATGTGCATTTGCCCGAAGGTGCTGTCCCTAAAGAAGGGCCATCGGCGGGCATCACGCTCGCCACTGCGCTGATTTCGGCGTTCACCGAACGCAAAGTGCGCAGCGATTTCTGCATGACCGGCGAGATCACGCTGCGCGGCAAAGTACTACCCGTCGGCGGCGTCAAAGAGAAGGTGCTGGCGGCGCGGCGCGCACGCGTCAAGCACGTGATTCTGCCCGCGCAGAATGAAAAAGATCTGGTGGATATCCCGAAAGAGGCGCTGGCCGACCTCACCATCCACCCCGTCAAAGATATGCAGCAGGTGCTGGATCTGGTCTTGCTTGAACCCCCGACGGGTGAACGGCGGCTGGATCGCATTCGACGCGAACGCGACAAGGACGACAAAGACGACTCGGACGACGAATAATCATGAATGCGGATGATCTGGCGGAGAGCATCAAGAGCGGGCGCACGGAACGTCTCGATTGGTTGGTGGAGGGGGCGGCGGTCGAAACGATCGCCGCCTCGCTCACCGCCATGGCCAATACGTATGGCGGCACGTTAGTTCTCGGCGTGAGCTTGAATAACGCCGTTATGGGTGTACGTGATCCGGCGACGGTCATCGACCGCGTGCTGCAAGCGGCGCTCGCTATCGAACCCGCGTTGATCATCCCGCTGCCCGTCAGCGCGCAAGTCACCGGCAAAACCGTGATCATCGCCCGCATCCCGCCGGGGATGCCCCATGTCTACTCGTTTGATGGGCGCTTCCTCGTTCGTCAAGGCGTGGATAATAAGCCGCTCAAGCCGCGCGACCTGCGCCGCCTGCTGATCCAGCGCGGCGAAGTCAGCTTCGAAACCGAGATCGTCTACGGCGCGAGCCTCGACGATATCGATTGGAATCGCGCCAAAGCCTATGCCGCTAATCTCCCCGGCGAAACTAACCCCGAAACCGCCCTGCTGCGCCGGGCCTGCCTGGTACGACACGAAGGGCGACTGCGGCCTACCAACGCCGGGATTCTGCTGTTTGGCAAAGAACCACAGCGCTTCCTGCGTGGCGCGGCGATCACAGCGGTGCGGTTTGCGGGTGAAGCGATGAGCGACAGCTTCAACCGCGAGGACATCAGCGGCACGCTGCCCGATCAGATTCGCCGCGCCGAGACGTTCCTCCACGATCATCTGCGTAAGGGTGTGAGCATCGGCAAGACGATGGCACGCGCCGAAAGCTACGAATACCCGCTGGAAGCAGCACGGGAACTGGTCGTCAACGCCGTCGCCCACCGCGATTACAGCATCAGCGGCGACGAGATTCGCCTGTTTCTCTTCCGCGACCGCATGGAAGTGACCAGCCCCGGCGGTTTACCCGGCCCGGTCACGATTGACAATATCAAGGACGAGCGCTTCTCGCGCAATCCGGTCATCGTGCAGGTGCTCTCCGATATGGGCTTTATCGAGCGCCTCGGCTACGGGGTGGATCGCGTGATCGCCCTCATGCGCGAAGTCCGGCTGCGCGACCCGGATTTTGCCGAAACCGCAGGCGGTTTCCGTGTGCTGCTCTACAACCAGACGATTGAACCCCCACCGCCGCCCGAAATACCCCCGGGCGATACCCTGCCCCACTTCAACGGCCGCTATCAAGGGTTGGCCATCAACCCGCGTCAGGAAGCGGCCCTGATCTACCTGCATGCCCAAGGCAACACACGCATCACGAACAGCGATCTGCAAGGGCTGTGCCCCGACGTCCATCCCGAAACCATCCGCCGTGACCTCGCCGATTTAGTTACAAAAAATATTCTGCGTAAAATGGGCGAAAAGCGCGGTTCGTACTATATTTTAAAATCTGATCTATGATCCAAGAGTGCGTGTTTTAGCCAAAGGGGATACTTGATGCGGGTACTCCGTATTTTGCTGCTCATGTTGATCACAGGGCTGGTGGCGCTGCCCGCCGCCAGTTTGCCCGGCGCGCAGACCACTTCACCGCAGTGTACCGATCTCGTCCAGCGCGCAGTCACCACCGTCGGCGTGGCTTGTGACGGGCTGGCGCGCAATCAAGCCTGCTACGGCAACCAACTCATCGATGTGGAATTTCAGGCCGATCAAACCTTCGCCTTCACGGCGGCCGGGGATGTCGTTGACCTGACCTCGATCCGGCGCATCAGCTCCACGCCTTTTAGCGACACCGCCAATCAATGGGGTATTGCCGTCCTCAAAGCGCAGGCGAACCTGCCCGATACACTGCCCGGCCAAAACGTGACTTTCTTGTTGTTCGGGGATGCCACGCTCGAAAACCCGACGCCAGATATGCAGCTCGTCAAAGTGGAAACCAGCATCAATCAGGGAGTGGAGTGTGAAGAAGCGCCCTCTGGTCTGCTGATTCAGTCGCCACAGGGGACGCAGGTCGAAATGGCGCTCAACGGCGCGGACGTGATCCTCGGCTCAACCGTCTACATCACCGCGATCGCAGAAGATGTGCTCACACTCGCCACGTTGGAAGGCGCGGCCGTCGTCACAGCGTTCGATCAAGTGCGTGTGGTGCTGCAAGGCGATCTGATTACGCTGCCGATTGACGAGGATTGGATCATCACCGGCCCGCCCTCCGAAACCCAACCAATTCCGCCGGAACTGGTGCAGCATCTGCCCGTCACGCTGCTGGACGATGAAGTTCCACTGCCGCAAGGCACAAGCAGACCGAATATCTCCACGCCGACCGTCACACCGACTTTGTGTTTGCCGCGCACGGACTGGACGCAGCGCTATACCGTGCAGCCCGGCGACACACTCGCGAATATCGCCTCCCGCGCGGGGGTCAACTTCACGCAGCTGCAAGTCGCCAACTGCATCCCGGATGCCAATGTGATTCGCGTTGGTGATGTGCTGGTCGTCCCCGTGTTTGTGCCAACCCTCACCCCACCGACCCCAGTATGGTCAGGGAGCTTCTATGCGACGCCCCCGACGATCAATGTCGGTCAGTGTGTGACGCTGGTCTGGAATGTCACGGGTTCCGTGTCGAGCGCAGACATCAATCAGACGCCAGTGGCGCCGCAAGGCTCGCTAACCGATTGCAGCCTCACCTCTTCGGTCATGAAGGTACTGACTGTCTACCGCCCCGATAGCAGCATCGAAACCTATTCAGCCAACATCACGGTGCTGGATGTGTGCGGGGATAGCATCTGCGGGGTGACCGAAGACTATTTATCCTGCACAGCCGACTGCGCACCGATCATACCCTAGACCGCATTGTCCAGTATTGCTGCGCCAGCGGAGTAAGGTGCGCCCCGCCAGCGGGCATTGAAATGAGTGCTGGACAAGTCCGAAGTGACCGTAGGGGGATCGCCGGGTTGATCCCCCTATACGTCGGCGGCGTTCATTGCTATGCTATCCGCTCGTTATTACGACGCAGGACGTTGCATATGCCTTTACGCTTGTTCAATCGTGTGCGTGTCGCGCTCATGCTGGTGCTTCTGACCAGCGCGGCGTGCAATATGAGTGCAGCACCGACCGTGACTCCCACCGCGACGCCGACCGAGATCCCGACGCTGACTGTCACGCCCTCGCTGACCCCACAACCGACCGACACACCGACGCCGACGCTCACCCCAACCGTCACCCTGACGCCTTCGCTCACACCGACGTTTACCGTGACGCCGACGCCCTCCAATACGCCGGGCGCGGTCGCAACGTTCACCTATTACGACAACACCAATTTCATCGAAGCGCCGGATAATATCCTCAGCCTGTTGAATTCGCCGCTGCTGGCCTATCTGAATACCAATAATCGCGATACGGTCGGTGATGCCCGCACCCCACAACCGGGGAACGATATCGAAGTGCTGTATTATGTCTCCCCCACCGCGGCCAACGGCCGGATTCCGATCCTGCAATTTGAGGCGGCGACGGGTGCAGACGTGTTCATTTCGCAGAATGGCCGTTCGATCGCCTACATGCGACCAAGCAATAACTCGGCCGTTTCGGGTCTGTATCTCGTCGATCTGGAGATTGGCATCACTGGGCGTATTTTACCGATCGACACGCTGACGCAGCGCGGCATCTACAGCGAACCGGTGTGGTCACCCGATGGCGAACAACTCGCAGTCGTGCTCGCGACGGGCTACGACCTTGACATCTTCACGATTCGCCACGATGGCACCAACCCGACGAACATCACCAATCACGGCTCATATGATTTCTTCCCGTCGTGGTCACCCGATGGGCAGTATCTGATGTTCGTGTCCGATCGGTTGCGCTGTCCCAGCTGGATTCCCGGCGAACCGGGCTCCTGTGACGGCTCGACCGATACGCCTACAGGCGGCAACGTCTTCGTCATGGATATCACAACGCGGCAGGTCACCCAGGTGTCCGATGTGTGGGTGAGCGAACCGCCGCGCTGGTTGAATCCGCGGCAGGTGGTCTACGCGGCGGGCGATCCGCTGTTCGGTGACCCGGAGCGGTCACTGTGGATCACGGATGTGGTGAGCGGTGATTCGCGCCAACTGCTGAACGGTGCTGATCCGTTGAAGCTGGCCGAATCGTGGTCGCCGACGGGACAACAGGTGATCTATCAGGCGGCCGGAGCAAGCTCCGAGATCGTGCTGGCGGGTCTGGGTGGCGAGGAAACTGGGCGCATTCGTGACCTAATCTTCACGCGCTACGGCATGTCGGCGGCGTGGTCGCCCGATGGTACGCGCATCGCCATCGGCGGCATCGGCTCAGACTGCCCGTACGGTGTCATTGTGTATGACTCCAACCTCAACAATATTGCCAGCGGTAACCCGCCACCGAGCATGTGCGAACCCGCGTTTTCACCTGACGGCCGCTGGATCGTCTTCACGGGTGTAAGCCCGAGCGTTGACGGGCGCATGGATGTTTACCTGGCCAATTCGAACGGTTTCGGCGCAAGCAACATCACGAGTGCACTGCGGGGCAACATCCACCTGATTGGCTGGAT
>CALKIA010000400.1 GCA_937988705.1 uncultured Chloroflexota bacterium | reverse complement strand
CGTTCAGCCTCAGCCCGGATGTGATTTTGCTGGCGACGGGCGTCAGCAGCGGGATTGGCATTTTCTTCGGGCTGTTTCCGGCTAACCGCGCCGCCAAGATGAGCCCGATTCAAGCGTTGAGGTTCGAATGATGTTCACTCCCATCTTTGAAAACATCCGAATCGCCCTCACACAGCTTCTGGGCAATAAGCTGCGCACCACGTTGACCATGCTCGGAATCATCATTGGCATTACGTCGGTGGTCTTGCTGCTCTCACTCGGTCAAGCGGTCCAGTCCAGCATCACGTCGCAGTTTGAAGGCTTGGGTGCGAGCCTGATCCGCCTGTCGCTGACTGGCAACAGTTCGACCAATCCGCTCACGCAGTCGCTAGCCGACGCAGTAGCGGATGAAAGCCGCGCTCCCGCGATTGCCTATGCCATGCCGACTACCAGCGGAAATTACACCGTCGTCTATGACGGCGTCGAAGATAGTATTTCCGTGACGGGCGCAACGACGGAATATCTCGATGTCAACGACCGCTCGATCAGCAGCGGGCGCATGTACACGCAGGCCGAACTGAACGAGAGCGCGCGGGTTGCCATCATTGGGGTGGAAACGGCGGAAAACCTGTTTGAAACCGCAAATCCGATTGGTCAGCAAATCCGCGTGCGCTCGGTCTTTTTTGAAGTAATCGGCCTGCTGGATGATACGGGAGGCGATAACGACGACCTGATCGTCGTGCCGCTGACGACCGCGCAGACGCGGTTGAACGCAGCGCGCAGTCTGACAGGCGACCCGGTCATCAACACAATTCAGATCAAAGCGGTCAGCAATGAACTGGTGGCCGCGGCGATTGAACAAGCGACGCGCGTCATACGTGAAGAACGCAATATCGCTTCGAGCGCTGACGACGATTTCCGCCTGTTCACGGCGACGACCATCATCGACTCGCTGTCCACCACCATCGAAACGCTGACCGTGTTCCTCGGCGTGCTGGCGGGGATTTCGCTGGTCGTCGGCGGCATCGGCGTGATGAACATTATGCTCGTTACGGTCAACGAGCGCACCCGTGAGATCGGCCTGCGGAAGGCGGTCGGCGCGCAGCGGGGCGACATTATTTTCCAGTTTCTGACCGAAGCGGTCGTCATGGCCTTATTCGGCGGTTTAATCGGCATTGGGCTGGCGGTTGGCGGTTCGCTGCTGATCTCGGCGCTGGTTGACAGCCTGTCGGTCGTCGTGCAAGCGTCGAGCATTCTGCTCGCGGTCGGTATTTCGGTGAGCGTAGGCGTGTTCTTTGGCGTCTATCCCGCCAGTCGTGCTGCTGGTCTAAACCCGATTGATGCCCTGCGCTACGAGTAGCGCGGAAAGTGAAGGTTTCTCATGGAACAACTCATGCTGCTTGGCGGTTTCGTGCCGCTGCCCTTTGTCCTGTACTCGATCATTCAGACGCTGCGTAAACACCCGCACGCGAACCTTTTCGGGCTGCTGCTCGCCTATCTCGCAGTGCTGATCCCAGTTGGCGTGTTCGCGTGGGGTACAGCGCGGCAAACGCTGCCCGCCATGCTCACGCTGATCATCGTCAGCAGCGCGGCGGTTACGGCGCTGTTCGGCCTGGTGCTGCTGGTGCGTGAACTGCGCAGTTCGAGCCGCAAAGTCAGCCGCTCCTATGGACTGCTCGGCGTCGGCGTGAGCCTTCTGCTCGTGGTTGGTCTGATCGCCACGCCGACGATTTTCACCTTCATCCCGAATGCGACCGTCAGCGCGGCCAACACCGGAGCCTTTCCAGCTTTTGGGGCAGCGCCCGTGGCGCCGGGCAGCACGGATGTTGCGGCAGGCGCAACGGATACGTCAGGCACGGGAACGACTACGAATATCAGTTTCCCCGCCGCACCGGCTGGCTTCGAAGCGCCGGTTGGCTTCGCTGCGGTCGAATCGACCCAGGAAGCCGATACGACCGTGACACCAGCCGCAACCGCGACGGAAGTGCCGACGCGTGCGCCCGTGCGTCAAGCAGTACTGCCGACGATCACGCCGACGCTCGCGGTGACCGCGACGCCCTTCGTCATTGCGACGGCGACGCCGGCAACCGCCGCTGCCAGCTGCGACTTGCTCACCATCTATAACTTAAATCTCCGGGCCGAGCCGAACGCCGAGGCGCAGCTTATCACGACCATCCCGTATGGCACAACAGTCACGGCCTATGAGGTCAATACCGATGGCTGGTGGCGCGTTCAGTACGCTGGGCAAGCGGGGTGGGTGAACGGGGAATATGTCTCCGCCGCGACCGCTTGCATCGCTTTGACTGGAGATTAGGCTATGACTCTATTTACACACTCGACGACGTGAAGGAAATCCAAGATGAAACGCATTAGTCTACTTGCTGTGCTGGCTCTAGTTGTGGGCGCATTCAGTGGCGCGTATGCGCAAGCTGACCCCACGGTGGTGGATACGGTCGTGCAAGCCTTTGAGCAGACGCGCGCCAGGACAAGTCTGCATGTTACGGCGCAAAGCCTGACCGAACGCAGCGGCGGTGAAGGCGGCTTTGGCGGCGGTCAGCAGCAGGGACAGGCGCAGTGGGATGTGAGCCTCGCGGCTGATGGCAGTTGGAATCTCTCTGGTTCGCAATCCACGGTGATCCAGATGGGCGATAACCAGATGCAGAACACCATTCAGTACATCGTGCTGGACGGCGTGACCTATATCAATCTGGATGGGGCGCAGATGGGGCAGCTGTCCGGTCAAAATGACCAGACGACGCTGCCGCACGGCTGGTTTGAACTGAGCGCGGATGGCACAGATCAGACGGCGGGGCTGCCGCTGATGAGCGCGACAGGTAATGTATCGGCGCAGGCGCTCGCTGGGCTGTTGTTCCCCATGAGCGCGGAGTCCATCACGGCGATCAGCGCGCTGCCCGATGACACGATTGACGGTCAGGCGATGCATGTCTACCAGATCAGTCTTGATGCGCAGGCGGTCATCGACAGTGATGCCAGCGTTTTGCTGCGCGGCAGCAGCGGGTTCGGTGGCGGTGGTTTTGGCGGCGGCCAGCCGCCCCAGGGTGGAGCAGATGAGCGGAGTGGCGCACCCGCCGCCGACGTTACACCGCCTGCGCCGCCGACTAATGGTCAGGGCACGCCGCCAACCGATGGAGAGCGCCCCGCCTTTGATCAAACGCTTGACCCGGCGAACGTGGCGATCACGATTGCGGTGTACGTCGGGCAGGACGATGGCTTCGTGCACCGCATCTACAGTGTGATCGAAACGGCGGCGACCAGCCCCAATGGGGGGAGCAGTGTCTCGACGGTGACCAGCATCGTCGACTTCTCTGCGCTGAACCAGCCCGTGATCATTAGCGCGCCGCAGGTTGGCGCGTAAAGCCGCGGTTTGAGCCGCAGTTTTTGACACCCCCGACGTGTAAATCCGGGGGTGTTTTTTTGCGCCCACGAGTTTACAGAAAGTTTACTCCGCACCGACGAGACTCCACATTCTCTACCTGAGTTCCTCACAGCGAAAAACTATGCTTAGGTCAAGTTCGAATTCAGACAAGGAGTACACAATCTCATGAAGCGTAATCTCACTATTCTCGCCGTGCTCGCTCTACTGCTGATGTCCTTGGCGGTCGTCGCCTATGCGGATGATGATGTCGTGCTGCCCACGATTGAAGATGGACGCATCAACAAGTTCGATATCGCCAGTCCGGTGGCTATCTTCGCCAATTACGGCTATCCGTATGCTGATGACATCAACATGGGCGTGCTGGACAGCCTCGAATTCTGGGGCATCACCTAC
>CALKIA010000399.1 GCA_937988705.1 uncultured Chloroflexota bacterium | reverse complement strand
ATGCGCCTGCGGACGAAGATCCGCCTGTACGAGCAGTTCAAACGGCGCTGTCGGGAAGCGTAAACACGTGGGCGCAGCGGGAGCGACTCTAGGCTGCGCCCGAGCTTGTGTATATGCCTGACGGTTGCACCCGTGCAGACCAGATCCATCGGCGCTAGCCTTCCGCCTTTGCCTTAACACTAGAGAACCTCAGTCACCCACGAGAACCAGCTCAAGCGCGAGTCCTAATCTGTCTCCCCCCCTGAATTCGGGGAGGGGACGGGGGTGGGTTCATTGCGCAAAGTTCAACGTGCGCTCATAGGGCACACTGCCAACCGCAAACCATAGGGGTAGTACCCGTAGTACGGGTAGTTGTTGTTACGGTACGCAGTGGCCGCGTAGTTCTGATTGTTGCTGAAGGAACCTCCCCGCAGCACCTTTCTTGCCTCATTATTATAGCCGTCAACAATCTCGGGAACGTCGTCGTCATTCAGGCACCATTCAAACAGGTTTCCCGCCACATCCAAAGCTCCACATTTCGCCGCACCGTGCGGGTACATGCCCACCGCCGTCGCGCGGTTCAAACCGGCTTCGCTCGTATTGGCGTAGCCCACCTGCCACTCGCCCCACGGACAGGCTTTTCCCGATATGCCGCCTTGCGCCATCCACTGCCATTCCCATTCGGTTGGCAGACGGACTTCGGCAGTTATCCCAACTGTCAAAACACCCGCAAATGGATGTCCCAGCTCCAGACCATGCAAACGATGATTCATCCACCGCGCAAAGGCCACTGCCTGATACCAGGATACGAAATCACGCGGCGCATTCTTCACCTTTGTTCGCTGGTTAGCAAGTTCCTGCCGCTGGTAGTTGTCGGGCATTTCAGCCCACCAGCGCGGATCGCTATAACCGTCTTCTGCAACTACAAATGCCTGAAATTGCTCGTAAGTGAGCAGATACTTGGCAACATAGAGATCAGAGATGGTGACGGGGCCGATTTCCCGTTCATCGGTCTTGATGATGAGCGGTTCATATGAGCCTTGCACTGGAAGCCACGCGATTTCCGGCACACCGTCTTTCACGCCCACACCGAAGCGCGTATCCCCGATCACAGCGAGACGATCGCCAATATCGCGGCGGCGTTCATGCGTCGTTTCGCGTTTGTCCAGTTCGCGCAGCAGGCGTGCCTGCTCCGGCTCGATGAAATCGCGCTCGGCGTCGCTCAACGTGGGCTGCTGGCGCTCGATCATCGCATAGACAGGTTGCAGCCGTTCGGCGGGCCAGCGCAGAAAGTCCGGCTTATCCTTCCGCACCCATTCGTCGGCGGCAGCGCGCACCTGCCGCAACAGGATCAAGTCTTCCTGCGCTTCGGAAATCCAATTCGCCAGTCGTTTCCAGCCTTCTTTCCGCAATAGCGCCTCGTGCGCCACCTCAAGCAGCGGTTCGTGGCTTTCTGTGTCGCTCGTCACCAACAGCCGCGCTTCCACAAACGCCGTGACCAGCGCCTGATCCTCCGCGTCGGCGGTGACTTCGGTGAGCAGCGTGCGCCGACGGGTGGCCGTCCCCCGTTCATCGACTTCAACCAAACGGTGAAACACGCGCCGCAGTCCCGTCATTTTGGTGGCTTCAGCGCCCGGCAGGGCGGCGAAGATATTTTCCGCCCGCGTGCCAATCGCACCTTTCACGCCACCTAACGCACGATAGTGATCAAGGGTGATACGTCCATGACCGAGCTTGTACAGTTCATCGAGCGCGTAGGCCATCAACGCCAACCCACCCGGCTGATCACCTGTGTCATCAAGGATCAGTTCGACCAATCCTGGCTCAAGTACCAGTCCGGCACGCTCCGCCGGACGTTCAATCATCTGCCGCAGGGCGTCACGCCGGGGCATGGTCAGTGGAAATGAACCGCTTTGCAGGAGTTCCGACAAGTCTTGATACGCATTCGCCCGGTGGAAGAAGTCGTCCCGCAGCGTGACGACGATCCGCACCTTCGCGCACTGACTGGCGTCCATCAGCATCGTTCCGAAGCGGGCCGCATCTTCGGCGCTGGCCCGCGCGAACAATTCTTCAAACTGGTCGATGAAGATCAGCACTTCGGCCCACGCTTTTTCACCTTTCAGCGCGTGGGTGATCGTTTTCGCCAGCCGATCAGGCGCTTTGCTCAAGCTTACCGTCAGACGTTCTAACCTGTCGGGATATTCGATGGGATCAGTACAATCCAGTGCTGGAACGGTCGCCATCAGCGCCGCGGCCAAGGCCTCGAACGGCGCTTTGCCCGGTTTCAGGGTGAGCATGAACCAGTCTTTACTGCCCGTCGTCTCGGTACTGATCGCATTGGCACGCAATCGGGGAATCAACCCAGCACCCACCAGCGACGATTTGCCGCTGCCCGATGCGCCCACGACCGCGACGAAGCGGCTCTCGGCTATGCGGCGCACAAGCAAATCCGTTTCGCGTCCCCGACCGAAGTAAATATCAGCATCGGCTTCAGTGAAGGCCCGCAAACCCGGGAACGGCGACTTGTCACCGGCCCACGGGTCACGCTCAACCGTCACAATCCCGGGGGCGGGAGCAGGATCCGCGGGGCGTGGTGGCGCGCTGTCTAAGCGCCGCAGCAGGCGCACAACCACGTCTTCAAAGTGGGTCTCGAACTTGAGCCGGAAGTCGTCGGGGGAAGCGTACAGATTGATGCCGCGCACAATCCGCCCCTCTTTGTAGAACAGGTCAGATTTGAAAAACGCCTTAACACGCTCATCCTGTTCCTGCCCATCTTTGTCATCCGACTTGAATAACTTTTCTTCCGTTCGGCGATAGATCAAGGATTCGACGCGGGTGGAATTGAGCGCGTCGAGCAGTTCCCAGTGCGTGCCGCTCATGTACTCTTGGCCATCGGTATGAACAAACGGCGTCCCCATGCGGGACCAAAAAAGGACGACCACGATATCACATTCAGAGGGCAGCGGCAGACCCTGATTGATCGCTTCCTGCGGAGTCAAGGTGGCACGCATTGGCGTGTCCGCGCCAATCTCATCCCAAGCGACGATGCGAAAAGCGACCCGGTCACGTAGCGATGGCCGATTAGGCAGGCGCTTGATTACGTCCAGCGCAATTTTGCGCTCGTCAGTGACATCGCTGGGAGAAGAAATGAAGATGCGCAGGTAGGGAATGTGTTCAGGCATGTTTGTATCCACCCCAATGAGACCATGTTCAACCTGTTACTGCTTGTAGCAACTATACCCTCTTTTCGCCGCTGAGTACCAAAGGCCCTCTCTCGCACTACCGCCGCGCGGCGAGTCTAGGACGCGCGGGGCTGCCCCGCTGTCAAGCACCGGCCTGGCCTCACCCGCTCGGGTGTGCTTGACAGCACCCCGCCGCGTCCTGCCGCAGGACTGAGCGGTAGCGCTCACCTGCGCTGGCAGACTCCAGCGGTGTGAGGGAGTGTCCCCATGTCCACGTTCAATATCAAGCCGTATCCGCGTGTTGCTGTGTACCCGACCGGTTGGGCGGGAGAGCGCACTTTCGACGAGATTTATGCCGATCTCACGCCCAATCTCAACCGCTTGCTGCGTTACTACGGCAATGTCGACCACGAACTCCCCGATCTGGTCGCCCATGCCTTCATGCGGCTGTGGATGGAGTTGAGCGCCGACAAGACGTTCTTGGCAACTGCTGACAAAAGCGGTGCACTGAGTCTCCTCTTGAACCGCACCAACCCCCAGATTTTCCGCAAGGTGTATCGGCATGAGGTCTATCTCGACGACCTCGCCACACGCAGCGGGGATCCGGATGAATTTGTAATCGACGGGTTCGATCACGGTCACAGCCGCGGCTATGCTGAGTATGCGGAGGCGATTGACCTCCGGCTCGACATTGAGCG
>CALKIA010000398.1 GCA_937988705.1 uncultured Chloroflexota bacterium | reverse complement strand
ATGTCGTTGATCAGGTTGAGCAGGTGCAGACCGGAATTGTAGATCGTGCTCAGGTCTTGTTCCTGCATTTCGGTCAGCGGCCCGTCAATGCCCTTGAGGATCACACGGCTGAAACCGATGATCGAGTTGAGCGGGGTGCGCAGCTCATGGCTCATGTTCGCGAGGAAATCGCTCTTGAGGCGGTCGAGTTCACGCAGCTGATCGTTGGTCTTTTGCACTTGTTCGAGCAGCTGGCGATTCTGAATGATGGCGGACAGCGTACCGGACAGCGTACGCAGCAGCGTGAGCGTGTCGTTGTCGTAGGCGTTGAGCAGCCCGCTTTCCATCGAGATCAAACCGATGAGCACCGCGCCCGAGGACAGCGGCACAATCACCGCAGAGCGCGCGCCGGAAATCACCGGGATGTAGCGCGTTTCGTTTTCCACATTGTTGAGGATCATCGCGCGGCGGTTGTTCGCGGAACTGGCGATCAGGTTGAACGACTCGTTGAGGCGCACTTCCGATAATTCCATGAGCGGCTGATCCGACCCGGCGAGCGCGATCGGCTGCAGCACCTCGAAGGTGCTTTCGTCCACCGGATCGATAAACGTCTGCGGTAGATAGATGCTCACGGACAGCGCATCCAGCGAGTCGCGCAGTTCGTCGGCGACGTTCTGGATCGCGCCTTGCAGCGTTTCGGCGGCGGCGGCGCGGCTGGTCACATCGAACAGGAAGGACATTTCATCCGCGCGCCGGCTGGATTCCTGGAACAACTGCGCGTTATCGATGGCGACCGCGATCTGACCGGCGAGCGTTGTCAACACGTTCACATCGTCATCGTCGAACGCGTTCGGCTGGTTGGACTGCACGTCCAGCGCGCCGACTACGCGCCCCTTCAATTTGAGCGGAACGGCCATTTCGGACCGCGTATTCGGCAGGTACGGGTTGGGGCGATGCACCACGCGCGCGTCGGCGGTGTCCAAGGCGACGATGGGTTCACCGCGCTCCGTCACCTGACCGATGACCGACGCCGAGCCTTTGCCCAGCTTGTGCTGAATGCCGAGGAGCTGCTGACCGGCAGCGCCCGTACTGGCGCGCAGTTCCGCGAAGACGTCGTCGCCGTCCATGAGGAAGACCTGAACGTGGTCGTAGTAGAACGAGTCACGGATGACATCCACCATCTTGGGCAGCAGGTCGTTGAGATCAAGGATGGAGCTGGCGATCTGGCTCACCTGCGTTGAGGTAGCGAGCTGACGAGCGCGGCGTTCCGTCTGCGCCAGCAAGCGCGAGGCTTCCATACGCAGGGAGGCTTGTTCGGCAAATGAGCGGTAGATCCGCAAGTCACGCTCGGTGTGGTGATAGGCGTCATTCGAACCGAGCACAATCGCGCCAATCGAACGGCCCGCCACCCGCAGCGGCAGTACACTGATCGACCGCATTTCGAGGCTTTGCACGCCAATGCGCTCATTATCGTCGAGCAGTTCGTCGCTTTCCACATCGTCGATCATGATGACGTTCGGCGAGGCTAACAGCCGCCACGCAGGATACTGTTCCGCCATCAGCGTGATCCCCGTCAGGTCGATCACGTTCTCGCCTTCTTGATGCCAGCTTGACACAACCTGCGCGAGGGCTTCTTCATGTTCCCAGTCATTGCTCAGCAGCATGGCGAGGAAGACCTGGGTCACGGGCCGGTTGGTCAGATGCTCGACCACCACCTGCAAAATGTCGTCGGTGCCGGAGGCATTGCTCAGCGCGCGGCTGGCTTCGTACAGAATACTCGTTTCATCCAAGGTCGTCCGGATTTGGTCGAGCAGCAGCGTGTTGGCAATCACGATGGAGCTGGAGTCTGCGACCGCGCTCAGGAAACGCTGTTCGCCGCGGGTGAAGGGGCGCGGTTGATGATAGGCGATGATGACACAACCACGCGAACCAGGCATGTAGATCAGGGCGAAGGCCCGGAGGTTACCCAGCCCCAGCAGGTCTTTCTCAAAGTTGCTCGGATTGTCGATCAGCCGCAAATCTTCGATATAGACCGTCTTGCCGTCGAGCAGGCCGTGGCGTTCGATCAGCGCGTCGAAGGGGATCGGCGCGTCGTCCATGCTCACATTGAACAACGACCGGGTGCGGCCGTTCTCAAACAGGTAGACCGCGGAAATGTCCGGCGTGAGCGACCCCAGCGACTCTTGCAGCGCGCGCAGGATTTCCTCCTGATTTTGCGCGCGGCTGATGCTGGTCGTCGCGCCGTAGAGGGCGGCCGTTTCGTTGAGCGCAGTTTCCGTATCGCGGAGCAGATAGCGGTTGTCGAGGGCGACTGAAGCGCCGTCGTTCAGCGTGGTCAGGAAGCGATCCTGGGCGCGGAGCTGCGCGTTGGGCTGCGCAAAGGTCATCAGCAGCCAGCCGAGCGGGGCATTGCGCCGCGAACGCGCTTGCAGCGGCATGGCGACGAAAGCGCCAATCCCCGCAGCGAGGATCGTTGCCCGCACCGGGTCGCTGAAGTGTGCGGCGACATCCGGCACCATTAAAAGCTGGCGGGGGTCAAGCATTTCACGCGGCAGCGTCCAATCATCGCCAATGCGGTCTTCATCACTGGCCCGGAAGATCTCAATCTCACCCTGATCATCCAGCAGCAGCGCGTAGGCCTGTTCCGGGTTGGTCGTCAGGAGCTGGGCGAACGCCACTTCCAACACCGTTTCGATGTCGTCGGCTTCCGCAAGGGCGCGGGTGGTTTCGTACTGTGACACCGATTCACGCAAGTTTTCTTCCAGCTCGGCTTCCGCTTTTCGCAGCGGCGACACGTCCTGGAAGGCGGTGACGATGGCGGTGACTTTACCCTGGGCATCGACGATGGGCGCAGCATTGACCAGCAGGTCGATGCGATTGCCCGCGCTGCGCTCAATACTCAAGTCGTCGGCAAAGGCCGGGACACCGGTCTGCGCCGCACTGTAAATCGGCAGCCGTTCCGCTTCATAGAACGCAGCCGATTTGCCTTGCAGGATGCCGTAGTTTTCGACGCTGAACGGCGTATCGTAGTCGATGGTGCGGTTGAGCAGGCGTTCCACTTGCTCGTTGAACTGCAGCGGCTTAAAGCTGACCGGGTCGAGCACGAGCACACCGGCGGGCAGCGTATCGAGAATGGTCCGCAAACGGGAGCGTTCGCCTTCCGCCGTCGTGAACAAACGCCGATTTTCAACTGTGATGGCGACCTGAGCCGCCAGCGTTGAGACGAGCTGTTCATCGCGTTCGTCGAGGTCGGCGTCGTAGACCGAGCGCCCAACCATGAGCACGCCAATCGTCTCGGTACCGATGCGGATGGGCGTCGCCAGATGCTTACCGAACGCTTCGGCCACGCCAACTTGGGTTTCATCGGTGAACGCGGGATACGTGAACGGGTTGTTGACGAAGAGCGTCTGGTTGGTATGGTAGGCTTGCATCAGCGGGTATTCTTCGCGCAGGACATCCAGCGTGCGCCCCGGCGTGATGGGCAGATGTTCGGTGATGGTTTCCAACCGGGTGCCGCGCTCATCGAGCATGAGCAGCATCCAGCGGTCGTACTTCGCGGGCAGCGCCACCCGGGCGAAAACGTCGCCGAGGCTGGTGGCGAACTCGCCCCCGATACGGGCCGTCAGCTGACCGGCTTCTGCGAGCGCCAAGGCGCGCTGCGCCTGAGCTTGCGCTTCTTCAAACGACTGGATGCTTTCGACCGCGATGGCGACTTGATCCGTGAGGGCGCGCATAAACGTGCCGAAGGCGGGCGTAAAGCTGTTTGCGGTGCCACTTTCAACCATGATCACGCCGTACCAGCGTTGGCGCGAGGTGATCGCGGTGAGGGCCGCACTGCGCGAACCGCTCCGTTCCAGAACGGCGATGAACGCCTGATGCTCGGCCAAATCGCGGCGCAGATCGTTGATGCGCGCGACGCCTTCGTGTTCGCTCAGCACAGCGGCAAAATCCACCAGCGAGTTCGAAATGCGCTTGCCGACCGTGAGATCCGAGTTGGCATTGGTGGGTGACCAGACATACGCGTATTCAACGTAATCGGCATGTTCAACCTGCGTCGGGCCAGCCAACAGGACGACCACACGCGTCACATTCGACGCGGCCAGATTAAGGTGGGTCGCCAGAGCAGCGTAGACGTTCTGCGAGTCGGCGGCGGTCGCGATGGCCCGGCTGGCGGCGTACAAGCGCCGGGTTTCATCGAGCGCGCGTTCCGTCTGTTCGAGCAAGCGCCGGTTCTGGAGCACCGTACTCATCTGGCCGGTGAGCGCGCGGTAGATTTCGAAGTCTTCGCTCGTCAGATCGCGGAGATCGGACGACTGGATGAAGAACAGCGCAATCGGCTGGTTGATACTGTAAAGCGGGAAAGCCGCGGTGAATTGATAGCCACGTGACCGGGCGAGCGCCACCATTTCGCCGACCCCATCCGAACCGCCACCGGTGCGATCCTGCACAATCTGGGCATCACGCCGGCGGAGCGGCGAATCGGGGGCGATGTGCAAATCATAGTACGTGTCTTCGGTCGCGATTTCACTGCCGTGCGATGACGCCATCATGCGGATCGCCGTCGGCCAGCCGGTGCTGTCCAGCGCGCCTTCGAACACGCCAATCGCAAAGTCGATCGTGGGATCGTTGGCGGTGTTGACGGCGGCGCGCACGAGGTCGACGAAGTTCTGCGCCATGTTGATGATACGGCTGCCCGTATACAGACGCTCGATTTCGTGGA
>CALKIA010000397.1 GCA_937988705.1 uncultured Chloroflexota bacterium | reverse complement strand
AATGGGCGGCGATTGCCCCGACTACCCCTCAAATAAACCTCACCCTAAATCCCTCGCCTAAAGGAGATAGACTTAAATACCCGCCGCGCGCACATAGTGCGCCCAGTAGCCTTGATACGCGCCGTAGCGGGCGGCGAGCTGACGCGTGATGTCTTCGTCACGCGGGACGCCATAACGCCGCGCCACCTGCTCCATCAGCCGCCATTCCGGCGCGTCGAGCCGTTCCAGCCGACCAAGCGCGCGAATCATGATGAACGATGAGCCCCACGCGCCGATCCCCTTGATGGTCAGCAGCCAAGCTTTGACCGCATCGTAATCCGCTTCCAGCAGCCACGCCGGATCGACGGTGGCGAAGGCGCGCGAGGCTGAGGCGATAAATTCGGCACGGCGCATCAAGCCGACCACCTGCTCCAACTCGCTGAGGCTCACGCCGAGCAAATCATGACCTTCGGGGAAAGCCGCGTAGCGCCGTCCATCCACCTCCAAGGCGGTCCCATACGCTGCCACAAAGCGATCCTTGATCTGCTTCGCCTGCTGCATCCCCGTGCGCGTGCTCATGATCGCCCACGCGGCATTCTCGTAAGGGGTGAGAAATTTCACCTGATGGTAGCCGTACAGTTGATCGATGATCGGAACGAACGCGGGGTCGTCGCGCCCAAGGGTGTAGAACGGCGCGAGATCGTCTTCGATGCTCAGGAAGAAGCCAACGCGCTGACTCAGCTTGGCAACGAGATCGGCGGGCAACGGATCGGTCGAGAAGAATTCGACTGTGAGACGTGGGTGATCCACGGTTCCGGCGGAGCGGACACGAAACACGACCGTTACACCGTCAAGGCGCGTGGCTTTAGTGATTTGCATCTGGCCGAGGTTTTGCTCACCTGCGGCAGGCGAGAACTCGCCCAGAAACGCGACCGACTTGGCGAAATCGAAGGGTGCGGTGGGATACAATTCGACGGTGGTTGTGTGCAGGTCAGACATGGAGCTGGCTCCCTCAGCAGATGGGTTGATCTCCACAATACCACAGGGTCGTGACAACCCTATGTCAGTAGTTTACGAGGGCGGTAAATCGTTGGGGGGGAAGAAGCCGGGTAGGGACGCCCGGCGGGGCGTCCGGTTGTGCGTCTGGGTCGGCAGATGGGCCGTCACAGTTCCCACCAAATGAAGGGGAGTGTGCCGGGAAGTCATGACGGGCATCCGCTTTGATGAAATTCCCAGTTCAGCCTGACGCGCCGCTGCGCGTCCCTACACGGTGAGCGTGGTACGCTGGGCGATCAGCGATGCGACCGCTTGGCCCAGTAGTTCGAGCTGTGCTTTGTCTTCCGGGCTAAAGCTCGCTCCCCGCGACTGCGGCGCGGTGAAATTGAGCGTGCCGTAGATCTCCCCGTTAACGATCAACGGCGTGCCGAAGTACGTCTCCAGCTTAAAATCCGTGTAACAGGGATGTGCCTTATGGGCCGAAGTCCCCATGTTGTCAATCGCCAGCGTGTAGCGCAACTTGAGCGTGATATCACAGTAGGTGCGCGCCAAAGAGAAATAAGTCCCCGGAAGCAGACCCGCGCTGGGCGGCGCCACGTAATCCACGCGATAATCGCGCCGGTCAACGTGACTGATAATCCCCAAACCCAACTGAAATGTCTCCAGCCCCAGCTGCAAGAGCGCCTGAATTTTGTCGTCGATTGATAAGGTCGAATCGTGGACAATCTCGTCAAGGCGGGCAGCGGTGAGGTCAGGTGACATAGACTAACTCCATGATGTAGGCAAGAATGATGAGCTCATAAACTATACGAGGGATCAGCGGCGGGCACATCCACCACGCGAACAACCCGAACGGCTAGTTTTTTGTCGCCGAACGGCTAGTTGTGGTGGTCGGGGATAAGATCAACCTCGCCACTCGCTCCGAACCGAATGTTAGCCAAAGGACGAGGCATGCCTCGTCCCTACAAACCGCCGCTTTCGTAGGGACGAGATCGATCTCGTCCTGTTTTGGAGTCTTTCAGACACTGGC
>CALKIA010000396.1 GCA_937988705.1 uncultured Chloroflexota bacterium | reverse complement strand
AGGTGAAGGTCAAAGCGCCGTTCAAACGCTTTATGCACTTCATCGCGCTGGTGCCCATCATCTCGCCACCGTTTGCCCTCGCCAGTGCGGTGATCCTCCTGTTCGGACGCAACGGTTTGATCACCAAGGGGGTCTTCGATACGCGCTGCCTGTGGGGATCGGGACGTAACTGTAACGACATCTACGGTTTGGACGGCTTGACACTCGTTCTGGCGCTGTCGTTGTTTACGGTTGCGTACATGAACTTTAAGGGAATGTTGGAAGCCCTCGACCCAGCGTTGGACGAAGCGGCGACCAATCTCGGCGCCGGTAAGTGGCATGCCTTCCGCACCATCACGATCCCGATGCTGTTTCCCGGTTTTGCCAGCTCGTTCCTGCTGCTGTTCGTGGAAGCAATTGCCGATCTGGGGAACCCGCTGGTGCTGGGCGGCAACTACGAAGTGCTGGCGACGCGCATCTATGTGTCCATCGTGGGCCTGTATGACACAACTGGCGCGGCGGTGCTGTCGATCGTGCTGCTCGTGCCCTCGCTCACCGTCTTCATTGTGCAGCGCTACTGGATCAGCCGGTCGTCGGTGGTCTCGGTCACGGGCAAGCCGACCGGAAAACCGCAGCAGATCACGCATCCGGTGATGCGCTGGGTGCTGTGGGGCGCGGTGATGCTGGTGTGCGTGCTCATCGTGACGATTTACGCGACGATTTTTATCGGGGCATTCACCTGGGTGCTCGGCGTCAACAATGAGTTCACGCTGGATAACTTCGATTTTGTCATCAACGGCTATGGCGCAGAAGCCATGGGCGATACAACGTGGTTGTCGGCTTTGGCTACACCAATCGCCGGTATACTCGGTATCTTTATCGCCTTCCTGATCGTGCGCAAGGCGTTTTTCGGTCGGATGGCGCTGGATTTTGCCACAATGCTCGGCATCGCCGTTCCCGGTACGATCTTAGGTATCGGCTATCTGGTCGTCTTCAATAATCCGATTGAGCTGACACTGGGGAGCGGAGCTAACCCGGTGGTGCTGACGCTGCTTCCAAAATTGACGGGTGGGCGGGCGATCTTCGGCGGCGCGCTGGCGATCATCCTCGTGTATATCGCGCGTAGTACGCCGGCTGCTCTCCGGGCAGGAGTGTCGCTGCTGTCACAGATTGACCCGACCATTGAAGAAGCTTCGACCAGCTTGGGGGCGAACAGTGCGCAGACTTTCCGCCGCATCACCTTACCGCTGATCCGTCCGGCGTTCCTGTCCGGCCTGATCTATGCTTTCGCGCGGTCGATGACGACGATTTCGGCGATCGTCTTTTTGACGACACCGCAAACGAAAATTATGACGGCCCAAATCTTAAATGAAGTTGAAAATGGACGCTTTGGGAATGCCTTCGCTTACTGCGTGATCCTCATTGGGATTGTGCTGGTCACGATCGGTATTCTCTACTTTGTGGTTGGCGCGCGGACAGGCGCTGAACGGTTAGGAGGAGGCAGGTAATGCGCGAACGACCGCAGAATACGAGCATGGTGCTCGAAGAACTGACCAAGAAGTTCGCCGCTCGTGAAGGGTCGGGCGAAGTCATTGCCGTTGACAGCGTGTCGCTGACCATCCAGAAGGGCGAGTTCGTCACCTTGCTTGGCCCGTCCGGTTGCGGCAAGACGACCACGCTGCGCTTGATCGCGGGCTTTGAGCTGCCCTCATCGGGGCGCTTGCTCCTCGAAGGGCAGGATATCACGAATCAAGCGCCGAACAAGCGCGATATGGCGCTGGTCTTCCAGAGTTACGCACTGTTTCCGCACATGAGCGTATTCGACAATGTGGCCTATGGGCTGCATTTACGCAAGCTGTCACGCGACGAGATTCAGAAGCGCGTCAATGGAACATTGGAGATGATCGGGTTAGGGCAGTTGGGCAAGCGCCGCCCGAATCAGCTCTCTGGTGGTCAGCAACAGCGGGTCGCGTTGGCGCGCGCGCTGGTGATGGAACCGCGCGTGCTGCTGTTCGATGAACCCCTGTCGAACCTGGACGCGAAAATGCGCGTCCAGATGCGCAGCGAAATTCACCGCTTGCAGCGGCGGCTCAACATCACCACGATCTATGTGACACACGATCAGATTGAGGCGATGGCGCTGTCGGATCGCATTGTCGTGATGAACGCCGGGCGGATTGAACAGATTGGCACGCCCGAAGATATTTATCGCGGCCCGCAAACGCATTTCGTGGCGGACTTCATCGGTCGCGCTAATTTTGTACAAGCGACGGTGACCGAGAAGGGCAGCGCAGCGACGACGCTGACTTTAATCGGTCGTACGATCACCGTGCCGACAACGGTCGCCGCAGCCGTGGGCAGTCAGGTTGAGGTGCTGCTGCGACCGGAAGCGATCAAACTGCGGAGCGATACAACGCTGCCGCAGGTTACCGTCGAACAGACGATGTATCTCGGTTCCGAAATTGAGTATGTTGTGCAGATCAATGGGCAGCGGCTAACGGTCGCAGAAAATGATCCCCGTGTGAGCCAGATTTTCGCGGAAGGCGAGACGGTTGGCATGGATTTCGTCGCCGAAGCGATTCATGTGATCCCGGCATAGGTGCAAATGCGGAGGTAGGGGCAAGGACTTTCGCCCCTACCGTATGCGCTCTACGCTCGGTACAAGTCCTACCGCGGCAGAATCGACCACAACCCCTGACAGCCGTTGAAATTCATCCAGTGTGCGAAATTGCCGATGGCATCGTCCTCGAGCAGTTGAGCGTATGTGCGGCGCGGAATATTGCGGAAGAAGACTGCCGAAATCACCGGGCCGCTGGTGCTGTCAAAGGGGTTGCCGTACGCGACAAGCGCCAGCGTGCCGCCCGAATAAAAGCCGAGCTTCGAACCGTATTCCAGATACCAGTCGCTGATGAAGTCGTTCCCACTCCAGAACAGCGCCAACCGCGTCAGCGACTTAACGTTTTCCGACAGCGCCGTATTGCCGTCATCGTAGATGGCCCGCATCACTTGGAGGAAGTCGCTGGCCGACCCATTCGCCGTGTGCCGTTCAAGGATGGCGGTCTGCACCTCCCAGGTGGGGAACTGGCTGCCGCGGCCAGACCGATAGTCGATTTCGGCGGCGCGCCACTCCTCATCGTTCACGTACAGGTCGAGATAGCCTTCGCCGATGGTGCGGTTCAGCGTATCGACTTCATTCAGAGTGGCTTTGCCCGTGATGTGATTGTTCATGAGCAGCGGGATCATCGTGAGCGAGTTGGGGTAATCGGTGTTGTTCAGGCCTAGGATGCGATACAACGAGTCCCAATCGATCGGATTGAGCAAATCGAGCAGGTAGTCGGATGCCGCGTTCGAACTGTACTGCACCATGCCGAGCGCCATCTCCCACAGGGAGATCTGCTGAATGTTGGCGGGGTACTGCGCCATGAAGCGATCGTGTGCGCCGCGATCCGTACGCGGTAGGTTGTAGCGATCCAGCTCATCGACATTCACCAGTTCACCAAACGTGAGTTCCCCGGTATCCAACCGCCGCGCGTACTCAATAAAGATTAGGAGTTTGGTGACGGAAGCCAGCGGGAACACTTCATTCGCGTTATACAATACGGTGCTGGCCGGGTTGTCAAGCGGGTAACAGCCGATGCCAACATCATCCGGTTGCGCAGCGATCTGCTCCCAGATCAGCGTCAGCTCGTCGGCACCAATCGGCGAAGCCTGAGCGTTCGTCGCCGTCGGCGCGATCACCAACAGGGTAAACGAGAGAAAGAAAATCAGGCTGGTTTTCATAGACGTCCTGTCCGCTGTGCAGTTGCATGGCCTATTGCCCAAGTGTAATGAGCCACACCGATATAGGGTTAAATGCAGCTTAAATATCTGTGAATTTGGTTCTCAAGCATTGTACACCGCCCGATGTACAATCCGGTGAGTGTTCGCAAGACCAGGAGCGTCGCGAGTGACGATCGCGACGGCAATGTGATCCGCTCACAAGACTATTTACGAAAGGATAACGGTATGCATCGAATTGGCATCATCGGTGCCGGTGATTACGGCGCACAGCATGCCCGCGCGCTTCAGCAGATTGATGGGGCGAAAATTGCCGCCGCATCCCGTACGAACCAGTCCGCGTTAACGGAATTTGTGGATGAATTCGGCGGGGAAGGGCATGTTGATTACCGTGACCTACTCGCTGATCCCCAGATTGATGCCGTCGTGATCGCCACGCCGCATCATCACCACACGGAAATCGCGTTGGCGGCGGCGCACATGGGTAAGCATATCCTCCTCGAAAAACCGATGGCGCCGACACTCGCGGAATGCGACGCGATCATCGCAGCCGCGGCGCAGGCGGGCGTCAAACTGATGCTCGGTCACGTCAACCGTTTCACGCATCCTTACCGGGTGGCTAAGTCGCTCATCGAGAGCGGCGAGTTGGGCACGGTCATTATGGGCACGGCGGCTATGCAGAAGTTCTGGTTTGAGCCGAACCGCCGCGACTGGCATCTCGACCGGACACAGGGCGGCGGTGTGTGGCTGACCGTCGGCATTCACCCGCTGGATCGGCTGACATGGCTGATCGATAGTCCGATCACGGCCGTAAGCGCGCAGTTTGGCACATACTTTCACGATAATATGGCTGCGGACGATACCGGGATGGTTTTCGTGCGCTATGCGAGTGGTGCGGTCGGGAACATTATCAGTACGGGCTATTCCATCGGCGCGCCCAAGCACGGCACCGAATTGACGTGTTCCAAAGGGATGCTTAACATCGATTATGCGACCGGTGTGCAGCTTGGACGCGAGGATCGCTGGCAAGTTGTGCCGGACTCCGTGCCGACGGGCAACTGGATGCTCGAAGGGCTGGTCAACGAGTGGCGCGGTTTCCTGAACGCAATTGACACCAACACCGAGCCGCCGGTTGCGGGAACTGTGGCGCGGGAAATCATGCACGCAGTGTTCGCCGCCGAAGCGTCATCGGACGCGGGGCGGGAAATTCGCTTGAGCGAGTTCAGCGGATGATAGTTGACGATTTCATTGCCCGCTGGGGCTTAGCCGAGTTTGACTGTCTGCACCTCTATGGACGCCCGCTCGACCTGCCGCCGACTGATTGGCGCGGCGGCTTCACCATCGCCTTCTGGTTTTGGGCGGAGGATCCGGGGCGCACACAGGTGATCCTCGAACATGTCGACGCTCCGCAAGCCTATCACCGCTGGGAGATCGTCCTGCGCAACGATTTCATCCACTTTCAGCACGCAGAACTCGACATGGGCGTCGCGTTCCGCGTGGTGGGTGACCGCTGGCACCATTTCGCCGTGAGCATCGACCCGCTCGGCGTGGTGCGCGCCGCGTTGGACGGTCAAATCGACACCTCAACACTGGCTTTTCAACTCGACCCAGACACGCGCATGGAACGCCTGCGCGCGGGCGGCACCACCGATCCGGCAGGCGGACACTGGGATCACACGTTTGGGCGCCATGGCAGCGGTCTGCTGGACGAAGTGCGTGTGTACGCACATCCGCTGCTGGACGACGAGCTCGCCGCACTCGGCACGCCTCCGGCGCGTGTGCTGTGGGCGGTCATTGAGGCTGATAACCTCCACGGAGAGGCTCCGCTCACAGTGCACTTCAGCGCGCGGATCTCCACCGAGCGGGCAATGCTGCTGTGGGACTTCGGCGATGGTGACCGGGCAACCGGGGCGAGCGTAAGTCATCACTATGCGTATGCGGGCGACTACAGCGTGCGCCTGTGGGTGATCGGGCCAGATCACAGCCAGACGACCGCCGAGCAGGTGGTTCATGTGACCGGGCAGGCGCATCCGCTGCGCTTTGTGCCCGTATTCGTCAACGGGACAGAAGGCTATGCCTGCTACCGCATTCCGAGCATTGTCCGCGCGCTGAACGGCGCTCTGCTGGCGTTTGCCGAAGCGCGGCTTGAGTCGTGCAGCGACTCCACCGGAACGATTCACATCGTCGGCAAGCGGAGCATCGATGATGGCGCGACGTGGTCGCCGCTGACCGTGGTCGCGGCAGTCGAAGGCTTTGTGGCGATGAACGCCTCGCCCGTTGTGGACGAAGTGCATGGAACCGGGCGCGTGGTACTCGTGTTTCGCGCTGGCAGCCATTCCGAATGGGACATCGCGCGCGGGGTAGGCCTCAATCGCGCTCTATGCGTGACGAGTGACGATCACGGCCTGACGTGGAGCGCTCCGCGGGATATCACCGCCGAAGTACATAAACCGTATCAACCGGGGTTCGCGGATGTGTGTCCCGCTGCGGCGCTGCCAGAAAATCAAGCGCATGACTGGCGCATTCAGATTCCGGCACAGGGGCACGGCCTCCAATTGCGCAGCGGGCGATTGTTCTGCGCGGGCAGTCTGACACGTGGTGACCGCAGCGTGTTCGACTCGGAGAATTACGCCTTTTGGAGCGATGATCTCGGCGCAAGTTGGCAGATCGGCGGCATCCTCCCGCGCTTAGGCATGAATGAGGCAATTGCCGCGGAACTCGAAGACGGTGGCGTACTGATCAATACGCGGGCGTATATGGGTGGCAAGTCGGCGGGGCGGCGGGCGGTGACACGCGCTCACTTTGACGCGGACGGTGCGCTCCACTTCGGAGAGACGATCCTTGACGACGCGCTGATCGACCCGGCGGTGCAGGCGACCCTACTGCGCTATTCGTGGCGCGCTCAGTCCGAATTAGGCGGGAAAAGTCGGCTGTTGTTCGCCAATCCCGCGCATGAGCGCGCGCGCGTCAATCTGACGGTGCGCCTCAGCTATGACGAGGGGCACACGTGGACGTACAGCCAGGTGATCGAGCGCGGTGCATCCGCCTACAGCGATCTGGTCGTGACGCGCGCCGGGGAGATCGGCGTGCTGTTTGAGCGCGGCAATACAGGCGGTCTGCATTTCGTGCGTTTCACGCTGGGGTGGCTGACCGATGAGGCGGATGGCGGGTACATACCTTCGAGGTAAAACGGACAAGGCA
>CALKIA010000395.1 GCA_937988705.1 uncultured Chloroflexota bacterium | reverse complement strand
CCTCAGAGTCCAGCAGGACTCCGTCCATATCCCATAGAACCGCTTGTACTGCCATGCGTTTTCCTCTTTCGTCAGCGTGGGGAATTGTAGCATGGTTCAGCCGATGCCAAACTGCCATCATGGGGCTTGAATTTGCGTAGGGATAGCGCCTGCGCTGTCCGTTGGCGGTGGACGAGGCCTGACGGTGTTTAAACAGCCGCCGTGCGGCCTGCTGAACTTCACAAATACCAGCGGACGCGATGAAGAGGGTGTCTAAAAAGGACTTTCACGACACCCCTCACCCTGCTTGCTGCGCAAGCCGTCCCTCTCCCACGTAAACGGGGAGAGGGACAAAAGCGACTTTTCTCCCCTTCTCCCCGCTTGCGTGGGAGAAGGGGTCGGGGGTTGAGGGGGTTATTGGACACCCTCTAAATCACGTCCCTACGCCGATCAGCTCTGCCCCTGCCCGTCCAGCAGTGAGGCAGCCCCTTTGTCGAGAATCCAGTGGACGTTGGCCGCGCGCACCAAGTGCGCGGGGATGGCGTCCGCCGGAGTCTCCGGCGGCGTGAGCGCGCGCTTGACGATAGCCGCCTTCTCCTCACCCAAAACGTAGAACAGAACGTTGGTCGCCGCATTGATCACCGGATAAGTGAGCGTGATGCGCCATGTATCGAGCTGGGGAACGTGATTCGCGACGACCCAGCGTTCTTTCTCCGCCAGCGCCAGCGTGCCGGGGAACAGCGACGCAATGTGTCCATCAGCGCCAATGCCCAAGACCATCAGGTCAAATTTGGGGATGCTCATCCCTAAGCGCCCCGTGAAGAATTTCTTCATCGTCGCTTCGTAATCGTCGGCGGCCTGCTGCGGCGGATGCTGGCTCTGCACACGGAACAACTGCGGGAGCGGCAGCGGCACATGGTTGAGCAGCGTATCTTTCGCCATGCGCGCATTGTTATCCGCGGAATCCAGCGGGACAGAACGTTCGTCGCTCCAAAAGACATAGGTCTGCGACCACTTGATCTGCCGGGAGAACTCATCGTTTGAGATGAGACGATAAACATCGCGCGGCGTATTGCCGCCGCTCAACGCCAGCGTGAAGCGCTCACGCGAAGTGATCGCTTTATCAGCAATCCGCGCGAACTCCGTCGCCAGCGCGCGCGCCGCCGCTCCCCGGGTCGGGTAAACTCGATAGCTCATGCTTCATGACCTCCGCAGCCGAGGCGCCATCCGCGCCCCTCTTGAAAGAGTAATAGGTCAGCTTCCTGCGGCCCCCAAGTACCGCGTTCATACTGGCACAGGGGCGGTGCTGTGGGCGACTCCCAGCCCTGCACGATGTAATCCACGAGTTTCCACGAGAAGTCGATCTCGTCTTCACGGGTGAACAGCGCCGCGTCGCCCTGAATGGCGTCGAGGAGCAGGCGTTCATAGGCTTCGGGCAGTGACTGGCCCGCATAGCCTTCGCGATAATGGAAATCCATGTCCATGGGCTGAATATCGGGCGCACCCGGCATTTTCGTCTCAAAGCGCAGATGAATCCCCTCATCCGGCTGAATACACAGGGAGAGCAGATTCGGGTCGAGCGTCTTGCCGCGCGTCATGCCCATAAACAGGTGCGGTGGACGGCGAAACTGGATAGTAATTTCGCTCGTTTTGCGCTGGAGCGCCTTGCCCGAACGCAGATAGAACGGGACATCCTGCCAACGCCAGTTGTCGACATACAGCTTGAGCGCGGCGAAGGTCGGGGTTTGTGAATTGGGCGCGACACCCTGCGTCGTGGCGTAACCGGTATACTGCCCGCGCACCGTGTCATTGATCGATAGGGGACGGAGCGCGCTCAGGACTTTCACTTTCTCGTTACGCAGCACATCCGCCGAAAACGAGTTCGGCGGTTCCATCGCGACCAGCGAGAGCAGCTGCAGCAGGTGATTCTGGAACATGTCGCGCATTACGCCCGCACTGTCGTAATACCCGGCACGATGCCCGACATCGACATCTTCAGCGACCGTGATCTGGACGTGATCGATGTAATGGCGATTCCAGAGCGGCTCAAAGATGGCATTGGCAAAGCGGAAATACAGGATATTCTGCACCGTCTCTTTGCCGAGATAGTGATCAATGCGATACACCTGATGCTCATCAAAAGCCGTGTGCAGGGTGTGATTGAGCGCCGCCGCTGACCCGCGATCAAAGCCGAATGGCTTCTCAATGATGACGCGCCGCCAGCCGTCCTCCTCGCTGGCGAGGCCTGAAGCGGACAGATTCTTGAGCACATCGTCGTAGTAATCGGGCGAAGTCGCCAGATAGTACAGACGATTGGCCTGCCCGACTTCGTGGCTGTAGAGGAAACTTTGGAGCGCGTCATAGTCAGCGCGCGTGGCGAGATCGCCCCGGCTATACCACACCCGACTGATGAAATCCGCCCATGTTTCGGCGCTGAAATCTGGCGTGGACTGCACCGCATCAGCGAACAGCGCGCGGAATTCCTCATGGGTATACGGGCGGCGCGCAAAACCGATCACATGGAAATTGGCGGGCAACCGCCCCTGCACATGCAGACGATAGAGCGCGGGGATGAGCTTGCGGTGGGTGAGATCACCGGATGCACCGAAAATGATGATCGAATTAGTCTGGAGGCCGTTGTTGTTGGTGGTCATCAACTACCCTCGTGCTTGATCGCATGGCCGCCGAACTGGTTGCGCATGGCTGCGAGCATCTTCGCCGCGAAACTGTCATCCTGACGACTAACAAAGCGCATCATGAGCGACAACGTGATGATGGGCGCGGGCACATCCAGATCAATACCCTCGAAGACCGTCCACCGCCCTTCCCCGCTATCCGCAACATAGGGCGCAATCCCGTCGAGCGTCGGGTTATCGCGCAGAGCATTCGCTGTCAGGTCGAGCAACCACGAGCGGACGACGCTGCCATGCCGCCAGATCTCCGCGATTTGGGCGACATCCAAGCCCAGATCGGTCTTGGCCTCCATGATCTCGAAGCCTTCGGCATACGCCTGCATCAAGCCATATTCGATGCCGTTATGCACCATCTTGACGAAGTGGCCCGCGCCATTGGGGCCGACATGCCCCCAACCCTGATCAGCGGCGGGCGCGAGTGTCTCGAAGATCGGGCGCAGGCGTTCGACCGCATCGGTCTGGCCGCCCACCATCAGGCTGTAGCCCTCCTGCAACCCCCAGATGCCGCCGCTCGTCCCGACATCGATATAATGCAGGCCGCTGGCCTGAACCATTTTGGCGCGGCGGATCGTGTCTTTGTAGTTGCTGTTGCCTCCGTCGATGATCGTGTCACCGGGCTGGAGCAGTTCCAGCAGTTCAGCAACGGTCTTTTCTGTGGGTTCGCCCGCCGGGATCATAATCCACACGGCGCGCGGAGCATCGAGCTTACTCACCAGATCCGCCACCGAGTGGGAAGGAGTCGCCCCGGCCGCAGCCGCCGCCTCAATCGGCTCCGGGGTGAGATTAAAGACGACCATTTCATGACCGCCGTGCAGCAGGCGCACATTCATGTTGCCGCCCATGCGTCCTAATCCGATCAGGCCAAGCTGCATTTGAACGCTTCTCCTTGTCTATTGCGAGTATGATTATCATAGCGCATGACGTAAACGGGGGTAAGTTGACTTCACTAATTTCCAGACCGGCACAGGCCGCGCAAGCAGTCCATCAGGCGGCGCACAGTGTCGGACGTCACATTGTGAGTGACCTACTTCTGTGGCAGAATCTTGACAATTCAGTAGCGAATGGAGTACCCCGTGCAGCAAGTTCCACCCAATACCCAAACTCTACCCAGCGCGGCACAAGGCTTGAATGCAATCTTCGCACCCAAGAATGTTGCCGTCATCGGTGCAACCGAACGCCAAGGCAGTGTCGGCCGCACTATTCTCTGGAACCTGATCAGCAGCCCATTCGGGGGCACGATCTATCCCGTCAACCCCACGCGCAGCAGCATTCTCGGCATCCGGGCCTATCCGAATCTGGCGGCGCTGCCGGAACAGGTGGATCTCGCCGTCATCGTGACGCCGGCCCGCAGCGTGCCAAATGTGATGCGCGAATGCGCGGCCAACGGCGTTAAGGGCGTGATTGTGATTTCAGCCGGTTTCAAGGAAATCGGCGCGGAAGGCGCAGCGCTGGAAACCGAAATCCTGCAAATTGCGCGCCAGAACAATATGCGGATCGTCGGGCCGAACTGCCTCGGCGTGATGAGCCCGATCACCAAGATCAACGCGACGTTCGCCGCCGCGATGGCGCGTCCCGGCAATGTGGCGTTCATCAGCCAGTCCGGCGCGCTGTGTACCGCCGTGCTCGACTGGAGCTTCAAAGAAAATGTCGGTTTCAGCGCGTTCGTCTCGCTCGGCTCGATGCTCGATGTGGGCTGGGGCGACCTGATCGACTACCTGGGCAATGACCCGAACACCAAGAGCATCGTCATGTACATGGAATCGGTCGGGGATGCGCGGTCGTTCCTGTCCGCGGCGCGTGAAGTCGCGCTGAAAAAGCCGATCATCATCATCAAAGCCGGGCGCACCGAAGCCGCCGCCCACGCCGCCGCCTCGCATACCGGTTCGCTGACAGGCAGCGACGATGTGCTCGACGCCGCCTTCAAGCGCAGCGGTATTCTGCGCGTAGATCGCATCTCGGATGTGTTCTATATGTCGGAAGTCCTCGCCAAGCAGCCCCGCCCTGCGGGCAACCGCCTGACGATCATCACCAATGCGGGCGGCCCCGGCGTGCTGGCGACCGATGCGCTCATCATGGGCGGCGGCGAACTGGCCGACATTTCACCGGAGACGATGGATAAGCTGAACGCGATTCTGCCCGCGCCGTGGAGCCACAACAACCCGGTCGATATCCTCGGCGATGCCGATCCCGAACTGTATGCCAAGACCCTGAGCATTCTCGCCGAAGACCCGAACAGCGATGGTTTGCTGGTCGTGCTCACGCCACAGGCGATGACTGACCCGACGGCGACCGCCGAACGCCTGACCGAGTATGCCCAGATTGAAGGTAAACCGGTGCTGTCGAGCTGGATGGGTGGTGTCGACGTGGACCGCGGCGACAAAATCCTCAACGAGGCGAATCTGCCGTCGTTCCAATTCCCGGATACCGCGGTACGCATGTTCAACTACATGTGGCAGTACAACAGCAACCTGAACAGTATCTACGAAACGCCCAGCCTGCCGAGCGACTCCGTCGAAGAAACGCCGAATCGCCAGTTGGTCGACAGCATTGTCCAGCATGCACGCGCGACCGGTCGCACCATCCTGACCGAATACGAATCGAAGCAGGTGCTGGCGGCGTACTATATCCCGACCGTGAACACCATGCTCGCGCCGACCGAAGATGAAGCGGTCGCCCGCGCTGAAGAAATCGGTTATCCGATCGTGGTCAAGCTGAACTCGGAGACGATCACACACAAGACGGATATCGGCGGCGTGCAGTTGAACCTGCGCGACGAGACCGCTGTCCGCGAAGCGTTCCGCCGTATTCAGACGGCTGTGGTCGAAAATGCCGGAGCGGAACACTTCCAAGGGGTGACCGTGCAGCCGATGGCGAAGCTGGACGGCTACGAACTGATTATCGGCAGCAGCATCGACCCGCAGTTCGGCCCGGTCCTCCTGTTCGGTTCCGGCGGAACGCTGGTCGAAGTCTACAAGGACAGCGCGCTCAGCCTGCCGCCGCTCAACACGATACTTGCCCGCCGCATGATGGAAGAAACGCTGATCTACAAGGCGCTGCAAGGGGTACGCGGCCGCAAGGCGGTCGATCTCGCCGGGTTGGAACGCCTCATCGTGCGCTTCAGCCAATTGGTCGTCGAACAACCGTGGATCAAGGAAATTGACATCAACCCGCTGCTGGCATCGTCCGAACGACTGCTGGCGCTGGATGCGCGCGTCGTCCTGCACGGCGCAGAGGTCACTGAGGACAAGCTGCCCCGTCCGGCGATCCGCCCCTACCCGACGCAGTATGTCGAATCGTGGTTGTCAAAGCAGGGTCTGGATGTGACCTTCCGGCCCATTCGACCGGAAGACGAACCCCTGGTCGCCAAGTTCCACGAAGGTCTGTCGGAACGCACGGTCTTCATGCGCTACCTACAGGCCATGAACTTGAATCAGCGCATCGCGCATGACCGCCTGTCGCGCCTGTCGTACATCGACTTCGACCGTGAAATCGCGCTGGTGGCGCTGACACGAAGTGCCTATAACAGCCAGCAAGAAGTGATGGGCATTGGGCGCGTCAGCAAAGTCCACTGGACGAATGAGGGTGAATTTGCCATTCTGGTGAGCGACCGCTATCAGCATCAGGGTTTGGGCAAAGAAATCATGGTTCGACTGGTCAAGATCGCCCAAGACGAAAAGCTCTCACGCATTTTTGGGTTTGTCTACAAAGAGAATCACGAGATGATTCGCCTGGTCGAGAAGCTGGGCTTCACGGTGCAGCCAACCGACCGCGCAGAGATTCTGCTAGCCAGCCTCAATCTGTAACCACTACCTCGACCGGGGACGCAGACCATCTGCGTCCCCGGTCACGACGACCCCGCCCCGAGCAGGAGTAGATTATCAATTGTAGGACGAGACATAAGCGTATTTAAAAAGGGAGCCAACATCCCGCGCAATCTCTCCCCGCGTGCGTAGGCGAAGGGTGTTAAGTACGTCCCTGTTCAAATACGGCATGCACCCTAAAAACGGGATACAATGATGCAACTTCCGATCACAGTCAAAAATATGCGTGTATTGAACCTATGAAGAATGAACTCAGCCAGAGCGAAGAACAACTCCGCTCACTCATCTCATCGCTTGACGACTTTGTTTTTTCGCTTGACCTTGATGGAAAAATACTTTTTTACCAGCCCATGCAGTGGTCAATTTATGATACACCAGCCGTGACCAGCGCCTATGTGGGCGCGGCGTATCATGATGTGCTGCCGCCGGAAGTATCGGCGGTGATCCCCAGCGTGATCGAAGAGGTTAACCGCACGCTGAGCCCCCACCCGATTGAATATACGCTGACCGCCGAAGATGGACTGCATTACTATCAAGGGCGACTCGCGCCGATGTTCAGCCCGCGATTCACCTTGATTGGCTACACCTTTGTGGTCAGCGATGTCACCCAATCCGTACTGGCAAAAATGCGGGATGATCGCCTGCTGGCACTGGAAGGGCTGCACCGTGAAATCGGGGCCATCTTCTTTGAGCGCAATGATCCCGATGCGGCGGTTGGCGCGGTACTCGCCAAAATTGGTGAGATGCTCCGGGTATCGAGCGCCTATGTGTGTCACTTCCGCGAAAACGAGCGGCGGCTGGATATGAAGCACGAATGGTGCGCGCTCAACGTCGAATCCAGACGGGCGGAGACGCAGAATTTCGCCTTTGACGAACACATGCCGTCGCTGGAGCAGATGCTGACACGGGATGGCGTAGTGATGGCGCGGGAGATCACGCAGCTCCCGGCTGACATGCAGGCTGTGCTGGACGGACAGGCGATTAAGAGCGTGTTGATGCTGCCGTTCCGCGTCAACGAACGGCTGGATGGTTTTCTCGGTCTGCTGGAAGCACAACATTACCGCGATTGGCTGCCTGAAGAAACGGCGGCTCTGCGTACAGCCGCCGACGGCTACGCCCGGTTAATCGAACGGCAGCGGGCTGAGCGCGATTTGATCACTGCGCGTGATACGGCGATCCGGTCGGCACAACACAAAAGCGAATTCGTCGCCAAAATGAGCCACGAAATCCGCACGCCGATGACGATTATGCTCGGCATGATGGAGTTGATCGAAGAGACCCCCCTGTCGGAGGAGCAGCATGAACTGCTGACGATGGCACAGGATAACGCCCACCGACTGATGAATATGCTAGTGGATGTCCTCGACTTCTCTGAATTGGAGCGCGGGACAGTCTCCCTGCAAGCCGTCCCCATCGATGTACGCGGACTGCTGGCGGAAGTCGAAACGGCGTGGGCGGAAGCGGCGCGGCGCAAGGGGCTGGAGTTCGAGATCAGCGTTGACGAGCAGGTTCCGCAGCGCATCATCGGTGACCCGGTGCGTCTGCGGCAGGTGATCAGCATGCTGACCAATAATGCCGTCAAGTTCACGGAAACGGGCAAGATCAGCGTGGCTGTGTGGCAGATGGTAAGCCGCTACGGCGAGACACGCCTACGCTTTCAGGTCACCGACTCCGGCATCGGCATCCCGCCGGAGAAGCAGCAGATGATCTTCGAGAGCTTTATACAGGCGGATAACTCGCTGTCACGGCGGCACGAAGGCGCGGGGCTGGGGCTGGCGATCTGCAAGCAGCTGGTCGCGCTGATGGAAGGCGAAGTCGATGTGTTCAGCGTTGAAGGCGAAGGCAGTAGATTCGGCTTCAACGTGACGTTCCCGCTCGCTTAAGGCGTCGCCGCATCGGGCTGGGCAGGCTGCGGCTCGTCTGGCAGCGGAGCAGCGACCGGAATTTCAAGCGCGGGCGTTGACGGGATCGGCACTGGCACCATCGGTGCAGCAGGCGCGGACTCGATCGGGGTGGGCACTACGGACGCCGGCTCAATTGGCGCAGCGGGCGCGGGCTCGACCGGCGCAGTTGGAGCGGACGTCTCCACAATGGGCGGCGCAGAAACCGGAGCGGGCGGCGCGGCCTCAAGCGGCGTGACAGGCGCAGAAATCGGCGTCAGCAAGCGGGGCTCCAGCACGGTGTCCGGTCGGACGATGGGCGTTTCCTGAGTCAGCACCTTGGACATATAGGTCGTCACCAGCGTGCGTAGTTCGGCAGTGGTAAACGGCTTATAGAGAAAGCCATTCGCGCCGAGTTCGCTGGCGCGCATTTCATCTTTCGGATTGCTCCGCGCGGTGAACATGATGATCGGCACATTGACCAAACTCGGCAGCGCGCGCAGCATCGTCAAAAGCGTGAAACCATCGGTCTTCGGCAAATTGATATCCAGCAAAATCAGCTTGAAATCACCATCGGCGGCCAACCGCAAGGCTTCCGCGCCACTTTCCGCACCAGTCACTTCAATGCGCAGTGATTTGAGCGTATAGGCCACTAAACGTCGAGTTGCGCTCTCGTCGTCAACTACTAACAAATTCGTCATTCATCCCTCACCGACTGAACTGCTTCACCAATGACCACTGATTGTGTCCCGCGAAGCGTTCGTATTTTACGCTGTCCATCACCTGATGCACAATATAGATACCCCACCCACTCTCCGGAAAGTCGAAAATGTTCGGTGGCTTAATCACGTCGGGTCGCTCATAGGCGTGGGAACCCGTATCGCGGAGGATCAATTCGAGCCGGTCACCATTCCAATGACCATGCACCTCGATCATGCCGGTTTCGCCAGCATAAGAATGCTGCACAATATTCATGCACAGTTCGTGAATGGCCAGTACGAGCTGTGAGCTAGTCTCAGGTTCTAGACGGGCAGTGAGCTGCATCATGTAACCAGTGAGCTGCTCCAACGCCTGAAAGGTCGCCGGGATGATCAATTTCTTCCCCCTAGGAATTGCAGCGCCATCATCGTCTGATCATCATGCGGCGGCACATTACCACGATAAGCGTCCGCTTCAGCAAACACCGTGTCCACGACCTGACGCATATCGTGGAACTGGCTCGGAATCGCGTTCAAAACACCGGACTCGCCCCACATGCCCGCTGACGCTTCAATTTCGCTCAACCCATCGCTGATGACGATCATCATGTCACTAAAGGCAAGCGTGCCGCGATCCATCTCCGGGCGCCAGTCGGGCAGGACGCCGATTGGGGGCATGTTCGCCATGTACGACTTCCACTGGCGATTCATGCGCACCAGCACCGGAACATGGCCCGCATTCGCCAACTGAAATTCGCCCGATTGCGGATCGACGGTGAAAACGACCGCCGTCGCCAGAATCCCCGCATTGGTGTACGGATCGTAGAATTCCGCGTTGACGGCTTCCAACGTTTCGTCGGGCGCGAGGTCGAGGCGCAAGAGGAGGCGCAGCGCGGTGTGCAGCGACACCGCGGCCAGCGCAGCGGGCAGCCCCTTCCCCGCCACATCGACCACAAAGCACGCTAGTTTGCCGCACGGCTGGGTGACCCAGCCCCACGCATCCCCACCGACGTTGCTGGCAGGCTGCCATTCGGCGGCGGAGTCGAGATTGGGGGCGTTAGGGACATTCGCCGGTTGAATCGAGCGCTGGATGTTCCCGGCAATCTCCAACTCGTGGATCATCTTGGCTTCGCGGGCGCGGCTTTCTTCGAGGCGTGCGGCGATCAACTGGTTGGCGGCGCGCTCGCTCATACGAGTGAGCATCCGCCGATCCAGTGAACTGAGTTCGTGGTCCGTGTCCGCAAAGCCCACGCCCAAAGCGCCGATCACTTCCCCGCTCACATTCATGGGCATGAACATCCACAGGGTTTGTTCGCCGGTTCGCGTAGACACATCGTACACACGGTAAATGTCGGTTTGTTGGCCAAGCGACGCGAATAAGGGCTGAAACGCGCTGTGCGCGACGCGATCATCCGGGAGGATGAACCATTCCTCCGGCTGTCCCTGACTTGGCAGCAGGTAAACCGCGCCGAGCGCGGCATCCAGCCCGGTCATCATGGCTTCGATGACGGGAGCGATATCCTGACTGGATTTGGCTTGCTGCGGCGCTTCCTGCAAAAACGGCACAAGCTGATCCCACGCCTGAGCCAATGCAGCCGTTAAGGAGTCGAGTTCTTCTTCCAGCTGCTGGATACGGTCTTGGTACAAGGCTTCGTCTGTCATGATTCTAGATTAGCATGAAATTTCAGCGGCGAACCATAATCAATCCGGAGAGCCGGTTAGGACTTTCAGCCCCTCCACCGCTTCTCCCAGTCAAGCGGGAAGAAGGTCGGTTTTCTGACCCCAGACAGGGGTCGGTTTTTAATGGTAAGGACGAGATATGAGCCAGTTCACAAGAGCTGCGTTCTAGTCCCTTCCCCTGACAGAACCAGGGGAAGGGTTTTAATGGTAGGGACGAGGCATGCCTCGTCCTCATTTGTCAGCATGGCCGTCACCGCATCTCCCAAATATTCCTTTGGCTTGCACCAATGACAGATCTGTACGCAAGTTAGAGGGGAAAACAGGACGAGGCATGCCTCGTCCCTACAGGGTCTTCGGCGAAGGGAACTCGTGTTCCATTGGCAAGCATGAAAAACCTACCCTTGTTAGCACCCCTGGTTCCTCCCTGAATTCGGGTAGGGCCGGGGTGGGGTCGAAAAGCAATCTCTTTAGACACCCGCTTGCCTTGCCCCTACGTAGCCTCCGCCCCTGCGCAACCGGAATGAGGGGCAATGCAGGAGCATGACAGTGTCCAGAATGCCAACTCAGATCGACTTTGGTGATTTTCGACAAAATCAGCTCCCCGCTTTTGATGTAAAGGCGCATAGCCCGTTGTGAACATTGCACTATAATCTGCATATTGAAATACACGGTTGTAGAAAATGAACGCTGCCGATTTCCCGCTACCCTTCACAAATTACCAAATTGAAGGCGCTTATGACGAAATGTTCGACGCCGATGGCAGCACACGCCAGCACTATCAGGCGCTGTTTCAACGGCTGCTCGAACTGCCGCAAAACGAACTCAAGCAGCGCCAACAAGCCGCCGACCTCTCCTTTTTGCATCAAGGCATCACCTTCACCGTGTACGGGCATGATGAAGGGACGGAGCGCATCTTTCCGTATGATTTGCTCCCGCGCATTATCCCCGCTGATGAATGGGACGTGATCGAGCGTGGCCTCGTGCAGCGCATCACGGCCTTGAACCTCTTTCTCAAAGATATCTATCACGACGGGCATATCCTGAACGACCGCGTTGTCCCGCGTGATCTCGTCTACAGCTGCAAGTATTACCGCCGCCAGATGCGGGGCGTACGCGTCCCGAATGACGTGTATGTCGCCGTAGTCGGCACCGACTTGATTCGCGTGAATTCGGGCGAATTTGTGGTACTTGAAGACAATCTGCGCGTGCCGAGCGGCGTTTCGTACATGCTGGCCAACCGTCAGGTGATGAAATACGTCTTCCCACGCATGTTCAGCATGTATGGCGTGCGGCCCGTCGACCATTACGGTCAGGCGCTGCTCACCACGCTGCGCGCTCTCGCGCCCAAACGCCGTGTCGATCCGAACATTGTGCTGCTCTCCCCCGGCGTGTACAACTCAGCATATTTCGAACATGCCTATCTCGCCCGCCAGATGGGACTGACACTCGTCGAAGGCCGGGACCTGCTGGTGCACGACAATGTCGTATACATGCGCACGACGGCGGGCTTGCAGCGCGTCGATGTGATTTATCGCCGTTTGGATGATGACTATCTCGACCCGCTCGCCTTCCGCGGGGATTCGATGCTCGGCGTACCCGGGCTGCTCAATGTCTACCGGTCCGGCAATGTCGCGCTGGCGAATGCCATCGGCACGGGCGTCGCGGACGACAAAGCCGTCTATGCCTATCTGCCGGCGATTATCCGCTACTACCTCAACCAGGACGCCATCCTCAACAACGTCGAAACGTACTTACTCTCTGATGATAAGCAGCGGCGGCACGTCATCAACAATCTGGATAAGCTGGTGGTCAAAGCCGTCGGCGAGTCGGGTGGGTACGACATGCTGATCGGCCCCCATGCCAGCCGAGAAGAACGGGAACGCTTCCGCGAAAAGATCATCGCCAATCCGCGTAATTACATCGCGCAGCCGACGCTGGCGCTGTCGCGCGCGCCCTGCTACATCGATGGGAGCGTCGAAGCCCGGCATATTGATTTGCGCCCGTATATTCTGTACAGCGGCGATCAGGTCACGATTGTTCCCGGTGGCTTAACGCGCGTCGCGCTGCGGCGCGGGTCGCTGGTGGTCAATTCATCACAGGGCGGCGGCAGCAAAGATACGTGGGTTTTGAGCTAAGGAGCGTGAGATATGCTGTCACGGGTAGCCGATTCACTCTACTGGATGAGCCGTTATCTGGAACGCGCTGAACACAACGCGCGCGTGCTCGACTTACAGCTGCATTTGATGCTGGAACTCGCCCCGGAAATGGCCGAACGCAGTTGGATGCGCCTGCTCGACAGTCTGGTCGTCGAGCCACCCAAAGGCCCCTGTGATCCGTATTCGCTTACACAGCTGCTGACGTTTGACGCGCGCAACGCAAATTCAATCGTCGCCTGCGTCAGCTCGGCACGAGAGAATGCGCGGCATGTACGGGAACAGATCAGTTCGGAAATGTGGGAACACGTCAACCGGCTGTCCTTGCAAGCGCGCAGTGTCACCCTCGAATCAATCTGGAACGATCAGCCACACGAGTTTTTGCGCGGCGTGAAAGAAGGCTGCCATCTATTTCAAGGCATCACCGATTCGACTATGACCCACGGCGAAGGCTGGCAGTTCATCCAAATTGGACGCGCAGTCGAACGCGCCGCCGCGACCGCCCAACTCCTCAAATCGCACTACGCCGCCTATCCGTTGATCGATTCACATGCGCGCGTCAGTGAGGATTTTGTCGAATGGATCGGGCTGCTCAAGTCGTGCACCGCATTCGAAGCCTACTGCAAGGTGTATACTGCTGATCTACGGCCAGATCGCATCGCGGAATTTCTCATGCTCAACCCGGATTTTCCGCATTCGATTCGGTTCGCGGTCAACAGTCTGTCGGCAGCGCTCCAAGCGATCACACAGATGACGGAAAGCAAACGCGCGAAGGGCGTCAATCGTTTAGGCGGGCGGATGCGCGCGGCGCTGGACTACGGGCAAATTGACGAGATTCTGGTGAGCGGTTTGCACAAGTATCTGGATGATGTGCTCGCGCAGGCCGAAGCGATTCACGAGGCGATCTACGAGGCGTATATCTGGTATCCGATTGATGAATTGGTGTCTTAATGTACTACGCAGTCCAGCACAGAACGCATTTCCACTACAGCGCGCCGATCAGCGAAAGCGTGACCGAAGTTCACATGCAACCTCGCAGCGAAGACGCGCAGCGCTGTTTGCGATTTAAGCTCATCACGTTCCCGCAAGCCCGCGTCAGCGAAACCGTCGATTTTTTGCACAACACGGTGCATTTCTTCAATATTCCGGCCTTCCATCAGTCAATGACCATTCTGGCGGAAGCCACCGTCGAGATGCTGCCGCTCCCGCCCCTACCCGATCAACTGCCTGAGTCAGCCTGGGCAGACATCGATCTGCTGGTGGACGGAGGCGACTTCTGGGATATGCTCATGCCCAGCCCACACATTCCCGATGGCGCACTGCTGCGCGACTTTATGCGCCGCCTCAACGTCTACCGGCGGAATGATCCGCTGACACTGCTGCGCGAACTCAACACGGAGATCTACAGTGCCTTTGAGTATGTGCCGAATGTCACCGCGGTCGACTCGCCGATTGATGACATCCTGACGAACCGCAAAGGCGTGTGTCAGGACTTCGCCCACATTATGATCGGTGTGACACGGATGCTCGGCCTACCGTCGCGCTATGTGAGCGGTTATCTCTACCATCAGAGAATGGGCAGCGAACGTTCCACGCCCGATGCTACGCATGCGTGGATGGAAGTGTACCTGCCGACGCTCGGTTGGGTCGGTTTTGACCCAACGAACAACGTCCTCGCGGGGGATCGTCATATCCGCGCAGCCTTCGGGCGCGACTACAGCGACGTACCGCCGACACGCGGTGTGTTCAAAGGCAAGGCGGAGAGTGAGCTCGAAGTCGAAGTCCAGATCACGCCCGCCGAAAGACCGTTCGAACTGGAGGCTCTGCACCCCCAATCGGGCTGGACGCCGGAAGAAGAGATGGCGATGCAGCAGGAAGCGCTCTTGCAGCAGCAACAGCAACAGCAGCAACAACAGTAAAAGTTTGATCCACCCCACCCCGACCCAAATTCAGCGAGGGTGTGCGACAGTAAAGCAAAGAACGAGGAGTTTTTGTAGGGCAGTGCTGAAGTAGACTCTCGAAAGTCCCAATGTAGGGGTAGACCTATGTGTCTACCCGGTTTCGGGCGCACACACAGGTGCGCCCCTACATCCATTCGTGGATTTGTTTCGAGAACCTACTTGAGGCACCTAACGTCAACGCGAGCAGTCACCTGCTCGCGTTTTTGTTGTGTGTGCGCATTGAATTTTGCGCTGTAAACTGGAGGGAATCAGAGGTCGATTTTTGTCGTATTTTCCTGACAATTCGCGCGTTCTCTGAGGGTTCATAAAAGACCACTTGCAAAAAATTTGTTCTAATTGTATACTTGAAAAGTTAGTCATGAACACTTCATCACACTTCTACGTACTAACGACATAGATCAAAGCGAACTGCCACCTAGGGTCGGTTCGCGCGTACCTTAACAACTGCATATCCTATCAGACGCATTTGGAAGGATAAAGGCTCATGGTTGTGTATTCAAGTTTGCCAGTGTCGCTCCATTCACTTGTTCAGCGGATGCTCCCCTGCCGTAATGAAGACCCTGCCGATCGGATCCGCGCCTGGAACGAGTGGCTGTCATTCGGCGGCAGTGATCCCGTGCTTAAGTTCATCCGGTGGAGTAACGGAACAACAACGGACGACGAAGAAATCCTGCAAGAGACACTCATCCTCGGCTATCTCAAGGTGGAACGGAGCGAATATCAAGATCGCAACCTGCCGTTCACCGCATTTTTGAAGAAGATCGCCTGGTACAAGATCATGGAAGCATCGCGGAAGTACGCAGGTCAGGTACCGTTAGACGATTTCTACGAAGTGCTGGCCGAAGAAACGGAAGAACACGAATACGCGGAACACTGGAAAGAACATGAAGCGCTTCATCAGGCGCTGGCACAGCTTCCTCCCCGGAGAGCGCGGGTGATGCTGCTGTACGAAGATGGTTACAGCACAGCAGAGATCGCCCAGCACCTCGGGATCAAGGAAGAGCTGGTGCGCAAGGAAAAGAGTTTGGGACTGCGCCAGTTACGCGACGCTATGCGGCATGTCGCACTGGCGGGTTAGTGGTTTGGGGAATTCTGGGCGGGTCGTTGTAATGGTTTCCGCCCGCCCAGAGTTTCCCAGCAATCGGGGCAGGCTCTATCGAAAGTCTCGCTATTAGCGATAGGGCTTAAAACCCCTATTTTGGAGGCAGTTGGCACCCCTGTAGAATGAGGGATTTTCGGCCAGCTGAGGATCGCCCGGATAGCTTAATTTGGGCGCAAAGAAGCCCGGAATTTCGCTGATACCCATAAATCAGTAAATTCCACAGCGTAATTCTGACTAATAGCGTTCTGGCGGTTATGCAGCAGCAATTTCATGGGCCGTTGTCAACGGTTGGAAACCAGCGGATTGGCCCCCTCTTGACAGACTCGTCGCGCTGCGGCGAGTCTGTCGTTTTGTCATCACACAACGCCCTGTTCGCACATACAGAATTACGGCAACCGAAAGGAGTGACGTTTGTCCACCCACAGCGAGTTTACCGTCCAGGGTTTACCCCGATACAATCACAAAAGCGCCATCCGATGGATCCTCTCCCATCTCTGGCAGCACCGAGTCTTCGTCGCAGGCACGCTCACCTTCAGCTTCATCAGCTACCTCCTGTATTCACAGGGACAGGTGATGATTGGCCGCGCCGCTGAGGAAATCCTCAACCCAACCACCACAGACGCGCTGCTCGCCATCTCGCTCGTCACGCTGGCCGTGTTCGTGATCAGCGGCATCACCGGGTTGGTGCAGGCGCTGTCGCTGGAAGTGCTGGCCCAGCGGCTAGAGTTCAGCGCCCGCCACGAACTGTATGTGAGTCTGCTCGGAAAAAGCCAGACGTTCCATGACCGCCAGCGCACCGGCGATATCATGGCGATGGCCACCGATGATATGCAGCAGTTAAACATGATGATTAATCCGGGCATCCTGTTCATCGCAGATATCATCCTCGGCTTCAGCATCCCGACGATCTTCATCGCGTCGATCAGTGTGGAACTGCTGCTCGTGCCCCTCCTCTTCGTCCTCAGCTATGTCGTCGCCACCCGCATCTATTCGCGCCAGCTCAACCCGGTAGCCTACCGGCAGCGCGAACAGTTCGCCAAGATGAACGCCGTAGCCGAAGAGACGATTTCCGGCATCGAGATCGTCAAAGCGACCGCGCGCGAACCATTTGAACGGCGCAAATTCCGCCGCAACGCCCGCCTGTTCCGCGGTTTCTTCGTGCGGCAAGGGTGGATCGAAGCGCGGTATCTGCCGCTGCTCCTGTACGGGATCGCCTTCGGATTAGGTTTCCTCCATGCGACCTACCTGTACAGCGTGGGACGCATCCAGATCGCGGACATCATCGCGTGGGTCGGTCTATTTAACCTGCTGCGCTTCCCGACGTTTGTCTCGCTGTTCGCCTTCACGATGCTGCAGATCGGCGTCGCCAGCGGCAACCGCATCCTCAACATCATCACCGCCGAGACGGAATTGGACGAAAACCTCGGCGGGCACTCCGGCGCGATCCACGGCGACATCGTCTTCGAAAACGTCTCCTTCGGCTATGAAGATGGTGTGGTGCTGGACAATGTCTCGTTCCGGGTGAAACCGGGCGAAACGGTCGCCATTGTCGGACAAACGGGTTCGGGCAAGTCGACGCTCACCGAGCTGATCAACCGCACGTATGACGCGACGCAAGGGCGCATCCTGATCGATGGTGTCGATGTGCGCGAATGGAACCTGACCAGTCTGCGTTCGCAGATCTCGAAGATCGAGCAGGATGTCTTCCTGTTCTCGCGCTCACTGGCGGAGAATATCGGCTTCGGCGTGCCGGACGCGACGCAGGAACAGATCGAACAGGCCGCCCGCGAAGCGCAGGCGCACGATTTCATCAAGTCATTCGCGCAGGGGTATCAGACAGAAGTCGGGGAACGCGGCGTCACGCTCTCGGGCGGTCAGCGCCAGCGCATCGCCCTCGCCCGCGCCTTCCTGAGCAACCCGCGCATCCTGATCCTCGACGATTCGACGAGCGCCATCGACAGCGCGACCGAAGACGAGATCCAGAAGGCGATCCGGCGCGCACAGCAGGGACGTACGACGCTGCTGATCACGCACCGCCTATCGCAGATCCGTTGGGCCGATCACATTCTGGTGGTCGATCACGGTAAAGTGGTCGCCAGCGGTACGCATGACGAACTGCTGCGCCGTTCCACCGACTACCGCCGCATCTTTGCGCGCTACGATGTCGAACTGCCGCCGCTCGAACCCGCTGTAGTACCCGCCTAAGGCGAAGGGAGAAACACACCTATGGGTTTCATTATGGATGGTCTCGACGCCGAGGCTTACGACCGCAAGTATCGCGATAACGACCTAGTGCGCCGCATTGTGGCGTACTTCCGACCGCATGTACCGAAGATGATCGTCGTCGCCGTGGCGATTGTGCTGGCGGCAGGTGTGGAAACTGGCCTGCCGATCCTCATCTCGCGCGGCATCGATCAACTGCAAGTGGACTCCAATACGAATCTCGTTCCGTTCATCGTGATCATCACGGTGCTGGCGTGTTCGGGCTACCTGTTCAACCTGCTGCGGCGCTGGCTCTCTGCCGACGTGATCGGCAGCGTGGTGCTCAAAGTGCGCGAGGATGCGTTCGATGCCGTCCTCAAGCGCGATCTCTCGTTTTACGATACATATACCTCCGGGAAGATCGTCAGCCGCGTGACGTCTGATACACAAGCGTTCTCGAATGTCGTCTCGCTGACGCTGGACTTGATGAGCCAACTGCTGCTCGTCGTGCTGTTGATCGGCTACCTGCTGCTGATCGACGTGCAGTTGACGCTGCTGCTGCTGGCGATTGCGCCGCTCGTGGTGTTCGTTGCGCTCCAGTTCCGCAAGGTCGCGCGCACGACGATCACCCAGTCACGGCGCATCCGCGCGGTGGTGTCCTCGCACATTCAGGAGACGGTGAGCGGTATCAGCGTGGCGAAGACTTTCCGCCGCGAAGACACGATCTACAAAGAATTTCTCGACATCAATTCGCAGTCGTACCACATCAACATCCGCACGGGCTTCGTGTTCAGCGGCATCTTCCCGATCCTGAACATTATCGCCGGGATCGGCACGGTGGCGCTGGTATATTTCGGCGGGCTAAACGTCAAAGGCGGCACACTCTCCGCGGGCGATTGGTACCTGTTCATTCAAGGGCTGGCGTTGTTCTGGTTCCCACTGACGAGCATCGCCTCCTTCTGGAGTCAGTTCCAGTTGGGGCTGGCCGCCGCCGAGCGCGTGTTCGCGCTGCTGGACGCGGAAGCGAAAGTCGTGCAGACCGACAATAAGCAGCTCGGCGCTATTCGCGGCGAAATCACGTTCGATCACGTCGATTTCCGCTACAACGAGAAGGAAACCGTACTGGAAGACTTCTCGCTGACGATCAAGCCCGGCGAAACGCTGGCGCTGGTCGGGCACACCGGCGCGGGTAAATCGAGCATCGGCAAGCTGGTCGGGCGCTTCTACGAATTTCAGGGCGGGCACATTCTGATCGACGGCGTCGATATCCGCACCCTCGACCTGAACGACTATCACAGTCGGTTGGGGATCGTCACGCAGTCGCCCTTCCTGTTCGACGGCACGGTGCGTGACAATATCCGTTACGGGCGCACGGGTTCGACGAATGCGGAAATCGATCAGGTCGCCAAGCAAATCGGCAACGGTGACTGGCTCAACAGCCTGCCCGCCGGGCTGGAAACGCCCGTCGGCGAACGCGGCGCGAGTCTGTCGATGGGACAGCGGCAGTTGGTCGCCATGGCGCGCGTGCTGCTGCAAAACCCGTCGATCTTCATCCTCGACGAAGCGACGGCCAGCGTTGACCCGATGACGGAGGCGCTGATTCAGGAAGGCTTGGATGTGGTGCTGGAGAACCGCACCTCGATTGTGATCGCGCACCGCCTGTCCACGATCAAGAATGCAGATCGCATCATCGTGATCAGCAAGGGGCGCATCACCGAGCAAGGCACGCACGACGAACTGCTGACGCAGCACGGTCATTACGCGGAACTGTACAACACGTATTTCCGTCACCAGTCGTTGAGCTACATCGAAAATGCCAAGCACATCACCGAAACCAGCGAGATGGAACGGCTGGGGTCGGTCTAGAACACTCGTTACACTGGAAGGGCGCACAGTGGTGCGCCCTTTTCTATTCGGTAAAGGCTTGCGAGCATTATGACCAGCACATCACCGATTGAACAGTGGCTTGAGCGCCTGTCGGTTGCTCAAACCGCCGCCGATGCTACCAATCAGTTCGCCTATGGCAACCCGTACAACGATGTCCGGCGCGCCAATCTCCGCCGCTACCTGGAGCAGATGGCCGCGCTCGAACCGACGGTGATGCTGGTCGGCGAAGCGCCGGGGTATCGCGGGTCACGGCTGACAGGCATCCCCTTCGGGAGTCGGCGGGTGGTGCTGCAAGGCGTGCCGGAATTGGGCTTGTTCGGCGTGCACAACGGTTATCAGGATGCGCCGGAACCGGGCTTTGAACGCATTCAAGGCGAACAGAGCGCGACGGCGGTGTGGGGCACGCTGGCGGGTCTGCGCCAAGCGCCACTGATCTGGGCAGCATTTCCGTATCACCCGCATCTGCTCGGCGAACCATTGACTAACCGCAAGCCACGCCGACCGGACACGGATCTCGGCCTGCCGCTGCTGCGCGACCTGATTGCGCTGTATCCGGTGACGACGTTCATCGCCGTGGGCAACGTGGGCGAGGAGGCGCTTAAGCGGCAGGGAATCACGGCGGTCAAAGTGCGCCACCCGGCTCAAGGCGGCAAAAACGACTTCGTACGCGGACTCACACAGGCGTTTGATGACCTTCGAACCCCCAATCTCTGAGGCGTAAGCGGCTGAACCTCACCCGATTCTCAGACAATCGTGCTATAACAGGAAGGATGTTTACGTTTTAAGGATCTGCATGCTTCGCAAACTCATGCTCATCACGCTGCTGCTCGTGACGCTCCCCCTACAGGCTCAGGACAATTCCAAACCGTTCATCCTGCCGATGAAAGATCCGCCCGGCGCTTCGACGTGGCTGCTCGGCCAACCTTATGGCAACACGATCGGCGCGTACCTACGCGGCGCAGACTGGTACGAAGCCGGTCAGCGGCTGCACTTCGGCCTCGACTTCTCGATGGAGTGCGGCACGGAATTGATCGCGATGGCCGATGGGGAAGTCGCCTTTGTGGATGATCTCGGGTTTGGGTCGGGGCCACACAACCTGCTGATTCGGCATCCGGCAGCGGGCGTGATTGCCTTGTACGGGCACTTGCGCGAACGGCCCCTGCTCGTCCCCGGTCAGGCAGTCACTCAGGGACAGACGGTCGGCTTTTCGGGTGATCCGGATGTGACCTGTGACTCGCGCCCGCATCTCCACCTCGAAATCCGGTCGCTCGACTACTTCACCACGTACAACCCGGTCGACTATATCGCTGCCAACTGGCACATGCTGGCCTCAATGGGAGGCTTTCGCTATCCCCTGTTCCAGCAGGATCTGGATAATGCGCGCCAGTGGATGAGCATCGACGATCAGCCGCCCGTACAGTTCGGCGGCCGCGCGTTGAACGCCTATGCCGCAACGTATCCCGATTGGAATGTGGGACTGCCGCCCACGAATCCACCATTAGCCGTCACCCCGGCCCCGCTGGCCGACACGGCGACGTTCGCGATCCGGCGGTTTGGCTATGATGGCTGCTGTGCTGGCGCATGGTGGAATCCGCTGGATCCAAGTCGCCTATTCGTGATCGATGGTGCGCCGAATCAACGGGCGGCGATCTTCGAGTTCAGCGCGACGGATAGCAGCATATTCAACCTGATCGGGCAAGCACCGCCGCCGCTGACATCGCCCGATGGCACGCATCAGGTCGCGCGCGTGAATGGTCAAATCATAATTCGTCGTCTGACGGATAATGTGGAATGGACGGTGGACACCAGCGACACGATTCCGGCATTCAGCACAGATAACAGCCGCCTCCTGTGGCAAATCAGCCCGGAAGTGATCACAGCGGGGGAAAACCCCGTCGAAGTCTGGATCAGCGACACAAATGGCGGAAACCAGCGGCTGATCCGCGCAGAAGAGAATGTGAGCGCGCAATGGCTGGACGAAGCGCGCTTACTGATCGCGCGCCGCGAGGCGATCACCACCACGCTCCGCGTGATCGACACGAATGACGGCAGTGAGACGCTGCTGGGTGCGTGGGATTGGCTGCGCGGATTGAGCATCGCCCCGGGGGGTGATCGACTGATGTTCTATCTGGTGTATGACGATGAGACCAGCGGTGTCTACAGTTTGCGCACGGACAGCGGCGCTCCAGCCGAACGGATGCCCTTCTTCGGCGCATGGCGGTGGCGCGATGCTGAGAGCGTGTTTTACCTCCCCTACACCGCCGACGCTCAGTATCACACGTTGTCGTATTATCACCTACCGAGCGGCGATAACCGGGCTTTTGTGACCGAGCCGTTTCTCGTCGCAAATGGCGATTGGTCAGTCTCACCGGACGGAATGCGGATCATATTCCTGAACGCGCTCGACAGAACGCTGGGACTCATTGAACTGCGACCTGTATAGTACAATTCGTAACCGTTGACGCTCTCCCAGTACAGCAGTATGGTAGAGATGCTGTGAATGGACAAGATGTGATGAGTGAACATGCGCGAATCACGCCGAGCGGCATAACTGAATCATTGGGGATCCAAGGATGGGATCATCTCGATCCGATTCTCCTCGCAGCCCTCGCCACCGAATCCCCTCTCTTGCTGATTGGCCCGCACGGAACGGCGAAATCGCTGTTGGTCGAAAAGATTGCCGGGGCGCTGGCGCTGTCCATGCGACACTACAACGCCTCGCTGATCAACTATGATGATCTGGTCGGGATTCCTCTGCCGGAAGCAGGCACGAATCAACTGCAATTTGTGAGCACACCGGGTGCGATCTGGGAGGCAGAATTCGTCTTCTTCGACGAGATTTCCCGCTGCCGCCCTGATCTGCAAAACAAGATGTTCCCGATTGTGCACGAGCGGCGGATCGCCGGTATTCGGCTCGGCAAACTCCGCCACCGCTGGGCGGCGATGAACCCGCCCGCGCCGGAAGACCCGGATACCAGTACGGGCGAATACTATCTCGGCTCGGAACCGCTCGATCCGGCGCTGGTGGATCGCTTCCCGTTCGTCGTGCCCGTGCCCAACTGGAAACAGTTGAGCAAGGAGAACCGGCGGCGGCTGGTCACGCGTACATGGCGGGCGGAACAGCCCGACGGCGAGGCCATGCCCCTCGGGGAACAGGTCGCCGTGTGCGCCGCGCTGATCGAGAGTCTGGAAGAAGAACTGCGTGACTGGCTGATCGATTATGTGGTGAGCGTGGTCGACCTGCTCGATCAGGCGCAGCTCGCGCAAAGCCCGCGCCGCGCCTACATGCTGGCGCGGTCGCTGGTGGCCGTGCATGCGGCGCGCATGATCATCGAGGGCGAAGATGCCGAACTGGAATACAGTGCGGAACTCGCACTCACCTTCGGTTTACCGCAGAACGCGAGCGAAGTTCCCCCATCGCGCACCAAGCTGGTCGCGATTCACCGGCAGGCGTGGGAGATCAGCAGCCTGTCCGAGGATGATGCGTGGCGGCAGGTGCTCGAAGAACTCGACCCGGCGCGGCGGATCGTGCTGGCGGATCAACTCGATTTGCCGGACAGCGATATATCGCGCCTGATCACGCAGGCGATTGGCGCGGAAGCCTCGGATGCGCGGCGCATTGGGCTGGCGGCAGTGATTTTCGTCGCCTTCCAGAAGCGGCGTGATCTATCGGCGTCCGCGTGGGAACCGCTGTCGCAGCTGGCCACCAAAGTTCTCGAGCCGCGTTCGCTGTCATCACCGCTGCGTTCCGGCCCGATGACCGATATCTGGAATGAGATTAATCACTGGCTGCCCGCGCTGGAAGACTGTGTCAACCTGCGGATGCGGCTGGAACGGAATTATGTGTTGAGCGGTTTCCCGGAATTATGGATGCGCAGCGACTGGAAAGACGCGCTGGACCAGTTCCGATCTGACCTCAACCTCTTTAACATTGACGAGGCTATGGAATAATGTCGAAACTCCCCAGTTTTCCGCCGAAACCCTCCGGGCAACCCACATCGACACCCCCACTCTCGCCTTCCGGTTCCCTCCCCCGCCCCACACCGCCGAATCCGTTAGGGTCATTGGGCGCTCGCTTTGGCGCTAAGGCGATGTGGGAGATTCTGCCGATGACCGACATGCTCCTCTCGTTTGAGCTGGCGGCTATCGCCGAGGGGCTGGTGAAAACCTTCGATCTTCCGACGAATGCGCCGCCCGTCGACGCCTTCCTGACGTTGATCGAGAAAGACAAGGCGTTCACCGAAGCACTGCGCGAACGTTTGGACGAGGACTGGCTGCGCTTTGAACTGCACGGCGCGTTTTTGGTGTACAACTGGCGCGACGAAATCCGGCAGGCCGTCAACGCGCGGCTCAACGCGGTCAAAGCGCCGCCCACCTATACGCTCGTCCGTGACCCGCTGTTCACGCTCAATGTACTGGGACGCGCGCGGACTTCGCTGCTGTTAGCCACCGCGCCGCTAGCGCTTGAACGTCCCTTTCTGACGCGGTCGCTGGTGTGCGACGACCTGCGCCTCGCCAAGATCGCGCAGGGACGGGCCTTCACCACCGAATTTCTCATCGAACCCCAGGAAGAGGATTTCGAAGAAGAAGAGTAACCAGCCAAGCGAGTCAGAAAGGGTTTCGATGGGCGTGAACCGAGTGACCGTCAACAAAGCAACCGAGAGCAGCGATCTCATCGCGCGCCTGGTGGCGTGTCTGCCCGCCGCCACCTTCGAAATGGAAACGCTGTGCCGCCTAGCCGGAATCAAAGCCACCCGCGATATACCCTCCGCCGCCGTCGAGTGCACGTTCCGCCCGCGCCTGCTGCTCAACCCGGATTTCGTCGGCAAGTACTGCGCCCGCGACGAGCATTTGTTCCTGCTCGTCATGCACGAGCTGTGGCATGTGATCCTTGCGCACACGCGGCTCTACCCGCGAGCAACCCTCGCCAACAACATCGCCTTTGACGCGATCATCAACGCGGGTTTAGCGCGCCAGTTCGAAGCGCCGGAGTACCGCGGTTTTCTGGAAGCGATCAACAAGTCGGACGAATTCCCCGGCTGTCTGCTGCGGCCGCCCGAAGGCTGGCCCGCCAGCCCGCAGTATATCGACGCGAAAGACGCACCACCCGGCACGCGCCAGATCATCGAGCGGCTGTACCCACCGAACAATCGATCGCGCTGGTCAGCGCCGCTCTACGAGGAAATCCTCAATCTGCTGAAAGAGTGGATCAAAGACAAGATCGCCAAGGGCGAAATGATTGTCGAACCCGTGCTGATCGGGGATCACGATGCACCCGAAAATGACCGCCGCGCGCTGGAAGACCCGTTCATCCGCGATGTGCTGCGCCGCGTGACCGAAAAGTGGCCGCCGCCCCCGTTCGCCGTGAACCAACGCGGCGAAGGCGGCGAACTCAACGATTTGCAGAAAAGCCTCGGCGACAGCAGCGAAGATGCGCGGCGCGCCTTTATGCGCGTGCTGCAGCGCTGTCTGGGGGTACGGCATGGCCGACAAGTGCGCCGATCACGTACGCCGATCCCCGGCATGGCCGGGTTGAGTGTTATGCCGAACGCCCGCGACCGGCTGGCCTCCGCGCGGCAGCAGCTCGGCGTACAGGGTGTGCTGTGGAATCAGCCGGGGATGGTCAAGGCGCGCGTACCGGAGACGCCGAGCCGCGCGTATGTGTATCTGGACGTGTCCGGCTCGATGAATCAACTGCTGCCGCATTTACTCAGCTTGCTGCTGC
>CALKIA010000394.1 GCA_937988705.1 uncultured Chloroflexota bacterium | reverse complement strand
GTGAAAAACGGAACAATCACGGAACTATCTCTAGCCGTGAGCTCAGAAAACTTCACTTCGAACTATCTGATGTGGCGAATAAACAGGGCAGGATGGCTGAGGCGGCGATCAAAAAACCCGCCGAGGTGGGCGGGTTTTTTGACGTTTAGTCGGGCAGAATGCGGGCGCTCAGGAAATGATCCAGCCAGGTGAGGATGAGCAAACCAATTGGGAAGCCCGTCCAGAAGAAATACTGAACACCGTATTTCTGGATGCTGATCGGGTTGCCGCCGTGCGGACCCATCCATGGAAGAACCAACGTCACAAACAAGGCAGCGATGAGGAAGCCCAGCCCCATTGACACGACCCAGACGATCAGACGACGTACAGTCAACGACGACATCTTTTACTCCGGCACATCATTTAAAATGGTATGGGCAGATTGTATCGTGGTTGTGCCTTTTGGCGCAAGTGATTTCTTATTCCGTGAAACTTTAATGTTTTGTCACCGTAATGGTTGTTATATTTACCAAAGTTCGCTAGACTGAAATGCACGTAAGGTTCCGCGAAATTTACATCTTACCGCTGATGGCGGTGTTTTCATCTATGTGATCAAAGTTTTATAAAGGGGAAGTTGCGTGGCTGACCTATTCGATAAGGCGAAAAACTACAGAGATGCAAAAGAGGCGATGGAACTGGGTATTTACCCTTACTTTCGCGCTCTGAGCACGACCGAAGGCGCGGTTGCGCAGTTTGAAGGACGCGAAGTCGTGATGATCGGCTCGAACAACTACCTCGGGCTGACGACTGACCCGCGTGTTCGGCAAGCCGCCGTCGAAGCCATTGAGCGCTATGGTACGAGCGTCACCGGCTCGCGCTTCCTGAACGGAACGCTGGAACTGCATCTGGAGCTGGATCGACGTCTGGCGAAATTTGTCCGTAAGGAATCCGCGCTGGTCTTCTCGACGGGGTATCAGACGAACGTCGGTGTGATCACCGCGCTGGTGCAAAAGGGTGACTACGTCATCATCGACAAAGATGATCACGCCAGCATTGTCGATGGCTGCGTGATGTGCCGTGGTGAGATGAAGCGCTTCCGCCACAATGACATCAGCAGTTTGGAAGACGTACTCGCGAAACTACCCGCGGAGTCGGGCAAGCTCGTCGTCGTGGATGGCGTGTACAGCATGGGCGGCGATATTGCGCCGCTGCCTGAAATTGTGGCGATTTGCAAGCGCTACGGTGCACGCATTATGGTCGATGATGCGCATGGCATCGGCGTGACCGGCGGCGGACGCGGCACAGCCGAACATTTCGGCCTGACGGATCAGGTTGACCTGATCATGGGCACCTTCAGCAAGAGCTTTGCGTCGATTGGCGGGTTCATCGCCGGGGATGCCGATGTGGTGCACTACATTCAACATCACGCACGTTCGCTGATTTTCTCGGCGGCGCTCACGGCGGGGCAGGCGGCAGCGGCGCTCAAGGCGCTGGATATCATGGAAACTGAACCGCAGCACGTCGAAGCGTTGTGGCGCAATGCCGAATACATGCTCAGCGGGCTGCATGCCCTCGGTTACAACACAGGTAAGAGCAATTCGCCGATTATTCCGATCATCATCGGAGATGTGTTCCGCACGATCATGGCGTGGCATGCGCTGATCGAAGAAGGCGTGTATACGAATCCGGTGCTGCCGCCGGGAGTGCCCCCGGGCAGCAGTCTGCTGCGCACCAGTTACATGGCCTCCCACAAGCAGGAGCACCTCGACCGCGCCCTCAAGGGCTTCTCGGTTGTGGGCGAACGGCTGGATCTGGTGTCGCTGAACAACGAGCTGTCGGGTGTTGCGACGGGCTGATCGTAGGTGGGTTACAGTCAAACAAACGGGGCGGATACAACCACTGTATCCACCCCGTTTTTGATTCGGCAGACCTCCCGATCTATCAAGCAGAAGGGGAGGCCGAATAGGTGCTTTACACCCCGACCTTATCGCTGGTTTCACGATCCTTGCGGTTGATTGCAAGTCGGCGGTGCAGCGGGTCGAGCAGGCGGTAGGCGACGGGCACGACGATCAATGTGAGCAGCGTGCTGCTGAACAACCCACCGATCACGACCGTGCCGAGTTCGGACGCGATGATCGCGCCTTCGGACAAGCCGACGGCCAGCGGTACCAGTGCGCCAATCGTCGCCAGGGCCGTCATGAGAATCGGGCGCAGTCGGCGTTCACCGGCTTCAAGCAGCGCCGCGCGGAGTTCCATATGCCGTTCACGACGATTGCTTTGCACGCGGTCAATCAGTACGACGGCGTTGGTCACCACGATGCCGATCAGCATGAGCAGACCGATCATAGCGGAGATGCCGAGCACGCGGTTAGTCAGCGTGAGCAGAATAGCCGCGCCGACCGGGGCGACGATGATGCTGAGGATGATATCAAGCCAATGGACGAACGAGCCAAACGTCACAATTAGGATGAGGATCACCAGTACAATCGCGATCCCCATGGCGAGGCCTAGACCCGCGAAACCTTCGGTCTGCTGGCGGGACTCAAAGCCCTCGCTCACAGTGATGCGATCCGCCAGGTTGTTCGTATCTAGGTAATCCTGAATCGCCTGCTTCGCCAGATTGGTGACGCCGATGGTGTTATTGGTTTCGAGCTCGCCTGTAAAGCGCGCCGCTGATTGCAGATCGACGCGGATGAACGTCACCGGGGCTGTTTCGGCGCTGGCATCAGCGGCCACGTTGCTGCTGACATTTGCCAGCCCATCAACATTGTTCAGCACATTGACAATGTCCGCGTTGACCGCTTGCAGATCGGCCTGTTCACCGGAGAGGACCAGCGCGAACCCGCCGAAGCCCTGTTCACTGAGGGAGGCGGCAGAGACGGTCACGTTTTCCTGACCGAAAATCCGTTCCGCTTCCGTGCGGATTTCACCGGCCAGCGTATCCAGTTCACCGGGATGTTCGACGCCAATGGTGATTGTGCCGACGTTTTCGCTCACGCTGGACGAGCCGAGGATCAACGATTCTAACCCGCCGCCGCCACCGATGATGGTCGAGACGCTCTTGATTTGATCGGTGGTGAAGGCAGCCGCGAGGTAATTCTCGAATTCGATCACCACCGCGTTGGTATCGACGATCTTGGTTCCGGCGGGTAGGTTGACCGATACGGCGATCTGCGGCTCACCGAACGAGGGCAGGAAGGCCAACGGTCGCGTGGCGAACAGGCCTAAACCGATGACGAGGCTGATGGTCGCAGTTACCAGAACGATGATACTGTTGCGACCGTTGGCCAATGCCCACTTCAAGGCGGGCTCGTAGAGGCGTTCCAGAAACGAGTTCTCATCATCGGCGATTTCGTTGCGGTCGAGGAGCAAATAGGCCACGACTGGCACGACGGTGATCGCCACGATGAACGACGACATCAACGAATAGGTGACTGCCAAGCCGAAGGGCAGGAAGAATTCGCCGATAATGCCCCCGGTCAAGCCGAGCGGCAGGAACACGACGACGGTGATCACGGTGGCGGCGAAGATGGCGACGGATACATCGCGTGTGCCTTCGATCAGGGCGTGTGTCTTGTCTTCACCTTCCTGTAAATGACGGAAGATGTTTTCCAGCACGACGATCGAGTCATCGACGACGCGGCCAATGGCCACCGTCAAGCCGGAGAGCGTCATGATGTTGAGCGTGATGCTGGCCGGGAACAGGCGCAGCATGAAGGTCGCCAGCGGCGAGGTGTCAGCCAGCGGCAGCAGCGCCGTGTGAACGATCGGCGGAACCCAGTACATGAACGCTAACGCCATCAACACCGAGAGCGGAATGCTCACGCCGGAGACGAGCGTACTGCGCCAGGCAGGATGGGGGAGCTTACCGGGGAACAACAGGACGACGAAACCGACAACCGCGCCGAGGATGAGCAGCACCCGCACGACCACGTCGGTCATTTCAAATGCGCGACCGAAATCATTGCCGGTTGCCGCGAGATTCCCCTGAACCACGAGGAACAGTCCGCCGAGGAACAGCGCGATCATCATGCCGCCGACGATCGCCCGTGGACGGCGCGACCACTGACCGCTGCTCAGGAAGATGAGGATGACGATGACCGCGAAGATCGCGCCCAACCCACCTTCACGCGCCACGCCGCTGATCGATTCTTCGACGAAGCTGGCCTGCTCAAACGCGACGGTGACCGAGATATTCTCGTTTTCCACGTCGAGTTCGTGCAGCAGATCTTCGACGATGTGATATGCCTCAACATTATTGGCATCATCCGTCTTGTACACAGTGATGCTCAGGCTCGAGTTACCGTTTACGCGGGTGACGGCATTGGTCGGCACGAAGGGCAGCGCACCCGATGCGATGCGTTCTTGTACATCGGACGGCAGCGACGCGACCACATCAGCGGGCAGCAGCTGCAGCGCTTCGATCTTGAGGTCGTTCAGGAAGTTGGCGTCACGTTCGACCATGTAGCTGATCGCTTCGGGCGAGGTGCCGCCCAATAGACCCGGCGCGAACGATGCGCCTTGCGCCGTGTTGAACAGATTGTTGATGAAACCGGTGGCGCTGGGGAAAAAGCGGAAGAGATCATCCGCGCTATCCAGTTCCACGCCGAGGAAATCACCGATGAACTGCCATTCGCTATTGAGAGCGGGGGCGTCCGGATCGGCGGGCGGGACATCGGTGGTATACAGTTCGGCCAACTGCGCCGCCGCCGACGGTGTTTCGCCGCTAGCAATCGAGCGGAGCGCCGTGGCGGTATCTGCGGGCAGCGCTGACAGCACGTCTTCGGGGAGTTCCGCGAGGACGGCGGGCGCGAATTTGGCGACGACGGCCGCATCGAGGTTGGCGAAGAAGTTCGGTTCCACCGCTGTGAAGTAACTGATAAGCGTCGGGGTCAAGCTGTCGAACAGACGCACTTCATAGCCCGCGAACTGTGCCGGCACACTAGCGTTGATGGTGTTGAGGACGCTGGAAGGTTGTCCATTACCCGTTGCAACGAGGTCTTGCGCTGTGCGCAGCGGTGAGCTAGCGAACTGCGGCTGATCAGAGAGCGTGTTCCACACACTGTCGAGCGGGATTTCGACACCCGGCACCGTGAGCAGAACGTCGAGGTTGAACGCTGAAACAGCATCTGCGCTCAAGCTCGGTAAGAAGGTCGGATCGTATTCCGCGACGAAGGTGATCACCTCTGGCGACAGTTGGCGAATGACGCCTGCCGCACCGCCGGGGATGGTGATCGCCGGGGCGCCTTCAGGGAGAGCGTCCGGATTGTCGAGAAGCAGCAGGAAATTGAGCAGGTCAGCCGCGCGCAGCGCTGAACCGCCGAACTGCGCCGCCATCTCTTCAGGAAGCTGAATGTCGATCAGATCGTCGGCGGTGTTGAGTTCCAAACCGATGAAGCCACCCAACAAGTTGAACACCAACGGCAGGGCAGGGCCTTCAGGAATTTCCTGAACAATCGGCGTTTCGCCGATCGCGACGGGCTGCTCGTCAGTTCCGGCTGCGGCTTCTTCGCCGCTGGGGTTGGCTTCACCCACCGGGAGCGGCGCGCCCGTGCCCGAGATGCTGAACGACGCCAACGGTAGATCGTCAAAGCTAAAGGAGATCAATTGCGGCGGTTGAATGCGCCACGGTTGCGGCAAATCGACGGGGGCGATGACCGCGGCTTCGCCTTGAATGGCGGCGGCCAGCGATTTCGCGGCCAATTGATCGCGGGTGAAACCGTCCAGACTGGCGATGTAGTCGGCCGGGAGGGCAGCAAAAACTTCATCGGACAGGCTGACGAGTTGCTCGGCTTCAAAGTATTGCACGAGCGTCGGATCCACAGCCAGTAACTGGTTAATATCGGCGACCGTCAGGTCATCGGTTTGCCCGAGTGCACCCACGATTTCGCCCGATTCGACAAAGCTGTTGAAGAGCGCGCCGATGGTGCGCGTCAGCGTGCGCATTTCGCGCAGATCGCGCGCATCCTTGAAGCGATCCATTTGCCAGCTCTCCGGCAGCGCGGGGACGCCTTCGGGCAGTGTGACGGACAGCGCGCTCAGCGTATCGGCGGCGGATTGATCCAGCGCGCCTAAGCCTTCGACTTTGGCACTGACCACGGCCCACACTTCGGGCGTCAGATCGAGCAGACGGCTAGGCGCTTCGAGGTCGGCGACGGGCGCGGATGTCGGCGCCACTTCGCCTTCACCGGGGAGGATTTGCCCCCCGCTCACGGCAACGCTGGCGACCAGATCGATGTTTTCCAGCGCAGGGACAATTTCCTGCTCAACGAGCAGTCGCAGCGCATCTGAACTATTGACATCTTTGGTCTGGTTGGCAAGGTAGGCCAGCAGCGTTTGCGTTGTTTCGGGCGATAACGCCGCCCAGACTTCCGGCGACAGTTGGAATAAGAAGTTGGAATCGCCTTGCTGCAAGTAGATCAGCACGTCGGGCGACAGGTCGCCGAGCAGGCGCGCGGAGAAAGCGCCAGCGGCCTCGCCTTGAGGCGGGGCGATGCGGCGCAGCGGCAGCCAAACTGTATTGATGGCGGCTTGAATATTACTGCGCAGGCGTTCCTGATTGACACCGAAATTGTTGCGCGCCGTGATAACCGCGCCAAAGGTGCCTGTGGTCGACGATTCGAGGTTGACCACTTCTTCTACATCATCCACCGCAGTCTCAATCCGGCTGGTCAGGACATTGAGAACCTGCTCGCTGGTCATGCCCGTGGCTTGAGCGAGGATGATGGTTTGCGGGAACTCGACCGATGGAATGAGTTCCTGTTTCAACTGGGTCACTGCATACACGCCTGCAATGGATAACAGGATGACGAGTGCCAGCGTTACCGCGCGGAAGCGCAGCGAGAGCGCCGTGAGTCCGCTAAACAGTGATTTCATGCAAGACCCTATCTATTGTGATTGTTGTCACCAAATACTAGTCGCTAGATGGGGGAAAATCAACGTAAGGTTACGTAAAAACATTGTTATCCATTATGGGAAATGATCTACAATGAAATGTGTAGACAAGGCGAAAACATGGATATGGGTTTACAGGAACGCTTAAGCCGCTTTATCTCCGCGCAGCATCTCGAAAAACTTGACGAGCCCGCCGTCCTTTCGGAAACGATTCAACACCTTAATAGCCTGTACAAAGCCCTGTGTTCATTTTTGCCCCTGTACATCGAAGATGATATTCTGCAATCCAACCCGTACAGCGCCATGCGCCCGGGCACACTGATGTTTGCCGATGTATCGGGGTTTACCGCGCTGTCTGAGCGTTTACAGCGGGAGAACACGCAAGAGGGCGCGGAAATCCTCACGATGGTGATGAACGATTACTTCGCCGATATGCTCGAAATCCTGGCGAAATCGGATGGTCAGCTAATCAAATTTGCGGGTGACGCCCTGCTGGCTTTTTTTCCGGCCAGGCCGCGGAGCATTGGCGATGCGGTGAAGGCCGTGCGCACCGGGCTGCGGATGCAGCGCGCGATCCAGCGCTATAAGCCGATTCGCGATCCGCGTTTAGTCGAACTGCTGAAGGGCGATCAGTACAGCCTGGTCATGTCGATCGGCATCGCCCGCGGTAAGCTGTTTGAAATGCTGGTCGGGAATACCATTCAGCACGATCACCTAATTTTGGGCAACTTGCCCGGCGCGGCGATGCAGGCCGAGAGCGTGGGGCGGCAGGATGAAGTTATCGTCGATGCGAGGCTGGCGGCGCTGCTCGTCGGGCATTTCTCGGTCAAGCGGATGGAGAAGGGATTCTCGCGGGTTGTTGACAGCCTC
>CALKIA010000393.1 GCA_937988705.1 uncultured Chloroflexota bacterium | reverse complement strand
ATTGCCGGATTTGAACAGCCGACCGCGGGCCAGATTGAGCTGCACGGACGCAGCCTCGTCGGTGTGCCGCCGTACGAACGGGATGTGAATACCGTATTCCAAGATTATGCGCTGTTCCCGCACATGAGCGTCGGCGAAAACGTTGGTTACGGCCTGATGGTCAAACGCGTGCCGAAGCGCGAACGGCTGGAGCGTGTGCACGAGATGCTGGAACTGGTGCGGTTGCCGGGGCTGGCAGATCGTAAGCCGTCGCAGCTGTCGGGTGGACAGCGGCAGCGGGTGGCTTTGGCGCGCGCGCTCATTAACCATCCGAGCGTACTGCTGCTGGACGAGCCGCTTGGCGCACTGGATCTCAAGCTGCGCCAGCAAATGCAGATTGAACTTAAGAGTATTCAGCAGCGCGTGGGCATCACGTTTGTGTACGTTACCCACGATCAAGAAGAAGCCCTGACTATGAGTGACCGCCTCGCGGTGTTCAATCAGGGCAAAATTGAGCAGCTCGGCACGCCAGCCGAAGTCTATGAGCGGCCGCAGACGGAATTTGTAGCAGGCTTCGTCGGTGTGTCGAATATCGTCCGCGCAGAAGCGGCGCGCAAGATCACTGGCGAACCGGTGTCGTTTTCAATTCGACCGGAAAAGATTCGCCTGTGCCCGCCAGAAGCGCCCGCAGCACCCGATCAGTACAGCGAAGAGGGCATGATTCGCGATGTTGTGTATCTGGGGATGTACACGCGCTACCTCGTTGAATTGCGAGACGGTGGCGATCTGACAGTTGTAGAGCAGAACCTGCAAAGTACCTCAATGGATGCACTGGCGGCTAAAGGGCGGCAGGTCAAGCTGATGTGGAAGAAAGAGTTCAACCGACCCATTGGCGGGGCTGGAAGCAGGAGCGGTTAACATGGCAACCGTTCCCGCACCAGCGCCGTCGGTATTCCGGCGGACCACCAATTACTTCTTCCGTCATCCTAAGTTCGCCCTAATCCTAATGCTGCTGCCGATTGTCATCTGGCTCGGCGTCGTGTATTTAGGGTCGCTGTCTGCGATGCTCGCGCAAAGCTTTTTTTCGCTGGATGGTTTCTCAGGTCGGGTGATTCGAGAATTTACCTTCCGTACCTACAGCCAGATGATCAGCGATCCGGCGAACATTGATATCATCCTGCGGACTCTGACGATGTCGATTGTCGTGACCATGACCTGCGCGCTGATTGCTTTTCCGCTGGCGTACTATATGGCACGCTACGCAAACTATCGCACAAAGGGGCTGTTGTACCTCGGCGTGATGCTCCCATTGTGGTCAAGTTATCTGGTGCGAATCTATTCGTGGCGTCTGATTCTCGCACAGGAAGGGATCGTCACCTGGGTACTCCGTGGACTCGGACTAACGGGCGTGCTCGACTGGTTACTCGATATTCCCGCGATTGGCGGATCATCGCTCTCGTTCTCGTATATCGGCGTGTACGTGGTATTTGTGTACATCTGGCTGCCGTACATGATATTGCCGATCAATGCAGCCTTGGAACGGGTGCCCAAATCGGTTATCGAGGCTTCAGCTGACCTTGGTGCTCGACCGGGTTACACCTTTCGCAAGGTAATTTTGCCGCTGGCATTCCCCGGTGTAGTCGCAGGCTCCATCTTCACATTCTCACTCACGCTGGGCGACTATATCATCCCCGGAGTGTTTGGGAATTCTAGTTTCTTCATCGGGCAGGCGGTTTACTCACACCAAGGCACAGCGGGCAACATACCGCTGGCCGCGGCCCTGACCGTCGTCCCAATCATCATCATGGGCGTTTACCTGCTGATCGCGCGCCGGTTAGGAGCATTCGATGCACTCTGAACGCGCGCCGCTTGTGCTACGAATAGGGACGATCGGCGGGTTGGTCTTCCTGCATTTCCCGCTGCTGCTCATCATCCTGTACGCTTTTACGACCGAGGATGCCTCGTTTACCTTCCCGCCGCCGGGACTGACGACCGAATGGTTTGGGGTGCTGTTCGCACGGCGTGATTTCTGGGAGGCGCTGCAACTATCGCTGACGGTGGCCTGCATCTCGACCGTCGCCGCGCTCACGCTTGGCACTATCACGGCACTGGCGCTGTATCGCAGTCGCTTTTTTGGCCGTGATGCCATCTCCCTGATGATCATTCTTCCCATTTCGCTGCCGGGGATCGTGACCGGGATCGCGCTGCGCTCGGCGATCAACATCATGGGTCTGGATTTCTCGATTTGGACGATTGTAATCGGTCATGCGACGTTCTGTGTCGTGACCGTCTATAACAACGTGATCGCGCGCTTACGGCGCACCAGCCACACGCAGATTGAAGCCTCGATGGACTTGGGGGCAACGGTGGGGCAAACGTTTCGCTATGTCGTCTTGCCAAATATCGCGACGGCACTGCTCGCCGGAGGGATGCTGGCATTTGCGCTCTCCTTCGATGAAGTGATCGTGACGACATTTACGGCCGGGCAGCAGCAGACGCTGCCGATCTGGATCTTTAGCCAACTTACGCGTCCCCGTGACCGCCCGGTGACCAACGTCGCGGCGATTTTCGTCATCGCCGTAACGCTGATCCCGCTGCTGCTGGCGTATCGCTTCACGCGCGATACGTCGTCCAATTAGCCTTAGTCGGTCGATAGGAAGCCGAAGTCGATGTATAGGCACATCTCTTCGGCTTCGCCGCACGGTGCCGTACCGTGCTCCTTAAAGACGAATGCCATCGGTTCGCGGCGTTTGAACTTCTTCTTTAAGCTGTTCCACTGGGACTTCGAGGGTTCCGTTTGCCCCTCAGACAAAATGAAATAAGCAGGACTAAACACGGCGCGATAATGCCCATCGGAATAGGGAATGAGCCGGCGCAAATGGAGCTGCGGCGGGTCTTGATAGTCGTTGGTCAAGACCACTTCGGCAAAGCGCTGGACACGCTCCAGTGGTCGCTGACTAAATTCGGGTAGGTTCTTCATACGTCCCTCATATCCGTCTTGTCCTTTATTTTAACGTTTATATGATATAACATGAACTAGGGGAAACTGACGAGATAACAATGAGTATTAAACCAACACCTGAACTTATCGAGGCCATTGTCCAGCGCGTTCCGGAAGGCTTTATTCACCGGGCAACGCTGGTTAATCGCCTGAAAACGAGCAACAAGAACCTGATGAAACAAGCCGGTATGGTCGGACGCGAACGCGATTACTTTTTCGACCCAGCACGTGTCAGCGGCGAAACGGTCCGCGATCACGCTAACTGGAGTCGGCCTGCGTTTCCGGCGCTGAGTGATGACGGCACGCTGATCGAACCAACTATCAGCGAACAACGAGCAGCGCGGCAGATGCAGCTGAGCAACGATGTGGAGAGCTGGCATTTGGTCGAGCAGTTGGAACAGACATCCGGCTATATGCGCACAGCGGATATCGGTGGGGATAGCTCGAAGCTCCAATCTCTGGTTGACCGCAACATACTGCGGCAGAAAGACGGTTTTGTTTACGATCCACTGCGGATTAGCCCCGGCACAATTGACGAACTCCGCCGTCGGGAAAGCTTGCGCGAACCGCATCAGCGTTTGGCCGCGCTGCTGGACGAGAAGCCCGGCAAAACAGCGCCCGAAGAGGAGCTGATCGCGGTCTTTGGCGCCGAGCTGTATCGCGAATTGTTCTCGTGGGGTGATTTCACCGCATACGTTGTACCGCTGAAGGTCAAGCCGTATCGCGTGGCCTGGGTGCGGCTCAAAGATGCTCAGCCCGACGAGGCGCTGAAAGTCGCGACAGAGGCCACCAAGATCAAGGATGAGGCGTGGCAGGACGCGTTCGATGAAGCGGGTGATTTTGTGCGGCCGGGGGCAAAGGAAGCAGGGAGCTTACGCAGTCAGGTGATTGCGCGTTCGTACCTTTTGAGCGCAGCGGCAAAGCGACTAGGTGTCCATGAAGAAACATTGCTGCTCGCGATAGAGGAGGGAGCGATTCCGGCCTTCATCGATCCGGAAGAGAAAACGCGCTTGCCGGCTGATGAGGTTGAGGCTGCCTACCGCGACCCGCAGTACAGCGAACAGATCGCTAGATTTGAAGAGATTAAAACACGGGAAATTGCCGTCGTGCTGGGCGTCAGCTATTCGACTGTCCGCAACCGTTTGCAGACGGTGGAACAGAATAAGCGGCGTCCGCGCTGGCAGGACGTCCGCGGCAAATGGGGGCTACCCGAAACCCTGCGTGAGTTCCATAAGCTGTTGCGAGAACAGGCGCTCGAACGGCGACCCAATGGCTCCGCCCGGGAAGCGGGCGCTCCCCGCGAACAGCTCGATTATGCGACGAGCCGCGCTCAGGCCGACTCTGAACGGGAGCGTCGTCGGGAGCTGCGCAAGCGCTTGCTGGCGGCATTCCCGACCTGGCAGCATGAAGGCCGATTGGTGCAGAATATCTATCTACATGTTGGGCCGACCAACAGTGGCAAGACTTATCACGCGCTGCAGGCGCTGGCAGAGGCCGGAAGCGGTTGGTATCTAGCACCGCTGCGTCTTCTGGCCTTCGAGATCTTTGATCGCCTCAATGCGCAGGGCGTGCCGTGCAATCTGTTGACGGGCGAAGAATACATTCCGATTCCGGGCGCAACCATCACGGCCGCGACCGTGGAGATGTTCAACCCGAACGATAGCGGTCGCTGTGTCATTATCGACGAAGCCCACATGTTAGCCGATCCTGATCGCGGGTGGGCATGGACACGCGCTTTCATGGAGACGCAGTCACCGGAAATCCGGGTGATAAGCCCACCATTCGGACGTGGGTTGATCGAACAGATGTCGGTGTCTGCGGGTTTGCGCCTCACAATTGTCGAACATGAGCGCCTCACGCCGATTCGTGTAGCAGAACGTTACTTCAATCTACGTGACCTGCCGCCAAAAACCATCCTGATCGCGTTTTCCCGTCAGAGTGTTCTGCAGCTCAAGACCGAACTGGAACGAATGAAGCGCACTGTTTCAGTCGTCTATGGAAACCTGCCGCCAGAAGTTCGACGAAAGCAGGCAGAACGCTTCGCAACTGGCCAAACAGATATTTGTGTGGCGACGGATGCGGTCGGCATGGGGTTGAACTTACCGGCTGACTATGTGGTGTTCTACGAAGTCACCAAGTTTGATGGCAAGCAGAATCGCATGTTGATGCCGAGTGAAGTACAACAAATCGGCGGACGAGCCGGGCGGTACGGCTACAGCGAGATTGGTGAGATCGGCGCCACCAACAAGCAAGATTTGAAGCATATTAAACAGCTATTCAAAACACTGCCTGAACCGCTCACACACGCGCACGTCGCGCCGACGGTGGAGGACCTGGAAATGATCCCCGGCAGTCTCGCCGAACGCTTGATGCAGTGGTCGATGCTGCAATCAATCCCCGAAGCCCTGCGCAGCGCGATCCGAACAGCTGATTTGACCGAACGCATCGAATTGGCGGCCATGCTCACCGATCAAGAAGTTGCACAGCTCGGGTTAGCGGCCGCTATGCGCTTGATCAATGCGCCGACGCGGCAGAATACACGCCCGTACTGGTATGACTGCGCCCAAAGCATACTAGCGCATGGAACGATGCCACTGCCGCCGCTGCCACCAGCGGATATCGTGAACAACTATGATTTGGCGAATGCCGAGGCCAGTGTTTCGTGCGCGGATATCTACCTATGGTTATCACGCCGACCGGAATTTATGCGCTATGCGCCGGATGCTCCCGAAGTGCGTATCTTGCGTGGAGAGTGGTCGCAAGAAATCGATGGTGCGCTGCTTAGGCGGTTGGATTCCGCGCGTTTGTGCGTAAGCTGTGGCAAACCGCTGCCCAAGGGACATCGTTTCCGCATTTGCGACAGCTGCTACGCGGAACGACGGGGGAGTCGCGACGATTTCTTCGACGAATGAGCAACCATGTTTAGAGTCACTTACCGGTGATCCTCTCTGCCATGTTATAATAATCGCAATTCAGAGGTCTTGACACCGAAGGCAGAGGGGATGGCGAACTGGAAGCAGGCGTTTACGTACGTTGTCGGAAGTATCGACGATTATTTCGATACGCTCCAATTTCGCGTACGTCAGCGACGGGGCATTGCTCCCGTTCAGATTCTTGCGTATATCGGCTACGGTACCCGGGAGAAGTTCTACATCCGAGGTCGTGCAATCGAAGATTATACGGTGATCGACGCCCACGATACCGACTCTGTCTGGCGCAACGTGCTCAATATGTACCGGCGTTTCAACAGTCGGGAAATCCCTTATGCCCGTGTCCACGCCTATTTTGAAGGGAAAGTCTATGAAGCGCAGGCGGACGATGAGGGGTTTTTTGCACTGGAAATCACCCTCGATCGCCCATTATCTGATACCGTGATCTGGCATGATGTGCCACTTGAGCTAGTGGATTATGCTGCGCAGGAAAGTGCGCGTACGGTGGCAAAAGTCATCGTTCCGCCCTTAACAGCGCAGTTTGGGGTCATCAGTGATCTGGATGATACGGTCATCAAAAGTGATGTCGTCAACTTGATAAAATTGGCGCGCAATACATTTCTTTATAATTCACACACGCGTTTGCCGTTTGCCGGTGTGGCAGAGTTTTACCACGCGCTCCAGCGCGGGGTAGGGCAGGGCGACGGAGGAATGGCAGAATACAATCCGTTCTTCTACGTCTCTAACAGCCCATGGAACTTGTACGATTTACTAGTAGGGTTCTTTGAAGTTCGCGGAATTCCTATGGGTACGTTCTTTCTGTCGGATATCGGACTGACCCCGACAAAGCTCGTGCGCGCCAATGGGATGAAACAGAAATCTGCAATTATTCAACGTCTGCTCGATACGCACCCACAGTTGCCCTTCATCCTGATCGGCGATAGTGGCGAGCGGGACGCAGAAATATACCTGAACGCTGCCCAGCAGCATCCGGGACGAGTGAAGGCTATCTACATTCGTGATGTCAGTATGCAGCGGCGTGATCGACAGGTACAGGCCATCATTGAGCAGGCGAAAGCCGTAGGTGCCGAAATGCTGCTCATTCCGGATACGGCTGCGGCCGCGGCGCACGCGCTAAGTCGCGGCTATATCTCTGCGGCTTCGATTCAGGCGATCCAAGAGGAAAGACGTGCCGATCAAACGAAGTCCTCGGCGATCGAAGCGTTGCTTGACGATATCACTTAGGCAATCACTCGGCTATCGGCAGATCGGCCAGGTTCTGATTGTCGCCCACAATTACTAGATTAGTCATGATCCAGCCGACTTCACCATTATAAACAACCCGCAACCATGAGCGATTCAACGACCGCGCTTCAACATCGAGCTCGGTCGCAAAGGGAATAATAGCGAGAACGGGTGAATTGGCGGTGGGTTGCACGCGCAGATTGATGTTGAAGCGCGTTGAAACGGTAACCCGATTGCGGATGCTGAGAGCGGTTAAGACCGCTGTTTCAGCATCATATACCGGAATTGTGTCGAGCTCGCCGGTAATTGTGACGACGAAATACGCCACCCAACCGGACGCCCCGTTGTAGTCGATCAACAGCCACTGGTTATCGGCAGTTCGACCGCGGATATCCGCGGTGCGGCCGGGAAACAGCGTTCCCAACCGCTCTGCATCTGCCCCGGGACGAGATCGGACATTGACACGCCGAAAGACAGTAATGTACACATTAGTTACCGCTTCGGTGTCGTGTACGCCGGCTTGTTCCGGTATAAGCGGAAGAGGGGGCGGAGCCACAGGTTCAATAATTGGCAGCAGCTGCGGATCCCCATTCAACGTAACAGTAAAGAAGGCGACCCATCCGTGTTGGCCGTCAAAGTCGACGGCAAGCCAATTGCTTTCTGAATCGCTTCGTCCTGTGACTGACACTTCCATTCCACCAGATAGACGACCGATAATGGCGTATTGTGTTCCGGGGCCAGACCGGACATTGACGGTTCGATAAACCTGTGCCGACAGCACGGTAGTGTTCTGAGCGGCCGCCATTGTGACCGAGAACAGAAGTGAAATCGCGAGTAGATATCGGGTCATAGCCGAACTCCTCCGAAAACCGCATAACGCAACCATTGTAAACCAAGAGGCAGCGATGAAGCGCAAACAAGACAATTCTGCATGTTACTTGTGCGAGGTCGAGGTTACGGAAGGACTAGAGCACATCACAAAAGACGAACTGCTTCAGCGCTTCGGAAAACTGGTCGAGTCCGTGGCCTCTGACCGTCCCGGGGAGCTGCGCTTCACGTTTTCCGGCTCTTTGGGCCAACTGCGCAGCTTGCAGACAATCTATGCCGCCTATCTTGTGTTTAACTTTGACGTACCGCGGCCCCGCGGTTTGCTCGGCGATGCCCATTTCCGCCGCTTGCTTCAGCAGATCGAGCTTGTCCGCGGGCTTAACCCCAACGCCTATCAGTCATTTTCACTGGCGGCGGCCGGATCCGAGTCCTCGGTGATGAATCGGATCAAGAGCGATATTGCTGCGCAGACCGGGTTGACGCTCGCTGCTGACAAAGGTGATCTGGTGATCCGTATACGACCATCGCAGTCCGGGTGGCAGACCCTTGTCCGGCTAACCGCTCGTCCACAAGTCACGCGCAGCTGGCGCGTATGCAATTGGGAAGGGGCGTTGAACGCCGCGACCGCTCACGCTATGATTCGGATGGTGGATACACAGGTGAGTGACGTATTCCTGAATATTGGTTGTGGATCGGGATCATTGCTCATCGAGCGTCTCAGCTACGGAACGGCGCGGCAGGTCATTGGTATTGATAGCGACATCAATGCCTTGCGCTGCGCACAAGACAATATCGGCGCAGCGGGCGAACGGTCGATTCAGCTCCTGCACGGCGATATGACCAGATTGCCCCTGCCATCCGCCTGTGTCGACCAAGTTGTAGGTGATTTGCCGTTTGGGCGCCTGAGCGGAAGCCACACCAGCAATCTGGAACTCTATCCACAAGTATTGAGTGAGGCGGCGCGAGTTACGCGAGCTAAAGGGCAGCTCACACTGATCACGCATGAAATTCGCCTCATGGATCGGCTGCTCCGTGACTCTCAGTTATGGGCTGTGGAGCAGTCGATCCAAGTCAATCTGCGCGGTTTACATCCACGCATCTATACTCTGCGCCGAACTATGAGTGCCGATCGGCCTTGAGCCAGCGAAATTGGTACGGCTCAAGTTTGAGTGGATCTTCGAGTGTCAATGTTTCGTTGGAAACCAAATCATATGCCCGATCGACCGACGACCACTCAGTCCGCATAAGCGTTTTGTCGGCAATCTGCGGCAATTCCGAGAAATTCGCCAGTACTAAGATAGCGTTGTGGCGTACAAAACCGAGAACATGGCGGTTACCTGTATTGATAAACCGGGTGTCGCCATTGGCCAATTCGGGCAGGGTTTTGCGGAGAGCAATCAGGCGCTTGATGGTTTGAAAGATCCGACCCTCAATCGTGCTCTCGTCGGTGCGGCGTCCATACCGTTCAGCGCTGGCCGCTGGACGATGCACCCAACGGCTATCCTCTTTCTTTGATGGGTTGTCCGTATAGGAATAGTCGTTGATGGTGCCAATTTCATCGCCGAGGTAGATGAGGGGAATGCCGCCAGCACTTAGTATCAGACTGTGAATCATCAATATGCGTTGGATCGCGGTATTGATGTATTCCACATCACCCGACTGTACGCCTTTTTCCAGACCCGCCAGCGACGCCAGTGTGCCGCAGATGCGCATATCCTGTGTGCGTGGATTGTAGTTGAAAGGGACGCCGGTCGCGAAACTACCGGGGAAGCGCCCGGTATAGAACAAATTCAGGAAATAACGGTGGTCGAATCCATTAATTCCCAGTTCGACTGCGTCTTCGTCGGCGAAACCCCAACCAATATCATCGTGCGAGCGCAGGTAATTGATCCACGCAGCATCATGCGGAAGTGGGAACTGCTTGTTCATAGTATGCCGGAAGAAATCTGTTTCTCGCGTTGCCAACGCCTCCCAAATCGAAACCATCATAATTGGATTGTAGGAAATCTGGCATTGTTCGCTGCCGATGTAACTGCGTACATCCCGCGGATGCACAATGGCCTCAGATTTGAAGAGCAGGGCAGGGGCGGCAATCCGAACGAGCGCATTGTAGGCGCGAATCAAGGTACGGGCTTGCGGTAAGTTCTCGCAGTTGGTTCCCAATTCTTTCCAGATGAACGGTACAGCATCCAGTCGGAGAAGTTCAATCCCCTGATTAGCTAAGTACAGCATTTCCTCAAGCATGGCCCGGAATAGAGCGGGGCTTTCGTAGTTCAGATCCCACTGAAAATTATAGAAAGTTGTCCATACCCACCTATTAATAGTGGGAATGAAGGTGAAGCTGCCAGGAGCCTGCTCAGGGAAAATCTCGCGCAAATTGGGTTCATACTGGTCCGGAACGGTTCGATCGGCAAACATCCGATAATAATGTTGATAATGTTTATCGCCTGCTAGAGCCTTAAGCGCCCAGTCATGCTCGTTGGATGTGTGGTTAAACACAAAATCGACCACGAGACTAATACCGTGTTCGCGTAACTCGTGAGTGAGAAGGGCAAGCTGGTCCATGGTTCCGAGCGCCGGATTCACTTCGCGGAAACTGCTGACCGCATAGCCGCCATCATTGTTCTTCGCAGGCGACTTAAAGAGCGGCATCAGGTGCAGATAGGTCAAACCAAGTTCCTCGAAATAGGGAATCTGCTCACGAATACCGTTGAGATCGCCCGCAAAGAGGTCAACATAGCCGACCGCACCCATCATTTTTTCGCTCTGAAACCACAGCGGATCGGCTTCGCGTTGTTGATCGAGCGTTTTCAGCTCATCAGAGCGTGATTTGTACATCTCCACGGCACTGATGAGCGTCAGCTCGAGATGGTAAAAGAAATCATACTGCTCACCGTAGAGTTCGTAAAAACAGCGAAAGAACGCTGGAAATTCCGCATATAAACGACGCAGAAACGTTTCTGCGTCGGGGGCGGACTCAAGTTTCACTTGGATACGGGGAAGAAGCCGTTCGAGTGAGAGGCTAGCGTGTTCGGTGAACCAGAATTGATCTCGCAGAATCATACCCGACCTGTAATGATGTAGGACAATGCCGGGAAGATTATAACAGCTAATTCGTCGAGAAAGGCCCCCGGTATTCGGTTTCCGGTTGGAGAAGGGCAATGTCAGATAATGTGACTTCTTTGCGGTAGATCATGCGGACGCGATCGGCCAGATCAAGCGCGGTGTCAACGCTGAGAAGATCTTGTTTCTCAGACAGGCCGACTTTGAGTAGAGAGGCTGCCAGATAAGCAAGGGGTAGCTCGTCTTCAGGTAGCTGCCGGGGCGCAATGCGAACATTTTCAGTCTTTTCGAGGATAGCCAGATAGCGATCAATCCACGGACGCAGACGGGTAATCGCGCGTGAGAAAGCTGGCGGATCGGGGTTGGCTAGCGGAAAGGGCTCAGTGTCACCAACCAGATACGCCTGCGAGCGATCGAGCTGCGAAATCTGAAAGCGTTCCTGACCGATGGCAACGATGTTCATTCGTCCGCTGCCGAGCGGCTGCGTTTGAGCAATCAGGGCTGTACAACCGATGTTATATGGTTCAGCATCTTGATTCAGACCTTTGACTTCGGAGCCGCTTTTGAGCAAGACAATGCCAAAGGGCTGATGTCCACGAACGCATTCGTTTATCATCAGCTTATAGCGTTCTTCGAAGATGTGCAGTGTGATGGGCATTCCAGGAAACAACACTGTATTTAGCGGAAATAGTGGCAGGCTCTGCATAGCGTTTTGAACAGGCTCCGTCAAAAAACATGGATGTACGTTATTGTAGCGAGTTTCGACGATTGCTGGTGACGTTTCACCAAAAACTCTCATGGACAAGTGTCCGGTTACTCGGTTTGAGTCTAGTGTCTAATTTATAGTGATAATGTTGATTATCACATAGTAATCGCAAATTGGGATCTCTTGATACTGAAGTACCTGGTTTGCGATTCAACTAAACATCGACGCGGAAGGGGTTGAAGTTAGTCGTGGCATCGTAGACATCTTCTTGCTCCGAAGCCTTCAGCCAGTGGATGATTTGCAGGGTCGCCGGTGTGAAGGCGATTTCGATACCGACTTTGAAGATGTAGTTGCTGACAATCAACGCCGCCATCAGTTCAACTGGAAAAACGCCGAGCGCTGTAGCAATTACGAAGAACACTGTTGTGTCGATGGCTTGCCCCGCAATCGTGCTGCCAATTGTTCGGACCCACAACAACCGCCCGTGCATCAGCACTTTCATTCGAGCTAACACATAGCTGTTAACGAACTCGCCAAAAAAGTACGCAATCAAGCTGGCGACCGCGAGCTTCCAGACACTACCCAATACGGCATCATAGGCCGATTGACTCACGCTCTGCTGCCAAAGGGATTCCCCGGGCAGTACACCCGCTAACCACACGAAGAACGCCATGAGCGCTGTCGCAAAGAAACCGCTCCAAATGACGCGGCGGGAACGCTTGTAGCCATAGATTTCCGTGAGTACATCACCAAAAATATAGGAGATGGGAAATACAAGTGTTCCGGCATCAAAAACCAACTGCAAACCGAACAGTGACGTGCCGAGATCGATTATCTTTGCACTGCTCAATAGATTGCTCAACAGCAACACCGTCACAAAGAGAACGGTTATCAGGTCGATATACTTGTATCGTCGTTCCATTATTCGCTCATTAGAAGAAGGCTCAACTTATTCTCGCATCTGCATTAGAATTAGACAACATTCAACCTGTACCCACTGGACGACATCATGGGATCAACTCGCAAACAACCGATCACCTTTCGCAAAGAAGAGCTCGAAGCAATTGCCCGCTGCTGGTCGGGGGCGACTTCGGCGGCGTTGGTGGGCATTGGCAGCGTCGGGAAATCGAATCTGCTTCAGCATCTCGACGATTTGGAAGTGCAGAAGCACTATCTGGGCGATCGGGCGGCGAAATTCAAAACGATCATTGTAGATGCCAACATGCTCGGCCCACTGCCTGCTGATAAAGACGACCCAGTACGTTGTTGGGCGGGTTACGAACTCATGATGCATCGCCTATTTCTGGCATTCTATCCGTTTGAAATGCTCTCGAACGAAGAGGCTAAGCAGTTTTTTGATACGTATCAGGCACTCCAAGACGGGAATAATCCCCTCTTCACCTACATGGCCCTACGCTATTTTGAGCTAGGGCTCGAATATTTCATGCGTAAGGGCTATACGATCGCTTTCATGTTCGATGAGTTTGATGAAATGCTGCGCCAGCTACCCGTCAAATTCTTTCAGACATTGCGAGGTATGCGCGACTCCAACAAACGTCAACTGTTATATATCACCCTCACCCGCTCGCCACTGGTGACACTTGTCGAACGTTTTGACATCCCCCTGCTCGATATTGAGCCGTTCACCGAGCTGTTTACCGACAATACGATCTATGTGGGGCCGTACAATGATGTCGATGGGCGCGCCATGCTGGCGGAGCTTTCGCGGCGGCGGCAGCGTAACTATTCGGACTATGTCAATGGGCTGCTGTTGGACGTAACCGGGCGCTACGCGGGGATTTTGCGCGCCAGCGTCAATTCACTGGACGAATTTGTCAATGTGAACCTGAATGCGTTGTCGCGGGGTGAATTGCTGGCCCTACTCGCCGTCAAACCTTCGGTCCGTGCTGAGTGCCGCACCATCTGGTCAAGCCTCAATCGCTCTGAGCAGATGGTACTAAAGGCCGTGGCTCGCCTCAGTGCATACAATGTGAATACCGAAAGTGAACTGGCCGTCCACATGCTGCTGCAAAAAGGTATTCTGCGCCTCGATAATTCAGGGCAGCGCTTGGAGATTCTGCCACCCGTGTTTCATGAGTTTGTGCAATCGAATCCAGATACGGTATGAACGGCTATCTAATCCCGGCGGGACAGCAGCGCACGGAAATTCTAGTGGTGAACTCCCGCTTCTTCACAAGCATTGGCTACGCGCCGACCGTGGCCGAGGCAAAAGCCTTCATCAGCGGCATCCGGGCTGAGATGCCGGATGCGAATCACCATGTCTATGCCTTTCGCGTCGGCTATGGCAACTCCATTATCGAAGGTATGAGCGACGATGGAGAACCAACGGGCACATCAGGCCCGCCAGTTCTCGCCGTACTCAGGGGTATGGATATCGGTGATACCGTCATCGTCGTCACCCGCTATTTTGGCGGAACTAAGCTCGGCACGGGGGGATTGGTGCGAGCTTATACCGATGCCGCCCATGAAGGCTTCAAGACCCTGCCGCTAATCAGAAAGATCGAGCGAACTCTGCTCGGGCTTGACCTGCCCTACTCTTTCTTCGAGCAGATCAAGCGTCTGATTACTCAGCATGAAGGGCAAATTGAGGAAGAGACGTTTGCGGAAGTGGTCACACTCCTCGCCAAGTTCCCCAGCGATCAGGTGGCGTCTTTCTCGAACGCGGTTTCGGAGTTGACCGCGGGACGCGTGACGGCTATCGATTTCGGCGTCATTTAGTCGGTAAGCTCTAAATTGGGCATCTCACTATAGGTGCACGAGTTGTAATCACCACCGAGGATGATGCGGAAATCGACTTCACGATCGGCTGTGGGCTCGCTGATGACATTAGCGGGATCGACGCGCAGTGCTGCTAACAGCGTGCTTAAGCTGCTCCCTTTTGTGCTGCCTGTGTAATCGTAGACTGTCGTGTGTTCCTGAAAACCCGCAGTTTCGGCGGAAATACGCGGGACAAAACCCTCCCATGCCAACCTTTCAACGGCGACACGCGACAAGTCACTCACGCCGCTCCCATTCAAAACGTCAACCCGTGCCCCTTCTTGCACTAGTTGATGTTGCGTTACAGGTTGCATTACGCGATGGATAAGGGACTGAATCGCCACAGTTTGAGGCATGAGCACGCTCGAACCCTCCGGTGAGGTATAAAAAGTGACCTCGATATTCGGGCGAAAGGTGTAAGACGCGATGTGATCCGTATTGATCGCAGCGGCTACAGGCGCGAGGTTGAGCACATCTTCGAGAGAAATGTCGGTCTCGACCGTTTCGATAACCTGTGACCACACCTCTGTGATCTGCGCTAGCAGGTCGAGACTGCGGATTCTGCCCCACAGCGCTCGTAAAATGACCTGCTGTCGTCGTCCACGGTCAAAATCGCTGGTCGTGCGGCGACTACGGGCAAACCATAGCGCGAGATCCCCATCCATTTGGTGCACCCCTATCGGCAATGTGAACTGCTCCCAACTTTCCTCCAGAGTGGGATCGAGCGATGGGTCAATCAGCCGCCAGTCGCTCAGGGCGCAGTCAACCGAGATTTCGACGCCGCCGAGATCGTCGATAATCTGCCGAAACGCGCCGAAATCAACGTAGGCGTAGTAGTCAATATGGATGCCCAGATTGTACTCAATTGTCGCTGCTAGCAGCCCTGCCCCACCGCCATCGGCAGCAACCGCTTCGCCATGTGGATAGGCCGTGTTAACGCGATAGACGCGATCACCGGGAATATACACATAGAGATCGCGCGGAATGGAGAGCAACGAAACCGTGCCGGCGGTTCGGTTGACCGATACCACGATGATAACATCAGTGCGCCCGACATAACGGTCATCGGCACTATCCCCGCCAATCAACAAAACATTAACGATGTCGTATTCCCCCTCATCCACGAGCGGTACCGGATCGGGAATGGTCTCTTGCGCGGCTGCGGAGAATCTAGAGATAAGCAGCAAGCACCCGAACAGAAGAAGTAGACGCATTTTCATGGAAGCTCCCACGAGGCGCACAGATAATTGATATCTTTCAGTATAGGTGGGGATTACTATAGGTCATGGCTGCATCGGGGAAACGCCGCTTGGGCGTGGGATTAGCGTTGACTAAAGACCCCGCTGAACTTAGCGGGGTCTTTTATGAGGCATCAGCGATATCCGTTGATGAGGTTCAACATACTGCGAACTGATACAGGCTTACGCACATAATCATTGCAGCCCGCGGCCACATACTGATCGGCGTAGCCCATCGTGTCATAGGCGGTAATGGCGACGATCGGCTCACTGATCCCTTTTTGCCTTAGAAGTCGCGTTAGGCGCAAGCCATCCATGCTGCGCGCACCCAGATTTAAATCCATGAGGATCAGATCGGCAGTCCCCGGATTGATCTCTTCCAGCGCACTGTCGGCTTCGCTGAAAGTGACCAATTCGTCATTGTTCATGTGGCAGATGCGCTCAATCAACGCCACATTTGCAAGGTTGTCCTCAACATAGATAATACGCATGATCCCTCGTCCAAACTAATAGGCGATAACCGGGACTGCACTGAAAGCGCCCCGGAAGACTACGAACTCTTGGGTTACCCACCCCTGACCGAAATTTCCGGTGACCAGATACCATAGCGCATCTTCAGTTACGCCGATAACGGGCAGTTCTGCGCCGCCAGCTACGACAGCGACGGAAGCATACTGTCCGCCGGGGCCGGTGCGCACATTGAGATAGCTGGTGTTAACGACAACTCGACCCGCTTCGAGAACAGGAACTGGAATTGGCGACGCATTGGTTTCCGTGGCTGCCGACGTTACTGCCACCTGATTGGTGCCGTGCAGCAAATCAGAGGTCGTACCCGTACGAATGGTTACAGCGCTGACAGGCAGCCAACCCGATACACCATTCCCCAATTCTACTTGATAAAGGTTGCCACTTGCATTAATGAGGAACGCTTCCTCGCCGTTGAAGAGCGGCGGCAGGCTGGCATTCGTGCTGCCGGGCGCGGAGAGCAGATTTACAGGCCCCGCCGTCACGATCACGACTGCATATTGAACTGCTGATAACCGCATGGCGACTTTGGGTGCTTCAACCCAGCCAATTCCGATATTAGGGACAACGATTTGCACCCAGTTCACGCCAGCATTGTTTGTCATGCCCACAATCGCATAATCGAGCGCGTCATCGCGGAACAAAACGCTGATAACACCGCCTTCGGTTACGGGCTGATTGCGCAGGTTTACTGAACTTACCTGAAGCACGGCGCGGTAGCGTTCACTGGTCGTCGTGCCAAGGGCGGTCTGGCCGGTCGCCGCTGCCCCAGAACCTGAGCCCGGTAACCCGATGGTCAGCGGTGTAGCCAATGCAACTGGAGCGGCCGGGACTTCAATTTCCGGCACATAATTAAATACGCCGCGCGGGATGGTGAAGGCCACATCGACCCACGCGTTACCATCCGCCGTTGTGACCAGATACCATGTCTGGTCGCCGTTGCTGCCGAGCACTGGAAGTTCCGTTCCACCGACCAGCGTGGTGATAACCGTGTACTGTGGGCCGGGACCACTGCGAGCGTTCAAAAAACTGGTATTGACAACCAGGAGAGGGATTTGCAGCTGCTGCCCTACTCCACTAGCGTGAATCACAGTTCCGAAGGCAAATGAGAGCAAGACCACGAGCAGAGCAATTTTCTTCACAAGATTTCTCCCCAGAAGTCGAATCCGCATGAACACGGAATATTGTAAGATAAATTCCGCATTTTTGCTGTAGGACATCCGGTGAGATCGCGTAGGGCAAAACGCATTGAAGCGTTTCCCATACTTCTGCTATAAACAAAGTAACAAGGTAACATGTACCTCAAGAGGAAATCTGATGCGCTGGTGGCTATCCATAGTTGTTTTCATACTGGGTCTGGTGTCGATGTCGTCTGTACTGGCTGAGGATTGTGCGGGCGATGCGGACGGGCTGTGTGCTGGGCTTTCCGCTGATGTGATTGCTGCATATCCAGCCCCACTTTTACAGCCGCTGGCGGCCAATGATACGGCGCTGTCGGATCGCATCTACCAGCGCGTACTCAATCCCATCGACATCTACGATGCGCCCAATGGCAATGTGGTCAGCCAGTTGGCCGCTGGTTTCAACTTCTTGACGACGCATGGCGTACAGGATAACTGGACGCTGATTAACGATCAACAGTGGATCCTCACCGAAAATCTCCGTCAAGCAATACCGTCGCGATTCGCGGGGGTGATGATCACCGAGGAAATGCAGTATCCGGTAGCGTGGATCCTCGTGAATGTGGTACCCAGTCGCACGCCGGGCGCCGAACCGACGGACGGCGATCTGGCAGTGCTGCGTTACACCCTCGTCAACCTTTACAGCTACGTGGAGATTGATGGCTGGCGCTGGTATCAGATCGGCGTGGATCAGTGGGTTCATCAAACGCTCGTTGCCAAAATCCTCCCTGTTGAGCGTTCCGCAGACATAGACACGCACAAATGGGTCAGCGTTGACCTGTACGAACAGGTCGCGATCGCCTATGAAGACGAAACACCCGTTTTCGCCACACTCATTTCGTCCGGTTTGGCGGATTGGCCGACGAACGAGGGGTTGTTCCATGTCTATGTGCGGTATCCGCGCACTGTGATGAGCGGCGCAGACGGCCAACCTGACTTTTACTATCTAGAAGAAGTGCCGTGGACCATGTATTTTGATAATGACATCGGACTGCACGGAACGTACTGGCACGATGGGTTCGGCTATCGACACAGTCATGGCTGCGTCAATCTGTCGATCACTGACGCGCAGTTTCTGTACAACTGGGCTTCCGATGAGATTGATCTCAGCATTCCCGCAGACACGGGCGCGGCAGTGTATGTTTACAGCAGCGGACAATATCGCTAAGCAATCTGCCCCGTATAGGGGCTTTTCTTTATCCCCCGACTATTTCATAATCAAGGTCTCACTGTCACAGAGGGGGCATTGGAGCGTGCAGCAGCGCCGCACTATCGAACAGACGAACTGGCTCGTTGGACATCTACAGCTATACATGAGCAGTTTCGGTTACGAAATCCTAGAAACACCGATCCTTGATTCGGCCGATTTGTTCCTCACCCGCGCTGGTGATCAGATCATCAGTCGTTTATTCACTTTCGAGCGTTTTGGGCAGCAACTTGCACTGCGGCCGGAGTTCACCGCCGCGGCTGCTCATGCCTACATCACTTCCCAGCGGACCGCGATCGCCCGCTGGCAGTTTGCAGGCGCAATCTTTGAGGATGACGGCAGTGAATTCCAGAAACTAAGCGTTGGCGCCGAACTGATTGGAATGGCCGGTGTATCGGCCGATGCCGAGATCATGGCGATGGCCGCGGGCGGGCTTGACGATGTGGGTATTCGCGGCTGGCGGATTGTCATCGGTCATGTTCAGCTTATGCGGCAGTTACTCAAACGCTATCGTCTGGACGTTCGCACCGAGCGCTTCCTATTGAATCATCTGCACACCCTGAAAGAATACGGTCGAGAACGCATCCTGGCGGAGTTGGATCGGCTCCTGTTGGTACGACCGGATTCGAGTCTGGATGAGGTTGACCTCAACGTCGTGAATACGCAGCAAATGTTGGATGTACTGCTAGATGCGACGCAGCATGGCGCAACTATGGGGGGGCGTACACGCGACGATATCGTTCGCCGCTTGCTACAGAAACGCCAGCGAGCAGCCGAGCGAACGGAAATCCTCGCTGCGCTGGATTTTCTTGAAGCGTGGAGCGCAATCATCGGCGACGCAGAGACGGCTTTTCAGCAGATTGAACGGCTGATCGGCGTGGAAGACAATGAAGCGCGTCAGACGCTTGACCAGTGGCGGGAAACGATCAGGCTACTCGAAGTGTACGGAATTCCCGTGGAGCACACGCTGATTCAGCCGGGGCTCGCGCGCAACTGGGATTACTATACAGGCATTGTGTTCGAGATCCACGGTGATGTGCTGTTGGCCGGTGGCGGACGCTATGATGAATTGACCCGCCTAATCGGTGGTGATCAAGAGACTCCGGCGGTCGGTTTTGCCTACTACCTCGACCAATTAGCGCGCGCTGTCTCAACGCCGCTAGCGGCAGAACGGGTTGTACCCATCAGCTTTGCACCGAACAAGGCGGCGGAGGCCGTACAGTGGGCGCAGGTGCTGCGACGCAACGGGATCGCCGCCGAGATCATCCCGTTGGTGGATGATGACGAGGAAACGTCGACTGTGACTGCTGACGGCAGTTTACGCATCGCTGGAAGTAGTTACAGCTGGGAAGAACTTGGACGCCTTGTGGAGAGTCTAAAATGATGGATCGCGTAACACTGGCGCTGCCAAGTAAGGGCGCGATTGCCGACCCCACACTGAGTTTTCTAAGCGAATGTGGTTTGCGGGTCGACAAACCGAATCCGCGCCAATACACCGGCTCGATACCGACTATCCCCTCGGTTGATGTCCTGTTTCAACGTGTGACTGATGTAGTCTACAAGGTGTCAGATGGCACGGCACAGCTCGGCGTGACCGGCTACGATGTGGTGCGTGAACATCCACACGACGATCTGATTGTGATTCATCCTGATCTGCGCTACGGTTACTGTAAACTGCTCGTGGCCGTGCCGGAGTCGTGGGTTGATGTCGAAAGCATCGTTGATCTTGCTGAAGTCGCCCTCGATTTTCGCGAGTTCAAGCGACGGAACTTGAGGGTCGCGACGACTTTCTCAAACTTGACGCGCCAATACCTGCATGAGCAAGGCATCCATCACTTCACGATTCTCAATGCGGAAGGTGCAATCGAAGTCGCGCCAACAATTGGCTATGCCGATGTCATTGTTGATCTGATGCAATCGGGGACAACACTGCGCGAAAATCACCTCAAACCGCTGATCGATGGCGTCATTGTCGAATCACAGGCATGTCTGGTGGGCAATCGTGCGGCGCTTAAAGACCCGGCAGTTCTGAACGCCGCCCGCGTTATGCTGGAACATATCGACGCGGCTTTACAGGGGCGCAGCTATTCGCAAGTGACCGTCAATATGCGCGGCGACAGCGCCGAGGCGATAGCCGCCCGCATCATCGAAAACCCGCTCACGCGCGGTTTGCAAGGGCCGACCATCGCCCCGATCTACAGTACAGAGGGCGGCTGGCACACCGTAACGATCATCGTAGCGAACAAAAGCCTGCTGCAAGCCGTCGAATATTTGCGTGGGCTGGGCGGGACACAGGCTTCTGTCATTCCAGTACGGTATGTTTTTCTGGAAAGTTCGCCTTCATTCGAAAACCTGCATGCCCGGTTAGCAGGCGCTGGTTAATTCAGCGCCTGTTCCACTTCATCCAGGGTTTGGTCGATGAGACTGCGCTTCCCAGCGCTCTCTGCACCCATTTCTACCGACATGGCGAGTCCCAGCAAACTGATGGGTGGTGGGAATTTCGTCGTGTCGGTGAGATTCATGGTCAGGAACGGGCAGCAGAACAGTGCCGATTTGAGGTAGGTACGCCAGTTTTCTCGCAGCCATCCGCGCTCCTTGATTTCATGCAGGATCGGCATAAGCACACGTTCCACCTTGCTGCGCAGGAACATCGTGCGGACTGGTGGCAGCGCATAGTCGTGCATGATGTGCCACTCATCGCCACGGCGTTCTAGGTGAATGGCCGTTTGCGCGGCCTTAACCTGCGGATGGTACATCCACATCGCGAACACATTGTGAAACAGCGGTTTCGTCAGATCGAGCAGCGGGTGATGTCGTCCGGCGAAGGCGGGATCGAAATACAGCAGTGTCGGCTGGCGAAAGAAGATGTTGCCGTTATGCGCATCCCCGTGGCCGACGATGGTCGCGCCAGCCTGATGAGGGTCGAGCAGCTGCGTAGCTTGAGCGATTAGGTCATTTAAGGTTGAGGCATACTGCTGACCGTTGATGACCCAGTGAGCGCGGCGGACTGCTTCCATCGGGTAAGCGCCATCGGGCAAAAGCATCGTCACGCCGGGATCATAAAAGCGCGCGAGACGTCCGCCAGTGAGCCGATGGTAGAAGAGCTGATGCACAGGAGCTTTTGCCGCCGTTTCCGCCGACTGCCATTCGAGCGTATTGCGGTAGATCGTGAGCAGTTGATCATCCAGCTGATTCTGACCGGCGCACAGTGCAGCGAACTGCGCAGCATTACCGCATTCAATCGTCCACGCGACATCAAACACCGATGGATCGGTAATTACTTCGTAGATGAGCAGCTGTTTACCGGTTTCCGTCGAGCTGTAAATGGGCTGAAGGATCGGATAACCGGCTTCGGCCAACTGTCCAGCGTGATAATACTCGTTGAGGATGCCATCCGCCTCAATGTGAGTTTTGAAGAACAACCGTCGACCATCCGCCAAGGACATGAAGCCATTAAATGAGTTCAACGAGACGGCTAGTGGTCGGAGCTCGACCGCGATTACTTCAAGCTTGAGCGTATCGCGTAAAAAGGCGGTCAGCAAACCTTCTGCTGCCGCCTTGTCAGTAAACTGAAGGGTTTGAATCTGGGCGAGAATATCGCTCATAGCCCGAGAATCTGGTTGCGCTTGCGGATGGCCATGGCATGGGCGGGGAAATCTTCATAATCGGCCAGCGTCGTTGTGATGCCTTGGAGGCGCTGATAGCCTTCCTGCGACAGATAGCCGATACCGGTGCGCTTGAGGAAATCCCACACGCTGACCGAGGAGAAACTGCGGGCAAACCCACCCGTTGGCAGGATGGCATTCAAGCCGAGACAGTAATTCGCGGTGGGAATCGGCGTGTAGTGTCCCAGTAGAATTTCGCCCGCGTTCTTGAGTTTGCCGAGCGTAACGAACGGCTCACGTGTCAGCACTTCAAGATGTTCCGGGGCATAGTCGTTGACGAATTGGATTGATTCTTCAAGGCTGTTGGTGAGCAGCACGCCGCCGTAATTCGACAGTACGTTATTGACGAATGCCCGCCGCCACTCAGGCAGCTCGGCAATGTAGCCTGGTAGAAGCGCCAATGCCTGCCGCGCGAGCTCTTCGCTGTGCGTGACCAGGATAGCTGCCGATTCAGGACCGTGTTCCGCTTCTACCAGCAGATCGAGCGCAGCTAGACGGACGTCCGTGCTTTCATCCGTCAAAATGATCGATTCGCTGGGACCTGCGGGCAACCCAACATCGACTGTGCCGTATAGCAAGCGTTTCGCCGCCGACACATAACTGCTACCGGGGCCAATCAACTTGGCAACTTTGGGAATCGTCTCAGTGCCAAAGGCCAGCGCCGCAATCGCCTGCATGCCGCCGACAACATACACCTCATCTACACCACAGATTTCCGCAGCCACGAGAGAAGCGGCGTCGGCTTTACCATCCGGCGTCGGCGGTGTGACCACAATGATGCGTGGAACCCCGGCGACACGGGCGGGCGTCGCCAGCATGAGCATCACCGATGGGAACGCGCCTTTGCCCCGGGGGACATACAAGCCTGTACTCGTGACCGGCGTGACTTTTTCGCCAGCCATAATCCCCGGTTGCACCTCAGTAAACCACATCGGTTCTGGCATCTGGTGTTCGTGGAAGCGCTGAATATTATCGTGGGCCGCTTGGATGGCCGCAATCACTTCTGGCTCGAGCGCAGCGCGCGCTTGGGCGAAGTCTTCAGGCATCGCCCGGAGCATAGAGGCATCAAAATTCTTCGCATCGAAGCGCCGTGCATAATCGACGACGGCGGCATCACCTTCCTGAGCAACACGATCGATCACTTCTTGAGCCAACGGGAATAGATCACGGATGTCCTTTTCCGCGCGGCGCATGAGCTTATTGCGCGCATCGACGGAGAGTTCAGCAAGTTTTAGGAACTGAATCAATGGAGGTCTCCCTTGCATAAAACAAAAGCGCGGAGTCTAGAAGCACCCCGCGCTTGTAATCGCCAAAACAATCGTGGTTTCGACTACGACTTGACGGGCGAGGCACTGATCACACCCGACCGGCGGCGGGTGCCATCCCAACGAATATCGGGGACGACGATCTCGCGTTTGGTCATGATGCGATCGTGCTGCGGAATCAGGTCTTGCAGCATGATCTTGACCTCGGCAACCACATCATGTGTCGGTTTATAACCGAGATCAATCAAGTGCTGACGATCGGGATTGTAGTAATGCTCTTCTTTTTCGGTTCGCGGGTTGTCAAAGTGCTCGATTTCCACATCCAGACCGACGGCACTACCAGCTTCACGCACTTTTTCAGCCAACTCGTCGACAGTATAACATTCCTCGAACTGGTTGAACACACGGTATTCCCCCGCGTTTGGCGGGTTTTCAATCGCAATTGTGAGGCACTGCATCGAGTCGCGCATCGGCAGGAAACCACGCTTCTGATGGCCAACACCATACACGGTGAGTGGATGACCGATCACGGCCTGACAGGCGAACCGATTGATCGCAGTACCGAAGCACTGGTCAAAGTCGAGACGCGAACGCAGGCGCGGGTTGTCGCTCATCACATCAATGTGCGTGCCGAAAACCACACCCTGCATGATATCAGTCGCACTTAACCCCCAGATCCGGCAGGCGAACATGGTGTTATTCGTGTCGTGAACTTTCGTGAGGTGATAGTAGCTGCCCGGTTGCCGCGGAAACGGCAAGCGATCTTTACGTCCGCGATATTCAATCTCAAAGAAGCCTTCGGGAATATCGACGTTCGGCGTACCATATTCGCCCATCGTCCCCAGCTTCACCAGATGCGCCTGCGGGCAAACTTCACGCATTGCCCATAAGACATTCAGGCTGCCGTTGACATTGTTGGTGTGAGTGTAAATCGCATGAGCCTGATCAATCATCGAGTACGGTGCCGACGGCATTTCTCCAAGATGAACGATGGCATCGGGTTGGAAGTCGGCAAGAAAATTGCGCAGGAATTGATAATCCAGCAAGTCACCTTCGCGGAACAGTAGTTCTTGGCCGTAATGCTCACGGAACGCAGGGAGTCGTTCTTCCATGCTGTAAATCGGAAGGGCGCTCACGCTGCCCATTTCTTCGACCCACCGACGGCGCGCATAATTGTCAACCCCAGCGACGTCGTGTCCCCGCGCGGTGAGATACTGTGAGAGTGCCCACCCCAAATAGCCGTCAATACCGGCAATGAATACACGCATAAATACAGCCTCCACGCAGATACTCAACTATGATAAAAACCCCCGAAGTGCGGGAAAGCTACGTTAGGAACGGTTTAACTCCGCTGCAGCCTTGATCGGTTGAAAACTGCCAAGATAACCTTGCGCTACCAGCAGTTCTGCATTCAGAATGGCGCAGCCGGCCGCGCCGCGGATGGTGTTGTGTGAGAGCGCAACAAACTTGTAGCCGAGCAGCGGATCGGGCCGCAAGCGACCGACAGATGTCGCCATACCATTACCTGCATTGCGATCCCGTCGTGGTTGCGGCCGATCTGCTTGCGGCATATAGATAACTGGCTGTGCGGGTGCGGTGGGCAGCGACGGTACGGGATTGGGGCCGCGGAAGCTGTTCCAGGCTTCAATCATCGATTCGAGTGACGGCCGGTCGCGTAGTTCAACTGCGATGGTGACCAGATGTCCATCGATGACCGGCGCGCGCGTGCACGTGGCGCTGACGACCGCTTCTAGGTCGATGATGCATTCGCCATTGAAGCGGCCAAGCATCTTGAGGGGCTCGGTTTCAGCCTTATCTTCTTCGCCCCCAATATACGGAATCATGTTGTCAATGATGTCGAGCGAAGGAACACCGGGATAACCCGCCCCACTAATCGCTTGAGCACTGACCATCATCACTTTGGTGATGCCGAACTGGAGCAGAGGCGCAAGGCTCATCACCACCGGCATGATCGTACAGTTGGAATTTGCGACTAGTGCGCCTGTCGTCCAACCACGGCGACGGCGCTGCACATCGATCAAACTTACGTGGTCAGCGTTGATTTCGGGGAGTAAGAGCGGCACATCGTCTATCATGCGATTGACCGAGGCATTGGTGCTGACGACATGTCCCGCTGCAGCGAGCTCGACTTCGCGGAGTTCTGCTGCTTCTTTGGGCAGCGCCGAAAAGACGAGCGGCGATGTCAGATGGGCTTCAAGGGGCTTGACCTGCAAATCCGCGACGGAGGCCGGCGGCTGCCCATCGAGAATCCAACGCGTAATATCGCCATAGCGCTGACCGGCGCTGCGATCAGAACCGATCACTTCGGCCACCCTAAACCAGGGGTGATTTTCCAGCAATTGAACAAACCGCTGACCGACAGCGCCCGTTGCGCCCAGAACTGCGACATCAAGTTTTTGCATGAGTTAAATCCCTACGGATTGGTTTTTGACCGCCGGATATGATCCAAGCATCTTTACGAACGAGGCGCGCTGAAGCAAGCGCGCGAGAGCTTCTTGAACGTTCTGATCGTGCCAATGTCCTTCGATATCGAGGAAGAAAATCGGCTCCCACGGACGATTACGCCGCGGACGGGATTCAATTTTGGTTAAGTTGATACCCCGCTGCGCAAATTCACCAAGGCATTCGTAGAGCGCCGCCGGGCGATTACGCGTAGCAAAGACCAGCGACGTCTTATTGAATTCTCCCTGCTGCGGATCATCGTCGGCGAGCAGGAAGAAGCGCGTAAAGTTGAAGGGCACGTCTTCGATCTCCGCCGCGAGCGTATCCAACCCATAGAGTTGACCCGCCAGTGGGCTGGCGATCGCGCCGGTTATGCCATCAGAGGTTTCGCCAGCGAGGTCTTTGGCTGAGCCAGCTGTGTCGTACCACGGAATTGGCTCAATTTTGTGTCGTTTTAGAAATTTTTCGCACTGGGCTAGGGCTTGCGGGTGCGAGCGCACACGTTTGATCTGGTCAATCGTCACCCCATTAGGCGCATGGAGCGCATGATGCACATGCAAAATGACTTCTGCCTGGATGCGCAAATCAGAATCCATCAGCAGTTCATAGGCTTGATTCACTGCCCCTGCCAGCGCATTTTCGACCGGCAGCATAGCAAATTTGACCTTGCGCGACTGCATCGTTTCAAACAGATCGCCCAAAGTCGGAGTCGGGTACGTAGTCACCGTGTCGCCGAAGTGCTGACGAATGGCCTGTTCCGAATAAGCGCCGTGGATGCCTTGAAAGGCGACACACTCTTGCAAGATCGTTACTCCCGTCACGAGAAAATCGAGGCAGGAGCGTAACATAGCGCAGGATTCCCGTCAAATTTGACGGGGGAATCAGACAATGATACACTATTTTTATCATCAGCATGAGTTTTATTCAAAGGCGTGAGTGCCATGCAAGAAACACGGCGTTTGATACTCGACATTTTGCGACGACGAGCCCACGCTACCGTAGATGAAATCGTCGATGAATTGCAGCGGCGCCGGGGCAGCATTACGGCAGTTACGGTGCGGCACCATCTGATGCGTTTGCAGGAAGATGGATTGATCACATCGCCGGAACTTAAACGCCGCAGTTCACCGGGACGCCCACAGTACATCTACGCGCTGACCGAGAAGGCAAAAGAGCTGTTCCCGAACAACTATCAGCGCTTAGCGTCTAGTTTGCTCCTAGAATTGCAGAAGCAGCTCCCGAAAGATCGCATCAATGTAATTCTCGAAGGCGTAGCCGACACGATGGCGCATGAGGCGTTTGTGCCGGATCTCCCGATGATTGATCGGCTCGACGTGGTTGTTGATTATCTCAACCAGAATGGTTACGAAGCGTTATGGGAGCGCGCGAGTGAAGGCTTTGTGTTGACAACCGCGAACTGTCCCTACCATGGCCTGAGCGATGAAGCTGGATCGCTCTGTCAGATGGACATGCGGCTCATTTCGTCGCTGCTAGGCATTGTGCCGCGCCGCCTCACTCATGTCTCCGAAGGGGACGCGAACTGCTCATACCTAATTCCAGTCATGACAAATGAACGGTAATTTTCATGACGATCGTCTTTTTAATTGACGATTGCCCACATTTGTGTTAACATCGCCGTAACCACAGCGAGAACTTGAGAGGGGATATTTTTCATGGTTGTCAATGACCCACTGATTACGACTGACGTACAGATTCTGACCGTTACCCCGGCGGCGTCCCAGATGATTCACACGCTACTGGAGCAGCGCCAGATTCCTGGTTATGCTCTGCGTGTGTTTGTTTCAGGTGGCGGTTGCTCCGGGTTGCAGTATGGTATGTCGTTTGAAAAAGAACCGCGCGAATTCGATGCTGTCGTCGACGCGGCCGATGGGGTGCGCCTTGTAGTTGACCCGACGAGTCTGATGTACCTTGAAGGCGCGACGATTGATTTCGTGGATAGCCTGATGGGCGGCGGTTTCCGCATCGATAACCCCAACGCGGTATCGAGCTGCGGATGTGGCCACTCCTTCAAGACGAAGGACGGCGGGGAAGATTCAGGCGGCGGTTGCTCCAGCTGCAGTCACTGAGAATATAAAAAGGCGACCACTCGGTCGCCTTTTTTGTTGCCTGTTAACCGCCCTACCCTCTTCGCAGCGAACTGAGCGCCAAGCCAATTAAGCCTAGCCCCCCAAGCACCAGGATCGGCACAAGCGGAGGCAGTGACGCCCCATCTGCGAGCGGCACGTTAGCGGGCTGCGGTGTTGCAACTTGCGCTGCGCCCGTTGTCGGAGCGATCGCCACAATCTCCGGCGGAAATGTAAACGTGGGCAGAATTTCCCTCGTCGGAGTCTCGTTCGTGCTGATCACCCCGATGCGCGCAACAACTGTCGCCGTGAGCCCGCCGCCCGGCGTCTGCGTGATGGCCGATTGGGTTTGGGTCAGCCCATCCAGCAGCGGATCAGCGGCAACCTGCGCGGCGAGATCGATGTCTGGAATCGAGCTGGCATCACCCGTGATGTTCACCAGCTCGTCATACACCCAGCCCCGTCCATTGGGCGCTTGTGGGAACTCAAACTGCAACCAGCGAACATAGCGCCCAATTACACGATAGGTCTCGCCTACGCGAATCGTTCCGAGTTGGGCGGCCTCCGTGCTGGGTTCGGCGCGAACATTCGCAATCTCTTTCGCTTCGAGGAGCGCCGCACTAGGCGGGACTGGTGTCCACGTCGGCGTGGCGATAGCTGCTTCGACAGCTGGTGCCGCAGGCGCTGCCGCCGACAGATTGATTACGGCGGGGGTGGGAGTCGCATCTTGCGCGAACACTCCCATCGTTGAGACCGCCATGATCAATGTGACAATGGCTAAACGACGAATCATCATGACTCACAGGTAACCGGACAAACGCGCTCTATTATATCACCACGACACCTGATTTTCGGTATTCGTCCGCCCTTGATCCGCGACACGCCGGTCAGTTCCCCGGAACATGTAGCCCTGATACTCCTGATTGGTATAGCCAATGACTGTCCAACCGTTCAAATCGAAAGCGGGGCGCGGATCGGCACAGGCATCGCACGACACCGGGATCCATTCCCCATTGTAGCGGCGGGCGATGTGCATATGCGTGCCGGTCGAAAAACCGCCTTCGCAGGAAGGATGCCCGATGCGATCCCCTATCCCCACACGGGTTCCGACCTGTATGCGATCTTGAGCCGCCATATGCAGATACAAGATGGTCCAACCCGTGGATTCGTCGCCATCGCCGTCCAGATCGAGAATCACCGTTCCCTCATCGGTGCGTGCAATGACACCCGGTGCGCTGGCCGTCGCATAAAACTCCGATTGATAGCAGGCTGAACTAACCTTGCTGATGTCGTCGGGCGGCGCGAAGTCGATGGCCGCCCATGCACTGCCGCTTCCCCAACCGCCGTGCGGGCCACCGGTGAAATACCAAGTCTCCCCAGCGGGAAATGGGAACGTCAGTAGGGGTTGCGCTAAGTCCGCGGGGATCAGCGGCTCGATCGCGCCAACAAACGGATCTCCGAACAGCCCCACATAGGTCTGCAGAAAGCCGCCAGAACTCACCTGCTGCTGCCATACCGGATAGGTATTGAACTGTGCCAATAGATAGTGCACGCCGACAGTTCCCGCGTTGAGATCCGGTGCGAACTGCAAGCGT
>CALKIA010000392.1 GCA_937988705.1 uncultured Chloroflexota bacterium | reverse complement strand
GTCTACCCTCCCTGAATTCGGGGAGGGGTCGGGGGTGGGGTGAGAGAAGCGTTATTCATAAGTTAAATTGCATAAACACCCTCTTTTCCCGCCTACCGTGAACGATCACATCTCTGGTTTGATGGCTTCGGCGGGACGCGCGGTAGCGGGCGCGGAGGTCGTTGCGACGATGGGGAGTTCGAGATAACTCGGATGATCGGCATCGTGATACAGGGTGATATGCGCGGTGCGCGCGTCGGCCCCGGTCTCATCAGCGACTACGCCGCCGCTGTTGTAGTTCTTCTGGAGCTGGTACGAGTTCGGGCTGGCGAAGGTCAGACGCAGACGACTGCCGGCTTGCACCAAACGCGAAAAGAACATGAAACTGTCGAATTCGTAGCAGATCAGCTCACCGGGAGTGACCAGTTTCTCGGCCCTCAACGACTCACGGTAGCGCGCGCGTTTCATGTCGCTGGTGAGCAGGATGTAGCGCCCATCCGGCAGCACTTCCGCGACCCTCACGACGAAATCGGTGTCCGGTACATCGATCTGGACCCACGCTGTGAGCTTCACAAACCCGCTGATCTCGGTCGGTTCGGTGAAGGGCGCGGTATGGTAGACCAATCCTCCGCCGAATAGATTGAGGTCGGCGGTCTGATCGACCAGATAGTTCTCGTCGCCGTCTTCTTTTTCAGCATCGCCGGGGCGCGTATCCAGCGGGTCATAGATATAGCTGTCTGAAGCGGAAGCGCTGGGAAGCTCGGGTTTCAGCATCCCGGAGGCGAAGACATCGCTGGCCGTACCGTGCGAGTCGAGGTACAGCTGCCGGGTTTCCGAGGCGAGCGTTTCCAGACTGTCGGCGTATTTCCATTCATTCGAGCCGAGGACGTAGTAGGCGACGCGCTGCTTGAGAAATTCCGGTTTTGCGCCACCCTTCAGCGTCCAGTCATACCAATCCTTGTGCAGTTGATGCATATCTACCATCGACGCTTCGCCGAAATCGAGGCCGCCGATATGGCGGTTCGGCGTGCGCGTCCCCGCGTGATCCCACGGCCCGACGATCAGGTAATGCTCGGCGCGGGACGGCGATTGCGACGCCATGTGCCGTTTGTAATACGCAAATGCGCCCGGTTGATCCCCGTCGTAATGCCCGGTGATCGACAGGATCGGCATGTCGATCCGGTCATACTCTGCGGGTGTAATGTCCAAGGGCTGCCAGAAGTCGTCGATCAGCGGGTGCGCCACCCACGTTTGCCACTGTGTGGACAGATTGCCGACGATCTGATCAAATGTCTTAAAAGCGGCGTGTGTCCGGTAGAGTTCGCGATATTTCGCCGTCCAGAACACGTTATCCGCAAACAGGTTGGCGTTGGGCGTGACGCCGCTGGTGTAGGTCATCCAACGCAGCACGTAAGGGTAAGCGATGTTGTTGTTCATTGGGAAATCCACGCCCATGTGCGCGGACGCCACCGGAACGATGGTCTTGAGGTGGGGTGGTTGCTCACGCAGCGTCATCCACTGATCGAAGCCGCCGTACGATCCGCCCCACATCGTCACCTGACCGTCGCACCAGGGCTGCGCGGCAAACCACTCCACCAGATCGTAGCCATCGCGACCTTCACTGAAGTTCGGGATAAACTCGCCGGCGGAGTTGCCGCGTCCGCGACAGTCCACCGAGGCGAAGACGTAGCCGTTACGGGAGAAATAGGCAGCGCGGATGTGATAGGAATCGGCCAGATAGGGCGTGAGCAGGAAAATCACGGGCAGCGGTGGCGCGTCTTTGCGACGCATGATCGTGGCGTTGAGGTTGACGCCGTCGCGCATGGGGATTTTTACGCCCCACATGAGTTGAACTGAATCGTCGGGTTTCACGGATGCGGGCGCAGCGCCGTCGATACCCCAGTTAGGACTACGGTACATTATGGCCTCCGAGTGAAATGTTGTTGTCTAATCCGCCCAGTGCAGAGGTCGAAGCCGGTGACACGCTGGTCGTCAGCGCGCGTAAACAGCACATCGGCGCGGGCGTCAGGTGCGACGGCGAGAAATCCATCCGCGACCGTCGGTAGGCATTGGAGCTGGCCGTGCTTAGGATGCGCCATGATCAAGTGGCCAGCCTGCAAGCTAACGGTGTAGGCCGTTTCGAGTTCGGCGCTGTGATACGTGCCCGTGTACGCCTGAAGTGAGTCCTCGGTAGGCTGCACCGGATCGACTGCTGCGTACAGCTTCGGCTTGCCGATGCCGCTTTCGGGGCGGATTTCCAGCCGCCGTGTCGGTTCGTTGATGAACACAACTTCTGACCCCCAACCGACGGCGGCAAAGCGATTCGCACCCAGTGGCGTTAGTGGAATGTCAAAACCGGGGACAATCGGGATGACTAACGCCGTATCGCGCTGCTCGATCTGCCGAGTTTCCAGTGAGTTCAGGTCGCGATAGAGGCCGATATGCACCGTGAGATCGGCGGCGTCCACGCTGACGGCTGTTGCTTCCGGCAGCGGTTCGAGCTGTTCCGCCAACAACACATCGGCGACTTGGCGCGAAAGGTGCCGCGGGTTTATGCTGCCGAGGTTGCAGAAAATGATAATGGCGAGATCGTGATCGGGAAAGGCGACGAAGTCCGACCGGTAGCCCGCATCGGCGCCGCTGTGCCCCAGCGTGCGCGCACCGCGATACGGTTCTATGCTCACGCCGAGCGCATACGGGAGCACTTCACCGTCATTGAGCACACCCGGCGTGAGCATCCGTTCGATCACCGACTGGCCGCCCACACGCGGATTCGTGTAGTTGTTCGCCCACAAGGCTAAGTCTTCGACTGTGGTAAATAGGCTGCTCGCGCCGATGGTGTCGAAGTTGGGAATGCTGATGCGGAAGCCGCCTTCCGGTCGGGGCAGATAGCCGTAGGCACGGCCTTTGACGATCCGGCTGTGATCGTCGTGAAAATGCGTGTGCTGCATGCCGAGCGGCGCAAAGATGCGTTCCGCCGTGAAGTCGTGGAAGCTCTGGCCCGAAACGCGTTCGACCACGAGCGCCAGCAGCGTGTAGCCGGTGTTGCTGTAGAGATATTCTGCCCCCGGTTGGAAATTGAGGGCCTGCTGTCGTGCCGCGAGATAGAGTACGTCGGCGTTGGTTTTGAGATCGTCTTCGCGCCAGCCGGCGAGAAACAGCAGATCCCACTGGTCACGCAGGCCGCTGGTGTGATTGGCGAGATGGCGCAGGGTGATCGGTGTGCCGTAGTCCGGCAGTTCGGGCAGATACTGGCGCACATCGTCGGCATACGAGAGCCGACCGTCCTGCTCCAGTAAAGCGATGGACAGCGCTGTGAACTGCTTCGAGATCGACGCGATGTGGAACACGGAATTTGGTGTAATCGGGATGTCGTATTCGAGGTTGGCCATGCCGTAGCCGCGCGCATAGATGATCTGCCCGTGTTGGACAATTGCGAGAGCGCAGCCGGGTGAATCGGGCTTGTCCCATTCGACGAACAGCGGGTCAAGAGACTCGGCGAAAGACAAGGGAAACTCCCTTCAGGTGTGCGGTTGGGGAAGGTTTGAACACACGCCGGGTAGGGACGCGCTGCTGTGCGTCCGTGAGTTGCGGACGGCCAGCAGGCCGTCCCTACCAGCGTGCATTTGTTAAAGGTATCCCCCGCTCAGCTCACATAAGCGAGCGCGGGAGTGCTTAGCGAACTGGATCGCGTCGATTACTGCGCGAGCGTCCACTGTTCAATATTGGCGTATGGGTTCCACGGTCCTGGAGCGATATTCTGGATGCGGTTGTTGTAGACAAACCGCACAGCCGTAGAGTAAGTGTAGTCGTAGGGCAGGTCAGCCAATTCGATGGCCTGCACTTCTTGGTAGATCGGCGCGCGGTCCGCGGGGGCGCAGCCGGGGACGGTGCGACCCGAAGCAAGGAGTTCATCCATCTGCGGGTTGTTGTACGAGGCGAGGTTCAGACCCGCGCCGGGGATGTCCTGCGCGCTGTTCAACATCATGTTGGCGATGAAATCCGGTTCGGGGATGCCACCCGTGATCTGCAGGTAGAACGCATCGTAAGTCTGCGCCAGCAAGCGCGCTCCGACCAGCGACTGCCATTCAGCGCCGTTCAGGTTGACGCGGAAGCCAATCTGACCCAGTTGATCCTGAATGATCAGCGCGACCCCATCGATCAGGGTATCGCCAGCCGGGTAATCGAGCTGGAATTCCAACGGCACGCCATCTTTTTCGCGGACGCCGTCGCCGTCACTATCAACCCAACCCGCGCCTTCGAGCAGGGCGGCTGCGCCGTCCGGATCGTAGGGCATGGGGGCAAGGTCGGCGGCATACGCCCAACTGATGACGGGCGGCACGGGGCCGACCGAACGCACTGCGCCGTCACCGGCCAGCGCCAACAAGGCGTCGTGATCGTAGCCCATGGCGTAGGCCTGGCGGACGGCCACATCACCGAAAATCGGGTGCGTGCCTTGTTCCACCGGGTTACCGTCCGCATCGTAAGCGGGCTGCGGATTGGCCGGGTCGGCCGTGTTGAAGGTCGTGAAGGCGACCGTGTTGAGTGCGAAACGGAAGATCGTCAAATCAGGGTTCGACGACGCAGCGGGATCCTGATCAGCCGTAATTGCCGCAATATCGACGGCGCCGCCCATTAGCGACTGGAAGGCCACTTCGTTATCGGGGATGATCTGGAAGACGATGTTCTCAATCGCCGGCTGTCCCTTCCAGTAGTCGGGGTTCGCGCGCAGACGAATGAACTCATCCGGAGCGTGTTCATCGAAAATATACGGGCCACCGCCGATATCGGGCGCGATGTTGATCGCCGCGGTGTTGTAGTCACTGAAGTCTGCCGCGAATTTGTGCGCGGGCATGATGCCCCAGCCCAGATTTCCGAGGAAGGTGCAGTCCACTGCCGGGAGCACGATCTCCAGCGTCTTGTCATCAATCACATTGATCGCCGTCCAGTTGAACTGTCCCGCCATGAAGCTGCCGACGACGGGCGATTGCGACGCTTCCAACGTGAACTTCACATCCTGCGCCGTGATCGGTAGGCCATCGCTCCAGACGGCATCCGGTTCAATGCTGAAGGTGTAAGTCAGTCCATCCTCCGACACCGTCCAACTGGCCAGATTCGGGATGAGTTCCCCGGTCTGCGGATCGGTGTTGATGAGGCTTGGCCACATGAACGAAGTGACCAAATTAGTCACGGAGGTCTGTGCAAAGGCATTGTAGCCCTGCGTATCAGCATTAATGGCGAACACAATTGTATTCGCATCATCTTGCGCAAAGACACTGCTGCTCAGCGCCAGCACCAACACCACGAGTACTACGACCAGAATCTGTAAACGTTTCATCTTGCTTTTCTCCCAAGAACCCCGAGGGCAAAAAAGTTGTGTTACCCGACAGCCAGTTATGCAGCCACAGAAGTTCGATTTTATTGTGCCGCATCTGTCCTGCACAAATTATTGCACAATCGTCATGTCTATGCTATGTTCATTTCACTGGTTCTACTGTTCGACCGGGCAAACTCATGTATTTGTTGGTGATGCGGCGCTTGGTTGTCGCCATTCCCACTCTCTTCGGAATCACGATTATCTCTTACCTGCTCGTGCTGGCAGCGCCGGGCGACCCAGTTTCAATGCTCGCGTTCAATCCGCGCGCCACGCCGGAAGGCATGGAACAGCAGCGGCGGCTCCTTGGCCTAGACCAACCACCCCTCACTCAGTATCTCTACTGGCTCATCGGCAACGATTTCACCCAAATTGACGTTGATGCCGACGGGACGCCGGATGTGCAAGGCGTGCGCCGCGGATTGCTGCGCGGCGATTTGGGCGAGTCGCTCACGTATAAGCGCCCCGTGCTGGACTTGATCGTCGAACGCATCCCTGCCACGCTGCGCATAACGCTGCCCTCGTTTTTGATCGTTTACGGATTGGGCACGCTCATCGGGCTGCTGTCCGCAGTCAACCATAATGGCTGGTTCGATCAAACGGCGCGCCTGCTGTCGGTGTTGGGCACGGTTGTGCCGAGTTTCTGGCTGGCGTTGATCCTGATCATCGTCTTCAGCGTACAGTTGGGCTGGCTGCCGCTCACCGGGATGCGTGATGTGACCAGTTCGGGGGAAATCTCGCTGCTGGAAATGCTGCCGTATATGGTGCTGCCGATTGTTGTGCTGTCGTTTGGCGGCATTGCCTCACTCATTCGCTATGTGCGCGCCAGTGCTCTGGAAGTGATCGGGCAGGATTATGTCCGTACCGCACATTCCAAGGGGCTGCGCAACCAGACGGTATGGGGGCGGCACGTCATCCGCAACGCGTTGATGCCAGTCGCCACGTTCATCGGGCCGTCGTTGAGCGGGATGCTGAGCGGTGCGGTCATCATCGAAACCATCTTCAGTTGGCCGGGCATGGGGCGCTTGTCGATTCAAGCGGCACTCGCGCGGGACTACCCGCTGGTGATGGGTTTTGTGTTGGTCGGCGCGGTGCTGTACATCATCGGGCTGCTCATTTCAGATATTCTTTACGGCTTCCTCGATCCTAGAGTTCGGTTGACCTGATGGCAAATATCTCCTCGCTCTCTCCGTCCTATCAGGGAGACAAACACGTTCCCCTGCGAAATCTCTTCTGGCGGCGGGCCGTGCGCCGTGTGCTGCGGGATCGGTTGACCTTGATGGCTCTGTTCGGGGTGATTGTGCTCGTCTTGCTCTGTGTGATTGGCCCACCCATTCTCGAACAAGCGCTGAACATCAACCCCAATCGCACGGCCGTCACCGACCGGTATTTGCCGCCAAATCCAGCCCATCCGCTGGGAACAGACAGTGTGGGACGCGATCAGCTCGTTCGCTTGCTCTACGGCGGGCGTGTCTCCCTGGCGATTGCCACGGTGGGCAGCCTCCTGACCATCAGCATTGGCGTTCTATCGGGGTTGGCGGCGGGCTACTATGGCGGTTGGGTCGATGCGGTGCTGCGGTGGATCATCAGCACGTTGGAATCGATCCCGGTCTTCTTCCTGTTGATCGTCGTGACCACCATCTGGTCGCCCAGCCCGGAAACGCTGGTCGTGCTTGTGGCTTTTCTTGGTTGGAGCGCGACCGCCCGTCTGGTCCGCGGTGAGGTGTTGTCGCTGCGCGAGCGCGACTTTGTACTGGCGGCGCGGGCGCTCGGTGCGCCCAACTGGCGCATCATGCTGACCCATTTGCTGCCTAATCTGTTCCCGATCATCATCGTCGCGCTGACGATCAACGCCGGTTCGTTGATCCTCGTCGAGTCCGGCTTGAGCTTTCTGGGGTTGGGCGTGCAACCTCCGACGCCGACGTGGGGAAACATGCTGACAGATGCGCGCGCCAATTTTTATCGAGGAACGTATCTGATCATCTGGCCCGGCATCATGATTGCGCTGACAGTTCTGTCCTTTTATTTAGTTGGTGATGGTTTGCGTGACGCGCTCGATCCGCGTCGCCAGTAACAACTCTCATTCCGATGAGATAGGAGAAACTTTTCATGGATAATCAGGAAGCTAAGAGCAAACTGGCGGCGGCCCTGGCCGCATGGCTGCCCGGGAAAATGGCGGAGTGGAAAGTGCCGGGCGTGGGTCTCGCCGTAGTCAAGGATGGGGAAGTGATCTTCGCCGAAGGCTATGGCATGCGTGACCGCGAACAGGGACTGCCGGTGACGGCCAACACGATGTTCGCCATCGGCTCGTCATCCAAAGCGTTTGCTGCCACCTCAGTCGCGGCCATGGTCGATGATGGCAAGCTGGAGTGGGATAAACCGGTGCGCGACTATCTGCCCACCTTCAAACTCAAAGATGACTTTGCCACGGCGCGCATGACGCCGCGTGACCTGCTGTGTCACCGTTCCGGACTGCCGCGCCATGATCTGATGTGGTACAACTCGACCGCCACCCGTGAGCAGTTGTTCGACCGCTTGCAGTATCTGGAACCAAATCGCGATTTCCGCGCCTACTGGCAGTACCAGAACCTGATGTATATGACCGCGGGGTATCTGGCGGGCAAAGCGGCGGGGACAAGCTGGGAAGAGGTCGTGCGGACGCGTATTTTTGACCCGATCGGCATGAAGACGGCCAATTTCTCGGTCGATGATATGCAGACGGCAGTGGAGTACGCGCTGCCTTACGTCGAAAAAGATGATGACATCCGCGTGACAAAGTTCCGCAATATCAACGAAGTTGGCCCCGCCGGATCGATCAATGCGACGGCGAATGAGATGGCGCAGTGGGTTCTGTTTCAGTTGAACAAAGGCAAGGTCGGGGATAAGCAGGTCATTTCGGAAGCGAGCATGCGCCAACTACACAGCCCGCAGATGGTCATCGCCGAACCCCTGTGGAGTGAGATGTACTCCAGCGACATGGTCAGCTATGGACTTGGCTGGTTCATCCACACCTTCCACGGCGAAACGCTGCTCCAGCATGGTGGCAACATTGACGGCTTCTCGGCGTTGGTGTCGTTCATCCCGGCGCACAATGTCGGCGTGGTCACGCTGACCAATCTGAATACTAACTTCCTGACTGAAGCGATCAATTTCTATATCTACGAACTGCTGCTGGGGCTGGAAGAGATCGACTGGAATGGCAAGCTGAAGAGTTTCGTCGACAAGATGCGCGGCGAGGCGAAAAAGGCGAAAGATCAGAGTGCCAGCGACCGCCAGCCCGATACCCAGCCGTCACATCCCCTCGCCGAGTACGCGGGCGACTTTGAGCATCCCGGCTACGGGGTCGTGAGCGTCAAAGAAGCGGACGGCAAACTGACCGCGACCTATAACCAAATCGACATGCCGCTGACCCACTACCACTACGACACCTTTGAAGGCGCGCCGGAAGGCATCGAGATGAGCTTCAAGTTCCAGTTCCATCTGGATCTCAAGGGGAATGTTGAAAAGGTATCGCTCCAGCTCGAGCCGAGTGTCGCGCCGGGTGTGTTCACCCGCATGGCCGATGCCAGCCTTAAGAACAAGACGTTTCTGGCGCAGTTCGTCGGCGAATATGAACTGATGGGTATGATGGTGACGGTTACACTGCGCGGCGAAGACGCGCTGCTCGCGTCGATACCGGGGCAGGGCGATGTCATCCTCGAACCGTATCAGGGCACTACCTTTAATCTCAAGGGCATGCCTGGTTTCAGCTTTGAATTCGTTCAGGAAAACGGCGCGGTCACGGAAGTGAAGATCACGCAGCCGAATGGCACGTTTACGGCGAAGAAACGCGTCAGCGAGACGGCCTGAGCGGACGCAATTTAGAGTGTGTCCAGCCAGCCTTCACCCCCCGCTCCGAATTCGGGGCGGGGAGACCAATGTGCCTGCTCCCCGTGTACTTGATAGAAGGGCTGGAGTTACGAAGTTCTGGCTGGCACAAGCGGGCGCAGGAGCGTTTTGCTGAAAACGCGAATTTTTCTGGGCAAAATGCGGTCATTGTGCACACAGCATTGCATTTACGGTCATGTTATATAGTGAGTTGGCGCTGCTCCAACATTGCCGCCACCTCGACCAGCGCCAACGCTATGCATTTGGGGGAATCGTGTCGCTCGAACAACAACTACGTGCAGTCCTAGACGAATCTCGAATTGAAGCGGGTATCGCCATCACTCAGATCGAAACCGGAGAACAGGTCGAGATCGATGGGAGCGGGCTGTACCCGATGGCGAGCGTGTTCAAAATTCCGATTTTGGCGACTGTCGGCCAACAGGTCGCAGCGGGGCAGTTTGTGCTTGATGAACGGGTGGCGCTGCGGAACGAAGATAAAAGCGCAGGCAGCGGCATCCTGCCGTATTTTGACGCGGGTTTGCAGCCGACGCGGCGCGACTTGATCACGTTGATGATCATCATCAGCGATAATACGGCCACAGATATGACCGTCGATCTGGTCGGCGGGGCGCAGGTGGTTGAAGACACCATGCACGCGCTCGGCCTGACTGACATCTTCTTCAAGATGAACTGCAAAGACCTGCTCAAGTCGCTGTGGCCGGCGGAATTGGCCGGACGCCCAGTAGAAGAGATCCGCGCGTGGTCGGATGCCAACGATATTCTGCGTGATGGCGCCGCCTTCAGCCGGGCCGGTGATAACAATGTCAGTTCCGCCGCCTCGATGACCCGCCTGAACGTCATGCTGTATCAGGGTGAGATCGTGCAGGGCGCGGTACGCGACGAACTGATCCGTATCCTTCAGACCCAGCAGTACAATCAACGCTTGCCGCGCTTCCTGCCGTCGGGCGTGCCCTTCGCTCATAAGACCGGGACGATTGGGCCGTTCTGCAATGACAGCGGTGTGATCACCATCGCGCCGGATAACCACGTCGCCATCACCGCATTCGTCGTGTGGGATGAAGAGAAGTATTTCCAGAAGCCGGAAGCGCGGAATCAACGCCTCTTCGAAGTTGAATCGGCGCTCGGCAAGATCGGTCGGCTGACGTACGACCATTACCGCGGCCAAACTGCCTAAATTGGGCGGGGCAAATCCAAAGCGCGGCGCTGACCTGCGGCGCAGCCTAAGTGAAAGGGGGCTTCACGGATCATCAGTTCATATTTGCCGGTTTCCACTGTCTGCCAAATGTCTTTGAGCCTACGAAAGGTTGGAATATGACTTTACGCAAGAGCTCCACCCGTGTTCTGCTAAGTTTGCTGCTGGTTGTCCTACTGTCGGGCGTGATCGCGGTCACCGCGCAGGATTTGCCGCAGGGCGGGCGCATCGTCGTGGCGGACGGCGCGTCGAATACATCGCTTGATCCGTTTGTGACATCGTGGCACTCGTGGCCGCATTACGCGATCTTCTCCACGCTGTTCGTGCGCGACGAAACCATGAATTACGTCGGGTTCCTCGCGGATACGTGGGAAATTGGCGATGAAGGTCTGTCGTTGACGATCAACTTGATCGAGAACGCGATGTTTACCGACGGTACGCCCGTCAACGCCGAGGCGATCAAGTACAACCTCGACAAGTACGCCAACCCGGACACGGGCGCATCACAGGGTGCTGACCTGATCGGGCTGCTGCTGTCGACTGAAGTCATCGACGAATACACGCTCAAGCTGACGCTGGCTACGTCGTTCGCGCCGCTGTTCTTCGTCCTCGCCAACCTCGAAATCGTCTCGCCGACGGCTTACGAAGCGCTTGGCGCGGAAAACTTCGGTACCGCGCCCGTCGGCGCTGGCCCGTTCATGCTCAAGGAACTGAACACCAATAACTACGTGCTGTTCGAACGCAACCCCGACTTCAACTTTGCGCCGCCGGAACTCTACGATAATCCCGGCCCGGTCGCGGTGGATGAACTGCAAATCCTGTTCCTTGATGAAGACCAGACGATCCTCTCCGCGCTGGAAACGGGCGAAGTGACGATTGCGGGCGTGCCGACGCAGAACCTGCCAGATGTGGAAGCGAATCCCGATATTACGGTGGATGTCGCCCAGTTGAATGAACTGCGCTATGTTGGCTTCAACACGTCGAAAGCACCGTGGGATAACGTCGAACTGCGCCGCGCCTTCGCTTATGCGACCGACCGCGACGAAGTCAACGCGCTGGCGTATGATAATCTCGCCGAGTCTGTCGGCCAGCCGCTGCCGCCTTCGATTTGGGGCAACAACCCGGCGCTGGATGCCAATGCAGTGCAATACGATCCCGAACGCGCGAGCGCTATGCTGGACGAATTGGGCTATGTCGACGTGACGGGCGATGGCCTGCGCGAGACGCCAGAAGGCACAGCCTGGTCGGTGCCGCTGGCCGTGAGCAGCTCGGACGAATACATGCGCATCGCGCAGGTAATCGACGCAGAGTGGCGCGCGGTCGGCATTCCGGTCGAAATTCAGACGATGGAACGCAGCGCGCTCATCGACCTGACGACGACGGGCACGCACGATCTGTTCCTGCTGGGGTACGGCTACTCCGATCCGAGTATTCTGACCTACTTCTTTGACCCGGATCGCCGGGGGGGCAGCAATCGCGCGTGGTTCGTGAACGACGAACTGACAGCTTTGCTGCAATCCGCCGACACGGAACTCGATCAGACAGTGCGCTACGAGAAGGTGACTGCGGTCAGCCAGTTCATCATGGACCAGCAGCCGTGGATCTTCCTCCTCGCCCCGCCGTCGCTGACGGGCGTCCGCAATGAACTGCAAAACTGGGTCATCAACCCCGATCTCAGCTTCCTGTACTGGAACGCACACTTCGGCGGATGACGTTTTAGCTGCTCACGGGCAGGGGCGCGCGGTGCGCTCCTGCCCGGCTGGATTGCGGAGACTAGCCTATGTACCAATATTTGCTGCGGCGGACCCTCATTGCCGTGTTGCTGGTGTTCACGATCATGGCCGTGGTCTTCGTCATGCTGCGCGTCGCGCTGCCCGGCGATCCGGCGGTACTGCTCGCAGGGGATCGTGCCTCGCCCGAACTGATCGCGCAGATTCGCGAAAACCTCGGG
>CALKIA010000391.1 GCA_937988705.1 uncultured Chloroflexota bacterium | reverse complement strand
GCGGCGTCAACCTGTATATGGTCGGCGGCGTGGTGCGCGACCTGCTGCTGCGCCGACGTAACCTCGATCTCGATTTTGTGGTCGAAGGCGACGCGATCCACTTCGCGCAGGGCTTAGTCGAGCGACTGGGCGGGCGCATGACCAGCTTCCGCCCGTTCGGTACGGCGAAATGGCGACTGCACGAAGGCGACCTCAAAACCGCATCATTGGGCGATCCGCTGGAACTGCCCGATCACATCGATTTTGCCACGGCGCGCAGCGAATTCTACGAATACCCCACTGCCCTGCCCACCGTGTACACCGGCTCGATCAAGCTGGATTTGGGGCGACGGGATTTCACGGTCAACACATTGGCTGTGCAGCTCAGTCCGGTGTCTGGACGCGTGCTCGATTTCTACGGCGGCGTCACCGATCTGTCGGCAGGGCGCATCCGCGCGCTGCATACCCTCTCGTTCGTCGATGATCCTACCCGCGTGCTGCGGGCCGTCCGCTTCGAGCGGCGGCTCGGCTTCACCATTGAGCCGCGCACCGCCGAACTGATTCAGACGGCGCTGCCGATGCTGCGGCGCATCACCGGAGAGCGCATTCGCAATGAGCTCTCCCTGCTGCTCAAAGAACGCGACCCGGAACTCAGTTTCCTGCTGCTCCAACAGCGCGGCATCCTCGAAGCGATTCACGCAGCGTTCCGCGTGACCGAGGCCATCGTGCCACGCATGACGCAGGCGCGCGCCGCCGAACCGCTTGTGACCCTGAAGCCCGTCGAACGCACCGATCTGCTGTGGATCATGCTGCTGGTCGATGTGCCGCACCTGCCCGACTTGCTCGACCGCCTGCTGTTCAGCGGCGCGCTGGTAGACAGCTTGCTTGAAACGGTCAAACTGATCCAGCATCCGCTCACGGACACCAAACCGAGCCGCGTCGTCGCCCGACTGGACGGCCATTCCGAACTGGCACTGTTTGCAGCGTGGATAATTGCTACCGACCCCCTAGCGCGCAGTGCGATTCAGATGTATGTTGAGACATGGCGGCATGTGCGTCCCCAAACGGATGGACATGCGCTGCACCGGTTGGGCGTACCGCCGGGTCCGCGTTACGGCACTATCCTCGCGCGGCTGCGCGCCGCCCGACTCGATGGTGTGATCACGACGGATGAGCAGGAAGCGCACCTGCTCAAGGAGTTGATTCACGATGACGGCACTGAATAGAGCGACTCTGCCCATTCAGCTCGATATCACTTTTCGACTGGCAACCCGCGCTGACCTGCCCAAACTGGAATGGTTCGGCGAGTATACGCATTTCCGGACAGTCTTTCGCCGGACGTTCAGCGAGCAGGAACAGCGCCGCCGCATCATGTTGATCGCCGACTGCGCCGACTTTCCCATCGGGCAGATATTCATCCAGTTGAATAGCAACCGCAGCCTGTGGGAGACCCGGTCACGGGCGTACTTTTACTCGCTGCGCGTGATGGAGATGTTTCGCGGCAAAGGCATTGGCAGTCGGCTGCTTGAAGAAGCCGAAACAATGGTGTTAGAATTGGGCTGTGGCTGGACGACGATCGCCGCCGCCAAAGATAACCCCCGGGCCCGCCGACTCTACGAGCGGATGGGCTATCACGTGTATGCTGAAGATAACGGGGAATGGAGTTATGTTGATCACGAAGGTCAACTGCGGAATGTTCAGGAACCGTGTTGGGTCTTGGAAAAAAAGCTGAACCTCCGTTAGAATGAATATGAACCGTTCGTTATACAGAGGCAGGATATGGCAATCGAACAAGACGCTGTGCGTGTAATCCGTTGGAGTGGTGGCCAACACCCGACATTGTCGAGTATTACACGGCAGATGCAAAAAGAAGGGCTGCGCCCTTACGCTTGGGAGAACACGCCAAACCAGCGTTACGCCGTTCGTTCCCACGGTTATACCAAGGTGATGTACGTCGTGCAGGGTGCGATTGAAATCACGTTACCGGACAGCAACAAAAGTGTCAAATTACGTGGCGGCGACCGGGTGGAAATTCCCGCCGGTGTCCGACACGGCGCAATTATCGGCAGCAGTGGCGCCAAGTGCGTCGAAGCGGCGGTCAGTCCAGCCCGCGCCTGATGCCGACCAACCAGTACATTCGCTCAATTCCCCCGATTAACTCGCAGGTGTGGGCCTTTTCAATCGGTGGGCTGGTACGCCATCCCCTGATCTTGTCCTACGCCGATTTAGTGCGCCAACCGTCGGTCACGCTCCCGGTGAGTGTGATTTGCACGGATCGGCGGAGTATTGATTCCGCCAACTACACGGCAGTACCCCTATCCGCCCTGTTCGATCTGGTCGAACTACGGGAGGGCGCGCAGTATGTCACCATGCACGCTTATGATGGTTATTCGACGGCTCTATCCCTCTTCTTCTTCCGCTATTTACATGCGCACATCGCGTATTCCATAGATGGACAACCGCTCACGCACGATCAAGGCTTCCCCGCACGTCTGGTCGTACCGGGTTACTACGGCTACAAGATGCCCAAGTGGATCACCCGGCTCGAAGTGACGGCAGAGGAGCAACTCGGTTTCTGGGAAAGTCGGGGGTTTGACCGATCGGGAAGACTTTTGGGTATGATCGAATTCGCATTCCATGAAGTGCTTGAGGATGGCACTATTCGGCTGCACGGAGTTGCCTACAGTGGGAGGAGCACAGACACTGAGGCTGTTGAAATCTATGTTGATCGCGGAACCGGGACGAAATTTCCACTAAGTCCCAATCAACGCCACTGGCAAGTGGATTGGACACCACCATACGCCAACGGTGTGTTCCAGTTTGACGCGGGGTTGATCTCCGGGAGGTATACCGTGTCTTATAGTTCGCGTCCCTACATCGTGCGCACATGATCTCACGCCGCAACTTCCTCAAAGCGGCGGGAATTGCGCTATTCACCACACAGATTCCCGGCTTCCTTTCAGAACCAGACGCTCCCACGCTCCAGTTCGATCCGCTCCACGGGCGCGTTCTGGAAGGTGCCAACGGGCTTTGGTCCGACAGCGTGATCCGAATTGATAATATACTGCCTGACGGCTACCAAACACCACAGGGGTTCATCGAAAAATCGCGCCTTCAACCCATGATTAAGCCGGCAACCTATGCCTTACGAACTGTGAGACCACCGTTCACGGCCGAAGTCATCGGAGCGACCACCGTTTTACGAAGCTATTGTTCAGCCGAAGCCACACCAGTACGCATCATTGGCCACGGTGGTTTGGTTAAGGTCGTCGATCTACTCAATTACGATGGCGTCGACTGGTATGGCGTTGTCCTGAGGGAGAATGAAACGGTCTTCTGGACGCCAAGCGCACCACTTGCCCCGGCAGAGATCACCGCGCCTATAGCCAATCTCACCATGCAAGTTGATCGTGCAGCTTTCACTCTAACCGCCTTACGCGACGATCAGCCGCTTTTTAGCGTGCCGATTGCGGCGGAGGATGTGCTGCAACCGGGGGAATATTCGCGGACTCGGCAGCGTTTGATTTGGGAGACGCGCGTCTATCGTCGTCTTGCGCCGTTCGTCACAACTTTTGGTGAGGGATTGCACATCTATGGTGCGTACTGGCACAATCGTTTCGGCGAACAATGGTCATCTGAGGGAATAGAAGTGCCGCCTTACGTCGCCAAATGGATTTACGGGGCGTCTCAGAGCGGCGCACGGGTAATGATTACCTAGCCAACGTGCTCTATAATACAGTGAAGTACAACGCAACCGGGTAAAACTCTATGTCTGTCACCTTTTCTTTGGCGTTCATCGCCGGATTAGTTTCATTCTTGTCGCCCTGCTGTTTGCCGCTCGTCCCTGCGTACATCGGCTACATGGGCGGGCGCTTGACCAACACCGTCGCGGCACAGGTCGGCGGGGCGGCCGTCATGACGCGCCCCACCCTCGCCAGCCGTTTCACCACGCTCTCGCACGGCATCGCGTTCGTGCTGGGCTTCTCGGTCGTCTTCGTGTCGATTGGCTTGCTGACGACTGCCTTCATCAGCGTGGTCGGGCGGGGCAGCGTCAGCGTGATCACCGACATCATCAGCCGCGCGGGTGGCCTGCTGATCATCTTCTTCGGCTTGAACTTCATGGGCTTGCTGCCCCGGTTCTTCCGCTACCTGCTCAAACAGCAGACCATCATCAGCACCCCGGTGACGGGCGTCGTCTTCGGCGCAGTCATGTCATTGCTGCTGCTGTGGGCGCTGATCGACTGGCTGATCGCCCTGCCCTTCATCAC
>CALKIA010000390.1 GCA_937988705.1 uncultured Chloroflexota bacterium | reverse complement strand
ATGCTGCTCAATATTAAAACTGTCCCGCCTTCAACTGAATTCGGGGAGGGGCCGGGGGTGGGGTCGGACCATGTGAGTACCGGACAAGCCTATTTAGGGGTGGGCTGCGCTTAATCCCGTTCAGCGAGCAGCCAGCTCCAGTAGCGCCACGCGACGACCACGGCGAGACTGATGGCGAGGGCGGGCAGCCCATCATAGAGGAGAATCCAGCCGATTTGTTTAGTGTCCTGCCGGAGGAGGAAGTCATTGAAGAAGCGGACGGCGGTACTCACTAACAACAGTACCGCCGCCACATAGAAACCGCGATAGTAAGGCTTCGCGTGCGTCATCAGACCGAGCCGCTTACTCAACTGGGCGAGGACAATCAAGGCGAACACGATACCCAACTGACCAATAGCTGGCATGGAACGGCCTACGTGTGAACTACCATTTTGCGGTAAAGCTGAACGCACAACCCGATCAACGTCAGTCCACCGGTTGCTGGGAGCAGTCCCATGATGAAAGTGTCAGCCGACGCTCGATTCGTCTGGTACACCGCGTGAATTCCGAACAGGATGATCGGAATTGCGAACAGGCGAAAATGCGTTTTCTCCCCGGCAAAGCGCTCATACAACCGCGCGATCAACATCAGGAAGAACAGCAGAGCCGTCAGCGGAAACCACGAATACAACGTCAACAGTTGGCTGAAGCTTTCGGCGCTCACTGTAAGCCTTCGATGACTTCCCGGATTGCGCGTTCTCGAAATTTAGAGTCATCGCACGCGATGACGAAACTATGAATCAACTCACGGACGTCCGGGTCTTTGCCGAGGCGATAGACCTGACGTTCTGCAATGTTGTTCACCTGAACGATCCCGTCGACGGTGAGGGCCCCGAGATCGTTCTGGACCAGGAATGGTTCACGTCCTGTATACCGCGCGATATTCTCGGCGGTATCGGCAGCGAATGGATTGTCATGGAAAAACCGAACCAAGTCCCATTTGACGAACGAATTCAGCTTTTGTCTTACGAAGTCGAGCAGCTTCGCGTCGTCTTGCTTAGTCGTCATTGTGGTTACCTTCGCTACGCGGGTTGAGTATCGCCGCGCTCATCCGACTTCAAATGGCAGTTTTTGTACTTCTTGCCGCTGCCACACCAACACGGATCATTTCGTCCCAACGCCGCTTTCGCCGTCTTACGCACCGGTTCCGGCTTGCTCGTCGCGGCTGCGCCGGGGCGCACTGCCTGGACACGGGTCGGTGCGTTGATCAACTGCCGCATCACGGCTTGTTGGTTGGGTGGCTGGACGCGGAAGATATTCCGCGCGGCCTGCAACTTGATCTCATCTTGCAGAGCTTCCCACATGTCGAATGCTTCGCGCTTGTATTCGACCAGCGGATCGCGCTGCGCTACCGCCATCAGGCCGATCCCTTCGCGTAGAACATCGAGGTCGGTCAAGTGACGCCGCCAATGGTGATCGATTGCTCCAATCATCACCATGCGCTCTGCCCACTTCATCATATCTTCGCCGACATCCGCGACTTTTTTGTCGTAAGCTTCCTGCAGCGCGTCGAGGACAGTTTCCTCTAGCTGGTCGAGATTTTCCGATTCCAGCATGCGCTCAGGTGTTAGCCAGTTCGGGACGGGAAACAGTGTGAACAGTTGGTGATGGAGTGTTTCGACATCCCAAGCTTCACGGTTTTTGGGATCGTCGGCGAACTCATCTATGAGTTTGCCAATTTGCGCCGCGGTGATCGAGAGATATTCATCACGTAGATCGGTGCGTTCCAGCACATCACGGCGCTGCGCATACGTGACTTCACGCTGCTTGTTGACCACATCGTCGTATTCGAGGACGCGTTTGCGGATGTCGAAGTTATGCCCTTCGACGCGCACCTGCGCCTGTGTGAGCGATTTGGTGACCATGCCGTGTTCAATCGGTTCGTCTTCGGGAATTTTCGCCCAGTTCATGATGTTCTTGACGCGGTCGCCGCCGAAGCGCTTCATCAGGTCGTCTTCGAGGCTGAGGAAGAAGCGCGTTTCGCCGGGGTCACCCTGACGTCCCGAACGACCGCGGAGCTGATTGTCGATGCGCCGGGCTTCGTGGCGTTCCGTGCCGAGCACGAACAAGCCGCCCTGCTCAAGTACCTTTTTGCGGTCAACGGCGATTTCGTTGGCAACCTGGGCTACCAGCGCCTTGTATTCTTCTGCGGGCACGGTCGTGATGTCGCGTTCCTGCTTGCGCAGACGTTCGCGGGCGAGACCGTCCGGGTTACCACCGAGCAGAATGTCGACGCCACGACCGGCCATGTTGGTGGCGATGGTTACCACGCCGGGACGACCTGCTTGCGCGATAATGTCCGCTTCGCGTTCGTGCTGCTTGGCGTTGAGAACTTCGTGCTTGATGCCGGAGCGCTTCAACGCGCTGCTCAGACGCTCAGACGTTTCGATGGCGACCGTACCGACGAGGACGGGCTGACCGCGCTGCTGACGCGCCTTGATTTCTTCGACGACTGCCTTGAATTTGGCGGCTTCCGTGCCGTAGACCAGATCATCGTGGTCGATGCGGATCATGGGGCGGTGAGTGGGGATAGGGACGACTTCGAGATCGTAGATTTTTTCGAATTCTTCCGCTTCGGTCATTGCTGTACCGGTCATGCCACCGAGCTTTTTGTACATGCGGAAGAAGTTCTGGAAGGTGATGGTCGCCAGCGTCAGGTTTTCGCGGCGAATCTGCACGCCTTCTTTGGCTTCAATCGCCTGATGCAAACCTTCGGAGAAACGCCGACCGTACATCATGCGCCCGGTAAACTCGTCCACGATGATCACCTGACCATCCTGCACGACGTATTCTTTGTCGAGGTGATAGAGGGCATGGGCGCGCAGCGAGTTGTCGAGATACGGGATGATATCGCTGTTCTTCTCGTGATACAGTTCGTCGTTGATGCCCAGCGCGCGCTCGATTTTTTCGATGCCGCGTTCGGTCAAAAAGGCGACCCGGTCTTTGATGTCGACGATATAGTCGCCATCCGGCTCTTCGGCGTCC
>CALKIA010000389.1 GCA_937988705.1 uncultured Chloroflexota bacterium | reverse complement strand
TTGGTTTTTGACCTAGCCGAGGCGGAACCGTTCGGGGCGGTGGTGGTCTATTACAAACCCCAGCACATTGGTCTGGTGAGCGGTCAGATCGGCGTGGAAGGTGGCGTGACCTACGCGTTTCAACAGTTTATCTATCCATAAAGGGAGTCGAGCATGGAAACGATCCTGCGCGCGGCAGTGGTCTACGTTATGCTGCTCGTCGTCTTTCGTCTGAGCGGCAAGCGGTCGCTGGCGCAAATCACCTCGTTCGACTTTGTGCTCTTACTCATCATCGGGGAGGCGGTCCAGCAGGGGCTGCTCGGTGAGGATTTCTCGCTGACGGGCGCCATCCTCATTGTGATCACGCTGGTGGGCATGGACATCGGCATCTCGCTCCTCAAACAGCGTTCCCCGCAGATCGACAAGATCGTGGACAGTGTGCCGCTCGTGCTCGTCGAAAATGGGCAACTATACCGGGAACGCATGGAGAAAGCGCGCGTCGACCTTGAAGATATCCTGGCGGCAGCGCGCGAAACGCAGGGGCTGGAGCGCCTCGATCAAATCAAATATGCGATTCTCGAACGCAGTGGTGGTATCAGCGTCATTCCCCAAGCCTAAGGTGCTCGAGCGCGAACGGCGCCGTGAACAGATCGGTACATGCTGGAGAGCAGCGGATGGTTAGCCTCGCCTGTTGGCAAGCCCACGCCGTAACCGTGCACCCGGCAGCGCTCAAGTGTGTGCTCACCCTCGTGCTCAGCACGAGTTCGTGATAACCCGGCGTGATCGGCCGCTTGTGGATGACCGGATCGGTAATAGCCGCGATCCGGTCACATCGGCGACCGTCAGCGGTTGGTGGCGCGGTTGATTGGGCATGCGGCTCAATTCCGTGTAGCGCTGCGAGTCTCGCTACTTGGAGCGTTTATGCGGACGCAGCGCAAGTAGGAGCAGGAAGCCGAGCACCCACCAGACCCACGCCAAATCGCCGGGGCCGTCTTCACCGGTAACAGGCGTACCGCGTTCCAGCTGGATAAGGCGGTATTCGCCCGTGGCTTGTGCCAGCGCGTCGTCAGTGATCGTGTGCGGGTCAATCCCAACCAGCGGCGCGACAAAACCGCTGCCGATCAACACCTGCCGGATTTTCGCGAGTGCGCCCTCGGAGTCGGTTACATCAGCCGCGTGGGCGGCGCAGCGACCAGCGGGTAGCCACAGTTCGACCTGCGGCTGTGCCATGATGTTCTGATACCAGTGTGACCCCGCGCCGAAACCAGCCACGCAGTACACTGACCCATCAACTACAGCATAGTTGACCGGGGCGAAGCGCTTCAAACCCGACTTGCGCCCAGTATGCACGATCACCATGTAACGTCCCAACAACGTTGGCACGCTGTTGAGCCATTTCCCCAGGCCGAGCCGCCACATCAGCACCATGTAACGGTTCAAGTATTTGAAGCCCTGCCGTAAGGCGGTCTGAGTTTCCAGACTCATCGCGGTCATCACCGTCCCTTTCGTAGACGTGAAGCAGCACCACTGACCAGTGTACGCTGATTGCGGCTGGTGAGCGCCTGATCATTGTCACGTGCAAACGCGCCAAAGCGCGCCCTGACCCGCGGCCGTGTAGTCGTGTACAGGGCTGAAGACGAGCCGACCGCTACTTTGTTTCGAACGTTGCGTTTGCGGGCATAGTCGCTTCGAGATTAGCCAGCATGGCCGGGGTAATCGGCACATCGAGCGCTTCCCACGCCAGCAGTACCGCGCCGACAACCGGTTCGAACCGGCTGGCGTGAATCGTCACGCCCGGCACGACCTCACGTATTTGCGCGGTGATCGAGTCCTTGAGCAGCGTGCTCGGGTGTCGAAACAGCCCGCCGTTCAGGACGAGGTGGAAGGGCTTCTGCTCGATGCCGACTTGCCGCGCGGCGGCGAGCGCATAATCCACCAATCGCTTGCTCTGATCTATCACCAGCGCGCCGGCCACTGCGTCACCGTTTTCGGCTTCGGTCAGTACGTACGGTGCGAGTTTGCTCACCTGAATATCATTGGGCGCTTGCGACCCCCGTAATGTGAATAACCGCAGCAAATCGGCGCAGCTTTCGACTGCGAAGAAGCGCAGCACGACGGGTGTGAGCGTCGTCGGCAGTTCGATGCCGATATCGGCGTGGCGCACCGCGCGCAGCGCCTGATAGCCCAGTTCACGGCCGCCGAGCGAGTCCTGCCAGTAACTTGTGTGCCAGAATTTGCCCTGTGCGTTGCGCGCGCCCATGGCCGCGCCCGTCCCCGCGTTGATCACCACACCTGTGCCATCCGGCGACCCCGCCCGCAGCGCGCCGATGGCATCGTTGTAGACGGTGACGGACTGGCCGAGACCGCGTATTAGAAGTTCATCCCGATATTCGTTGTAGTCTTCGCGCCAGTCTGCCCCGGCGAGACTGTACGCGCCCGCGCTGATCGCTTCACGGCTTAATCCAGCCTGATTAAGGGCATGCGCGCTGGCACTTTCGATTACGTTCACCGCGCTGACCGCCGTCCCATGCGGGTAAATGTCACTGTTGCCACCGCGCCCTGCGCCGAGAATGCTCCCGTTCATATCCACGACCAAGGCGATCGTCTTGGTATTGCCACCGTCCACGCCGACTACAACCGTCATCGCGCACTCCTTGTAGTTAGCTCAGCAGGCGTTCTGGCAGATAATCTTTGTGCGCCGCCGCCATTTCGTCGTACATCCTCTCAGCTTTGTCCAGCGAAAGCACAAGCGGATTGCTCGCCAGCGCGCGGATCGCATCGATGCGCCGCCCACACCAAGCGGCCTCTGCCGTGAGAGCCTGATACTCGCTCAGGGCTTTGACGAGGCTCAAGGTCTGGGGCGGGAGAGCCCCATCCGCCAGTCCAACGACCCCATGCTTGTCGAGATAGCCCCGCACTTCGACCACCCGGTCATCGGGCAGATCAGGCAGTACGCCGCGATTTGGGATATTGACGGGCAAGATCTCGCCGCGGTCGTTGAAAATTGCGTCCATTGCATCGATGGCCAGTTCCAGCTCATTGATCCCACCGCGCGACCGCGCCGGATCAAGTTCTGGATGCTCGGCGGCGGCCTGTTCGCGGTAATGCTCCCAGTAGCCCGGCACCTGCGCCAGGATATCCTGCGCACGGGTGGTCGGCTTGTTCAGGTGATAGTCGAGGACTTCGTCCTTGAAGTAGTAGTATTGGAAGTAATCTGCTGGGATACTGCCCATCATCACCGCCAAGCGGAGCAGGCGGAGGTGATAGTCGCTTAAACCGCTTTCATGTCGTCGCCGCTCGTACGCCTCGCGCAGCAGTGGCATCACGTCTTGACCGTCGTAGAGGTGGCGCACCGACCAGCAGCCGTGATTCAAGCCGACCATCACGGTATCTAGCTTGTGACGGTCCAGCCCGGCGGCCTCGGCGATCACCCAGGGAAAGTAGTACGGGCCTTCGCAGAACGAGATAAACGGAATAGCGCTGTGATGTGTGACCGCTTCCGAGATGAGGTTGATCGGGTTAGTGTAGTTGAACACGCGGGCGTTGGGGCACACAGCTTCAATGTCCTGCAAAATGCCCTGCATGACGTGGATCGAGCGCAGCGCCATGAAGAAGCCGCCAGGGCCCTGGGTTTCCTGCCCAACGATGCCGTATTTGAGTGGGATGCTTTCGTCGAGGTGGCGGGCTTCAAAGCCGCCGGGGCGGTAGCTGGTGAGTACAGCGTCACAGTCGGTCAACCCGGCGCGGCGGTCAGTCGTATACGAAATGGTAATGTCGACACCGCGATCTCGGCTCATCTTATCCGCCATCGTTTTGATGACCTGCATCTTGTCTGCGTCAAAGTCGACGAGCACAATCTCCGAACCCTGAAAGTTTTCGCCTTGATGGATGAAGGAGGCAACAGTGCCGGGGCCGCGGGTGCTGC
>CALKIA010000388.1 GCA_937988705.1 uncultured Chloroflexota bacterium | reverse complement strand
GTTGTGCCCGATGGCGTGTATAACCTGCGTCTGCACGTGATCCTCACCGACTTCACCGAGCAGTTCGATGTGGTGGGGCCGCTGCGTGTCGCCAATCAACTGGTGCGCCTCGACGGCAGCACCGCGCCCGTCATCGTCGCCCCGACCGCCGAACCGCAGGTTGTCGAACCACAGCCGCCGCAGGAGCCGACTATCGTCCCGCGCCCGAACGTCGTCAGCGAACTGCCGATCCCGGTCGGCGGGCAGATGGACGACTTTGACGAAACCGCCGCGGAACTGATGCGACAGGCGGGCATGACGTGGATGAAGTGGCAAATCCCCTTCGTGATCGGCGATGACTCGCTCGTCACCGTAGCGCGTGACCGCATCAACTGGTCGCACGAACAGGGCTTTTTCGCCTTCCTGAGCATCAAGGGGCTGAAAGACGAACTTGCAGCGCAGGGCGATGCCTACTACGCGCAGTACGCCGATTTCGTCGGGCGCGTCGCTGCGCTCCAGCCAGACGCTATTCAGGTGTGGAACGAAATGAACCTCGACCGTGAATGGCCGCAGGGGCAAATTGATCCCCGCCAGTATGTCGAACTGCTGCGGCAGGCGCACACGGCGATCAAGGCAGTCGATCCGACCGTCCTCGTGGTGACGGGCGCGCCCTCGCCGACTGGCGCCGAAGGTGCATTCGGGCTGGATCGCGTGTGGAACGATGATCGCTACTACCTCGGTATGGCCAATGCGGGCGCAGCGAATTTCTCGGACTGCATCGGCATTCACTATAACGAAGGCATCATCCCGCCGAGCCAGCAGGGTGGCGATCCGCGCGGCGAGTATCCGACCTACTATTTCCCGCTCATGCTCCAGCGCGCGTCGTTCCCGTTCAACAGCACGCCGACGCAGTTCTGCTTCAGCGAAATGGGCTATCTGTCGCCCGATGGCTACGGCGAGCTCCCGTCAGGCTTCGCATGGGGCGCGAATACGAGCGTTCAGGAACAGGCCGAATGGCTGCGCGACGCGATTCAGATCGCTTCGGAAACCAGCAGCGTGCAGACCCGCCTGATCATCGTGTTCAACGTCAATTTTACGCGCTTCGTCGATGGTGATCCGCAGGGCGGCTACGCCATCATCCGTCCGGACGGCTCGTGCCCCGCGTGCGATGCCATCGGCTCACTGCGCGGCGCGGGTTAAGATCGGCCTCACCCCTAAATCCCCTCTCCCACGGGAGAGGGGTGGGGTGCAGCCCCGGTTGTTCCTCAATGACCTTCCTGCCACAAACATAACGATCCTCGCACAATGCCTTTATGGTTATTGTTTACGAGTTTCGTGTTAGGATGACAGGTAGGAATTCAGTTAAGAGTGCGCAGAGCCGGTATGCACCACCCCTTACACGACCCCCAGTTTGATGACTCATCGAGCAACCATGCGACCCTTACGCGGCTCAACCACCGCATTGATTTTTTCGCGCTGCTTCAGGAAGTGGATGTTGAACTCAATCACACCCTGGAGTTGAAATCCGTCCTGCAAATTGCGTTGAGCGCGGCGCAAATCGTCAGCCGCGCCGAATCGGGCTGCATCGCCCTGTTCGACGAAAGCGGTGCGCTCAAAATCAGCAGCGGTTTCGGCGGCTACACCGAAATCCCGCTGCTGCCGGAAATCGGCGTGCCCGCGCGGGCGCTGCGGCTGGAACGCGCCGAATATGTGCCGGATGTCAGCTTTGATCCCGATTACGCCCCGGTCATCCCCTCGACGCGGGCGCAGATGGCGATCCCCATGCTGGCGCATCTCAAGATCGTCGGACTGCTCAACATGGAAACCGACACGCCGGACCACTTCACCCCCGAAGTGTTTGAATTCACGAGCTTGCTGGCGTCGCGCATTGCCACGGCGATCGAAAACGCGCGCCTCTACGAGCAGTCACAGACGCAGCTGGCGGAACTCCAACAGCTCTACCACAATCTGAGCGCGCTCGAACAGTTGAAAACCGATATGATCCGCGTCGTGGCGCATGATATTCGCAGCCCGCTGGCGGTCATCTACTCCTATATTGACATGCTCAATCAGGATTTAGCGGCGCACATGTCCGAGCACAACAAAAATGCAATTCGGACGATTCGCAAATCGGTCGGACGCATCGACCGCATGTCAGCCGATATTCTCACACTCGAACGGCTGGAAGCGAACAACGCGCCACCGGAGGACATTGTGCCGATCGGCATGCTGTTGCAAACGGCCGTCGACGAGAACTACGATGAATGCCGCACCAAGAACCAGCAGCTCACCATGAGCATCCCCGCCAATCCCGTCTATGTCAGCGGCGATCAGGGGCAGCTGCGTGAAGCCATCAACAACCTGCTCGACAATGCGATCAAGTACACGCCGGAAAAAGGTCGGATCAGCGCCCGCCTGGTCCTGACGGATGGGTATGCGCAGGTCGAAATCGAGGATAATGGTTTCGGTGTGCCGGAAAGCGAACAAGCCCGCCTCTTTGAACCCTTCTTCCGCGCCAAGATCAGCGAGGCGCGCGGCATCGAGGGGAACGGCTTAGGCCTCTACCTTGTGCACAAAATCGTCGAACGACATCGCGGGCAGCTCCTGTTTAACAGTGTCTACAAAGTGGGCAGCATCTTCGGTTTCCGCCTCCCTCTGTACCAGTAAATTGTACATTTGTGCTGATTTTGCTATAATTTCCGGACTTATCCACGCTCGCAGGATAAACGGATATGACCATTCGTACGATCACGCCGGACACCGTTCGGCGGCTGGCGATTCGCCGCCAGCACCTCGCAGCGGAGCGCCAGCCCGCCACCGCTGAGGGCATTTTGCGCGTCGCCCGCGACCTCGGCTGCTTGCAGCTCGACCCGATCAGCGCGGTGGCGCGCTCGCACACGCTGGTGGTCTTCAGCCGCGTGGGCGCGTATGACCTCAAACAGCTCGACAAACTCTTGTGGGAAGACCGGGCGTTGTTCGAATACTGGGCACATGTCGCCTCGATCGT
>CALKIA010000387.1 GCA_937988705.1 uncultured Chloroflexota bacterium | reverse complement strand
GTTGTCGTGTTCATCCTGTTTCCGGTGCTGGAACGGGCGCTCCCCGGAAAGCGCAAACTGCTTGGCGAGCACTGGCGCGTGTGGGCCGTCGGGATCTTCCTATTGGTCTTGTTCACGACGTGGGGTACGGCCACCAACCCGATCATCGGTTGGCTGCGCGAGAACACGCGCATCCTCGCACGGTGGCGCGGCGTAAACCGCATGCTGACGATCACTTCCTTCTGGGTGGCGGTCTTCGCCGCGCTGGGCGTGGATCAACTGTGGAAACGCATCAATCCGGAAGCGAATTTTGCCCGACTCACGAGCCTTCAATTCCGCGAGTGGTCGCGCGCGCTCATCGGCGTGGCCATCGGCGCGCTGATGATCCAGATCTCGCTGGTTGCCGCTTGGGAGACGGTGACCGAGCGCGCCCGCAGCGGGTACGTAGTCGCAGAATCAGCGGAAATGACCGCCTGTCTCACATGGATTAAGGCGCACGACGACGCGCCCTTCATCAGCGTGTGGGCGCTCGATTACGCCAACGCCAGCGCCTTCCTGCGCACAGGCATCCGCTTAAGCAACATTTCCGCCGACTACGATCCGCTGGGCGCGGCGGCGACCATTCCCAGCGCCGATCTCAGCGAAGCCGCGCCAGAATGGGCGATCTTGTATTTCGACAAGGAGCGGGAAGCGTTCGACGCGCGCGGTTGGGTACCCGCCGTTGACAGCCCGCCAATGGGCAATATGCCCTGCGCGTGGCGCAACCCGGAAGCGCTCGGCTACGTGTTCACCATCCCCTACGATGACGTGCTGAATCAGCCTGTGGCGACCGGTCTTGAAGATCGCCGCTTCCCCACGCTGACCGCACTGACCACGCGCATCGACGATTATGCGTGGCAACCGGGGAAGATCACCATTCCGATTAGTAACCCAACCGCGGAGGACGTGGTGCTGGTGGTGCAGGATGTGGCGTGGCCGGGGTGGGTGGTGCGCGTCGATGGTCAGCCCGCCCAGTTGGAGTCCGTTGGGCAGTTGATCGGCTACGTGCTGCCGCCCAACAGCACGCAGGTGGTCGAATTTGAGTTCACCACGCCGCTGCTGACGATTGGCGCGCTCATCAGTGCTTGCACCGTAAGCGCTGCGCTGCTCTACCTGTTCCACGCTGAGCGCTGGTTGCCGCGCCGCTGGCGGTCTAGGCGGAATGTCGAAGCGGGATGAATAAGCGGACGGTCGTGCCCTGACCAACCACACTGGCGATCTCAGCCCGTCCATGATGCAGTTCGAGGATGCGCTTCACCATTGATAAACCCATGCCGCCGGTACTGCCATCCGCTGTCCGCGCATTGTTCCCTTTGAACTGCACTTCAAAGACATGCTGCAGCGCCGCCGCCGGAATGCCTTCGCCCGTATCCACCACTTCGATGAGCGCGTCCGTGTCCAGACAGCGCGTGCGCACGGCGATCTGCCCCCCACGCGGCGTATAGCGCACCGCGTTATTGAGCACCTGAATGAGCGCCGTTTGCAGCAGCAGATCGGCAAGAGGGACGGAGGGGATGTTCGGCTGCAGATCGGTCATGATCTGAATGCCTTTGCGTTCGGCTGACACCTGATACTCGGAAGCCGACCGCTCCACGAGCGTATTGAGGGAGGTAGGCGTGAGAATGACACCTTCCAATTGATTCAGGCGCACCATCTCCGCAAACTGATCAAGCAGACCGCCGATGTACCGGACTTCGGCCTGAATGTGTTCCAACCGTTCCTGCCGCTTGTCGGGTTCGGGCGTGCGTCCGGCGATATACGCGCTCGTACCAATGGCGCTTAATGGCGTCCGCAAATCATGCAGTGTATTGGTGACGAATTCATTCAGCAGCCGATTCCGTTCACGGTGCAGTGCAAATTCGAGCGCATTGTTCGCGGCCGCCTGACGCAGCTTTTCTTCGGCGTACTGCGCGCGCATGGTAAAGCTGATGGCGGCGACGAACACGGCGGTCGTCAGCAGCACCAGCAGCGCAAAGCCCATGGCTTCATCAAATACGTCGATCCGGCTCAACTCCGTCATGAGCCAGCCGAGAATCACCGGAACAATAATGGCCAGCGGGATCAACCGCCGCCCGGTGAGTCCCGCGCTGGTTCGCGACCGGAGAATGGTCAAAAATGGACTGGGCTGGGAGTAGAAATGCCCGATCGCCACGACCATAAACGTGAGTGCCGTCGGGAGAGCCATGCTGGCGTAGGCGGGGAGGGTATTCAACGATGAGACGTTATACAGCAGCGCGAGCAGACCAACGGCTGACAGACTGGCGATCATTAGCATCAACCCGGCGTTGAACCGGGATGGCCGCTCGGTGGTGGTGATGAGAACACCCCCGAGCAGAAGCATATTGAGCGCGGTCACCGGACTCATGCGCTCAATCAGAGCATACACTGGATGTGCGGGCGGGAATAACAGGCGGTCGATGCCTAAGTCGACCGAAAAGACCATTTCGACCAGCGTCAAACCAGCGACAAGGATGACCATCGCCCCCAAACCGACCGCCAACCGGGATCTTCCGGAACTGTGGAGCAGCATCGAGATCCCCGCCGTAATGAAACACAACGCTGTGTTGAGCGGCATTGACCAAAAAGTGGTGCGCAGGGGATAAAAAATCGGCAGATCGAGATACCAGCCCAGCACCGCCAGTATGCCGATTAGCAGCGCAAAAACCGCGCTGAACTGAGCAACTTTGGGTGAAAATGAGTAGGTTGGCACTCGACCTCATCATGATTTCAACTATGAACCTAGCCTAGTTTATCACGTAAACTTGTTGACAATGTCAACATAATTTTTGACCTTACACTGCCCTCTGAACCGCGCGTTAGGCGGCACTTTGACCATCCTTCGAATAGGCGCAGCCATCATTGCTTTTTCTTTCACAAACTTGCGTTTCACATCGATTGGTGTTATTTTCCAAAGAATTGCGCAGTGAATGCCATTCATCAAAAGAATCTTCTTGTTGGAACCACACCTAATGCGAGAAATTAGTGAGGATAGCCATGCAGCTCTATAATCCGAGTGAGTACCGCCATGTCCGCTACTTATGGGACGATGCCCGCGCCAATGCGCTCGATCCGGTCGAGCGCCTCATTTACCGTTCCAATATTCTGGGTTCTGACCAACGCATCACCAATACGGGCGGGGGTAACACATCGAGCAAAGTCACGCTGCCCGATCCGCTGACAGGCGAGCCCGTCCGCGTGCTGTGGGTGAAAGGCTCAGGCGGTGACCTGCGCACCTCCAAGAAAGCCAATTTCGCCTCGCTGTACATGGACAAACTGATCGCGCTGCAAAGCATCTATGCGGCGGCGGAAGTCAAAGGCGTGAAGACGCCCATGGAAGACGCAATGGTCGAAATGTACACGCACACCGTGTTCAACCTCAACCCGCGCGCCACATCCATTGACACACCGCTGCACGCTTTCATTCCGTTTGACCACGTGGATCACACCCACCCTAACGCGGTAATTGCCATCGCCGCGTGCAGCAATGGTCGGGAATTGGTCAGCGAAATCTGGGGCGATGAAATCGCGTGGGTGGAGTGGCAGCGCCCCGGCTTTGAACTCGGCTTACTGCTGCAAGAGACCATCCGCCAGAACCCGAACCTCAAGGGGATCATCCTCGGCGGGCACGGGTTGATCAACTGGGCGAACGACGACAAGGAATGCTACGAACTGTCGCTCACACTGATCGAAAAAGCGGCGCGTTACCTCGAAGCGCATGACAAAGGCGCGGCGACCTTCGGCGGCACCCAATTCCAACCGCTGCCCGCAGCCGAAAGTCTGCTCGTCAATCTGCTGCCCACACTGCGTGGCATGGTGTCGCAGTACAACCGCTTCATCGGCACGGTGCAGGCTGACCCGACGATTCTCGAATTCGTCAACAGCCATGACGCCGCGCGTCTCGCCGAACTCGGCACAAGCTGCCCGGATCACTTCCTGCGCACAAAGATCAAGCCATTGTACGTGGACTGGAATCCGCAGGCGGAAGACCAGACGGCGCTGATCGCCAAACTGAGCAGCGGCCTGACCCAGTACCGTGCCGACTATGCCGCCTATCATGAAGCCTGTAAGCACCCGAATTCACCCGCCATGCGCGACCCGAACCCGACGGTGATCCTTATCCCCGGTCTGGGCATGATCGCATGGGGCAAAAACAAGAGCGAAAGCCGCGTGACCGCCGAATTCTACAACTGCGCGGTAGAAGTCATGCGCGGCGCGGAAGCAGTCGGCGAATACGTCGCGCTGCCCCGGCAGGAAGCCTTTGACATCGAATACTGGCTGCTCGAAGAGGCCAAGCTCCGGCGCATGCCGCCCGAAAAGACGCTCGAACGCAGCGTTGTGATCGTGATCGGCGCGGGTAATGGCATCGGCCATGCGGTCGCACACCGGGTCGCCAAAGAGGGCGCGCATGTCGTGTGCGCTGACCTCAACGGGGATGCCGCGCAGGCCACCGCCGACGAACTACTGAAGATCTACGGCGTCGGGATTGGCGTGGCGGGCACAGGCATTTCGGGCTGCGGCCCGGCGATTGCGTGCGCGGTGGACATCACCAAGCGCGAGAGCGTGCGCGCCCTGCTCGACAGCGTAACCCTCGCCTACGGCGGTATTGACAACCTCATCGTGACGGCGGGCGTGTTTGTTTCGCCGGACAAGACCGGGCATATCTCCGACGACAAATGGCGCTTCACTTTCGACGTGAACGTGCTCGGCGGCTACATCGTCGCCGACGAAGCGCGCGCCGTGTGGGAAGCGCAAAAGCTGCGTGGCTCGCTTGTGCTGACGACCAGCGTCAACGCGGCAGTCGCCAAGAAGGGATCGCTCGCTTATGACACCAGTAAAGCGGCGGCCAATCACCTCGTGCGCGAATTGGCAGTCGAACTCGCGCCGCTGGTGCGCGTCAACGGCCTCGCGCCCGCGACCGTGGTCGATGGCAGCACCATGTTCCCGCGTGACCGCGTGATCAGCTCATTGGTCAAATACAACATCGCGCACAGCGAAGACGAACCGACCGACTCACTGCGCGCCAAGCTGGCCGATTTCTACGCACAGCGCACGCTGACCAAGCTGCCGATCACCCCGGCAGATCAGGCCGAAGTCGCCTACCTCATCAGCACGGACGCCTTCGCTAAGACGACGGGGCAGATCTTCAGCGTGGACGGTGGTCTGCACGAGGCCTTCCTGCGCTAGTGACATCTAGTTAATCTTTCGCGGCGCATTATCACTGGGATGATGCGCCGCGTTCATTTATAGTGAAGATCCATCCTAACCCTCTGGAGTGTTCACTTTGATCCGCAGCGGCATTCCGACCCAATTCCCGCTCGTTTCTGCCTTTCAGCATCTGGACAGTACGATCCTCAGCGCCATGCTGAGCGTATCGCGCAGCCTGACGCTGAAGGCAGGTGAGGTTCTGCTGTATCAAGGTGACTATATCCATTCATTTTATCTCTTGCAGTCGGGTGGGATGCGCCTCGTGAGTTACACCGAAGACGGGCAGTGCATCGCCCTTAAGGTGTATGGCGAAGGTGATGTCTTTGGGTTACTGGCGATTTCGGGCAGCTACCCGCATCCTACCCAGATCGAAGCCATTCAGGAAAGCACGTTGATCGGTATCGACGGGCAGGACGCCCGGGCGTTGATGCTCGATTACCCGCAGTTGGCGCTCACCATCATCGACCTCCTCACCGCGCACGTCCACGAAGGGCATGATCGCGTCCGGCACATGGCAACCAAACGTATTGACCGCCGCCTCGCCCAGTCACTGCTCAAAATGTGTGAAAAATTCGGCAGGCTGATGGGGGATAATATCCTGATCGATATTCCGATGACGCAGCGCGATCTCGCTGAGTTCACTGGAACGACGGTCGAAACGATTAATCGCACCCTGACGCAGTGGGAAAAACAGGGTTGGCTGATTTGCTCACATAAGCGGCTCGAAATTTGTGATCGCGAGGCCCTCCAGGCCGTCATCGACGCACCCTAGCTCCCACCGTTACACCCCGCATAACCCGTAGCAACTTCATCGAGTCTGAACAGTTCGGCACGCAGGTTTCGCCCGGCAAAGTTGATCGCGATCAATTTTCTCGATCGCGCCTCATGCTAATGTAAGCGTAGAACCGCTGTCACGGCTTGAGGGAGGTTATTGCTATGAGGCGACTCGGCGGCGCTCGTCCATTGCTGCTCGGCGGCTTGTTGATGATTGTGCTTGGAGTGCTGGTTGGGCTAGGCAGCTTCACGTTCGTCTACGCCAGAGGCACATCCTATCTATCCAACGATCCGGCAACCTGTGTTAATTGTCACATCATGCGCGATGAATACGAAGCGTGGCAGGCGTCCAGCCATCGCAACGTCGCGACCTGTAACGACTGCCACACACCGCACGATCCGGTCGGGAAGTGGGTGGTCAAGGGGATCAACGGTTTCAACCATAGTTTAGCGTTCACGACCGGGAACTACCCGGAAGTGATCCAGATCACGGACTTCAACGCCGGTATCGCGCAAGAGAACTGCATTCACTGCCACGCTACGCTGATCAGCAACGTCTATGGCATGCATGCGGATCAAGAGCGGCGCTGTATTGAATGTCACGGTAATCCAGGTCATCAGAATCGCAACACGCAATAAAGAGGAAAACTGCTCATGAAGAGATCAC
>CALKIA010000386.1 GCA_937988705.1 uncultured Chloroflexota bacterium | reverse complement strand
ACTCGCGGATGTTATGCGTCAGCGCCTCCAGCAGGTAAAGACGCTCGTCCAGGGGTAAACGTTCAATCTCTGTGAGTAGGTCTTTAGCAGTCACGGTCTGCCTCACTCCAACTAACTCATTCCGCATACTCCCATTCTAGCGGAGATTAGCATTAGAAATCTATGTGCGCCTTAGCGAGTTCAACGGGTGCGTTGTCGTACATCCCCTACGTCTCCCGTTCCATCCGCTCCACCAGCGACCGGATGACCTGCTCTGATACTTTAGGAATCTTCAGACAAGACAACGCTCGTCACTGCTCACCTTTATCCTCCCTAATCAAGGTGAGCAGTGACGCAAAAGTTACCCCTGTGACTCGATCCGCTGGTATCGGAGTGCGACGACCCCGTTCTTAAACTGGCGGGTGTCCATGAGCCGTAAACGGAGCAAATGATCCAAACTTGGAAACATCGGCTTACCACCCCCCAAGATGACCGGATGAATTATCAGTCGAACTTCATCGACCAGATCGAGTTGCAGTAAGCTGGCCGCTAGCCCTGGCCCGCCGACCACCATCGCCTTACCGGGCTGGGCTTTTAAGCGCCGAATCTCCTCAGCCACATGGTCTCGCACCAATCGATCGGGCTCACGAACCTGCTTCAACGTCCGCGAAAAGACCACATTGGCAGCCTGTTTCCAGCGGCGGGCATATTCAAGCTCATAGTCTGGGGCAGATGGATTGGTATCCGCCGTCGGCCAGTAACCGGCCATATTTTCGTACATCCGCCGTCCGTACAAATGCACATCGATCTCAAGTTCCAAATCATTGAAGTAACGATGGAGTTCTTCACTTGGCTCAGACCAGCCAATACTCCCATCCTTATCTTCAATAAAGCCATCCAGCGACACATTGATAGCGTAAATGACGTTTCTCATCACAAAACTCCTCTACCTGTGAATGCGGACGCGATCATGCAATTTAACGGAGATCGTAGGGACAGCGCAGGCGCTGTCCGCTGTGAACGGGCAAGGCAGACCTTGTCCCTACAAACATCGTCTTCTTTTCTTAACCTGCATAATCGCGTCCCTACATCGCCGTGTCCATCCGCTCGACCAGCGACCGAATCACGTGCTCTAGTTCCGCACGTTTGGCCTGCACATCGTCCATGCTGGTGAAGTAGGCCATCCGCCGATCCACGTAATCGCCTTCGAGAATTGCGCTCGGAATGCTGGCAATCGCCGGGTTATGGAACACGAGATGCACATGCTGCGTCGCGTGCAGCTGAAACGTGCAGATGTAGTCGGTGAAGCGGAAACTCGGCGCGTTCCACTTGATCTGCTCGGTGATACGCGGATCAACGCCTTTGATGATCGCGCGCAGCGTTTCGACCTCGGCTTTGAACGGATGCTCAAGCTTGCTCATGAATTCGTCGACGGTCGGCTGCTTCTTCGCCATCTTGTCTCCTAAATCTAGCGCGGCAAATACGTCTGATAAGCACTGACCTTCGGCTTCTTGCCGCTCACATCGATGGTGACACCCTCGGCACGCAGGTGATTGGCGTGGGCGGTCACCCCGCCGGGATAATCGGCATTCAAGCCGCCGTCCGCGTTGATCACGCGCCAGTAGGGGCTGTCGCCGGTCTGTGCCAGCGCTTTGAGGCTGCGGCGGGTGGTCACCGGGCAGACGGCTTCCACCTTGAAGTGCGCGGCAAGGTGCGCACGCAGTCGTTCTGTCGTCAGAAGCTGCCCCTTGGGAATGGTCTGAATGGCCGCTTTGAGGGTCGCGGGACTGGGCAGCAGCATTTTGCCTGTCGTGCCAAAAAACTTGACCCGCTCAGCGGGGATGTCGACAATCGCATCGACTTGCATCACCATCTCTTGATTCCCCCTTTGAAACCGCCTCATTATTGAAGCACATTTGTTCTAACACGTCAAGCAAAAGTCCAAGGACGAGCAACGGACTAAGGCCTCAGACTTTCTCCATACTTCGTCTGATTTCCATTATTTGCGATTCCTATATAATAAATAGAGGGCATATCTTCGTTTTCTTCTATGAAAGAGTCCTATGACCAAAAAACCGCACTTCCTCATGCTCGCTGTGTTCTTCCTCATCGCATTGGGTTTTGCTGTCCCCGTTTTCGCGGTCGGCGAAACATTTCAGGTGCTCAGCGTCAATACGCTAGGGTGTAATTCGGGCAACTTCGGGATGACTGTAGAACGTACCAACCTTGATGGTGGCACGTACTTCGTTCGCACGGTTGTAACGGTTGGCAGTCTGATTTACATGAACGAGTCAGCAAGCGTCTCGGTGAATGGACTGTCGAGTTGGAACATTTTCAATAACTACACCTACGGCGCTGTTCCGAACCCGGGAACGTATCCAATTCCGGCGGGACAGACGATGCGGCTGGATTTCACGGTGGAACGTCCGGTCGGCACCGTGTTGTATGCGTGGACGCTGGTAGTCGATGGCTGCGATGCCGGGAATATCCTGTATAACGGGCTAACCTCGGCGTATAACGCTGCCTCCTGCAACCTCGACGTTCCGAGCGGATCAGTCGTGGGCGAAGCACCGTTGGGCGCTCAGGCGTACTACGCCCCCGACAGTGTCGCTCCGGGCGTGGTTTTGAACCCCGGCACTTACATTGTCGTCGGTCAGGATGTCAGTGAAACCTACTACAAGGTCGTGCTCGCCTGTCAATTCTTGTGGGTACGTAAAGACACCATGCAGCCCAGCTGGCAAGCCCCACAAAGCGGGACGCCGCTGCCCACCCGCGTCGTCAGCTAAACTTCACGCACTTCGGGGCGCTGCTGTCTGGGACTAAGGTCACAGCGGGCAGCGCCTTACGGCCAAGCCCACCGATCCAAATCTGACAACGATCCTACAACACGGTTAATTCTTCCAGCACGCCCGTGGCAACGGGTCGGCAGAAAATAACGATGGGTAAGCAACCGGGTACACAGTGCTGTGTGCCCGGTTTTTGCATTTCCCCGCTATAATCCGCACAAAATCGATTAGGAGTCCATCTTATGCTGCGCCGTTTGTTAATCCTGACGCTCG
>CALKIA010000385.1 GCA_937988705.1 uncultured Chloroflexota bacterium | reverse complement strand
GCGGAGTTTTACCCGGATCGACTGGAATTACGCGGCGGGCACGCTGGATACTCTAAATCTTTCCTACAGGCCGATTATTTTCCGACTGGACACCGGGCGACCAACGAACTTAACGCTGGCTGAGGATGAATACCCCGGCGGCTTTTTCGGGACGGTGACCGCGCCGAATGACCGCAGCCCCTATGTGTGCGGCGAAGTGTATCTGCCCAATATCTCGTTTCGGGTCTCCGAAGATCGGCTGCTGCTCGTGGATAATTTTACGGGCGAGACGCTGCAAGTCTTGGACTCCGATTTTGCGCAAGCGGTCAGCCGGGGCCGGTCGACTGGAACCATATCGCCCAACTGTGAGTTCTACCTAGCGCTGCTGTATATGGGGCCAGAACGCCAGCGCCGCCTCGGCGTGGTGCTGCGCTTAAGCGATGGCGCGCGTTTGCACACGTTTTCGAACCTGCCGCGCTATTGGTCAACCGACTTTGGCGATTCCGAGTGGACATGGCGCTGGTGGAATCAGCAGTGGGATGCGACCGGGCGCTACCTGCTCGTACAGACCCACGATGGCGCGCAGGTCTGGGACAGCGCGACCGATTTCACGTTCTTTGTGACCACCGCGGCGGAGTCGCAGTGGTACGGCTACAGCGTGGATTCGTTCACGTGGGATCTGGTAAATGGGCGCGTTACGGTCGAGATGCTGCGCTCCGATGAAGTCCGCGTGTTCGATCTCGCGACGGGTCAGCGGGTGGAGTAAATCAACCTCACCCCCAGCCCCTCTCCTAAAGGCGAGGGGAGAGGGTGGGACGGCGAGTCTGCTGTCTCCCGTCTCTGAATTCGGGGATGGGTGGGGTGGGGTTGCTGTCACATTCCCCGCCTAAAGCGCATGTAGAGAGTGCGGATGCCATGGATAGCGTTCGCTGCCTGAGAGCCAGAATCGACTGTCACAAAAGGAACATCCGCATGCCGATCCGCACGCTGACCATCCGCGAACTCAACCGGGCGACGCTGGCGCGCCAACTGCTGCTCGAACGCGCCCCACTGACCATTCCTCAGGCGGTCGAACACATCGCCGGGATGCAGTCGCAGGCCTTGAGCGCGCCTTACATCGGCTTATGGACGCGCCTGCAGCCGTTCGACCGCGCGGAAATGACGCGCCTCATCCGCGAGCGGGTGCTCGTCAAAGCGACGCTCATGCGCGGCACGCTGCATCTGGTCACGGCGGCGGATTATAGGCGTTTCCGGTCGACCATTCAGCCCGCGCTCGATGTGTCGCTGGCGTCGATCACCAAGAATCGCGACAAAGGCGGTTTCGATCCGGCGATGGTGCTGGAAGAAGGGCGCGCTTTCCTCGCGGAGACGCCGCGCAGCTTCGCCGATATCACTGCGCATTTCAGCGCGCGCTACCCGACCGCCGATATAGGCTCCATCCGCTACATGCTGCGCACGCAAATTCCGTTGGTTGTCGTGTCGGATGGCGCCGCGTGGGCATACCCCGGCAATCCGAAGTTCACCCTCGCGGAAACGTGGCTCGATCAGCCGATTCCGCCGACCGATGCGCTGCGCGAACTCGTGCTGCGCTATCTGGCGGCCTTCGGCCCGGCGACCGTCAGCGATATCCAGACGTGGTCGGGTTTGGGTAAGCTCAAAGACACGGTGGAGGCGCTCCGGTCGGATCTGGTGGTGTTCAAAGAAGAGGGCGGACGCGGCGAATTCTTCGACCTGCACGATGCGCCGCGCCCGGAGGCAGACACCCCCGCGCCCGTGCGTTTTCTGCCGGAATTCGACAATCTGCTGCTGTCCCATGCCAAGCGTACCCGCATCATCAGTGAGGAGTACCGCAACCGCATCTTCGGGACGGGCAACCTGCGCGTGGCGGCGACGATCCTCGTGGATGGTTTCGTCGCAGGCTTGTGGACGGTCGAGAGCGCCAAAAAAGCCGCCGCGCTGGTGATCGCACCGTTCGCGCCGCTCCCCAAAGCCGCTCAAGATGCGCTCACGGAAGAGGGCGAACGCCTCATCCGGATGATCGACCCGGAGGCAAAAATGCATGAAGTTCGCTGGAAAGACAGCTAACCCCTTGTGACCTGTAGGGGCGCACATGTGTGCGCCCAAACCGGGCAGACACATAGGTCTGCCCCTACACAAGAACAGCTTTTCTCGTAGGGACGCGATAATCCAGTTTACGAAAAGATCACGGTGTTCGTAGGGACAAGGCCTGCCTTGTCCGCTGACCACAGATGCGCTTCTGCGAGTCTCTACAAGCGCTAAAAGTATCCTGCCTCTATCCGCTCGGAGCGAGGGAACAAGAACTGCGTTTATCCAAGTCCCCTCGCCCTTGGGAGAGGGGATTTAGGGGTGAGGCTATATTCGCTAATCCCCGCCGCTGACCGGAACTTCGCCTGTCGCGCTGTGCAGATTTGGCAGTTCGCTCGTGGCGCGCACGGCATCGTCGATGCTCACGGCATGGAACTCGCCCGTGACCTGCAAACCCATGTTGCGCACGGCGGGCGATCTTAGCGAAAGCAGTGTGACGAGCGCCATCAAGACGCCGCCGCCGATGAAGACCGCCGTCAGGTTCCAGTCGATCAGCACGCCCGCCAGTGCCGTTGACACGGGCGTCAACCCGACCGAGGCGAACATAATCACGCTCATGACGCGGCCCATCAGGTTTTCGGGGATACGCTTTTGCAGCCATGTGAAGAACGAAATGTTCACGTAGCCGTTGACCGCCCCCATGATCAGCGCCATGACCGCGGCGTAAGCGGTCACCGGGCTGAGGGGCAGCAGCGCCAGCGCCACGCCCATCAACGCCTGGATAATGAGCAGGATCGTGCCCATCCGCGCTGGTTTTAGACGCGGCAGCACGCCGGAGAGGATGATCCCCACGAGTGCGCCCCCACCGAACGCGGACATGACGATGCCGTAAGCCGCTGCGCCTTCCGGCAGGGTGGTTTTCGCCAGCACCGGGATGCCGATCATCATCGGCCCCATGATGAAGAAGTTCGACGCCACGATGAGGATCAGGATAAAGCGCAGGGCTTCGTTGCTCCACAGGTAGCGCATGCCCGCCGCAATCGACTGGAGGACCCCGCCTTGATCTTCGTCCCGTTCAACGGGGCGGCGCGGTCGCATCAGCCACAGCGCGCCGACTGAGGCGAGGAAGGAAAAGGCGTCGATCACAAAGGCCACACCGATTCCGATCATGCTGGGCATGGCTTCCCCGACTGCGTTGGTCGTCCCGCCGACGAGGGCGATCAAGCCACCCGCCAGCACCGGGCCGACGAATAGACTCAACTGCGCCGTCCCCTGCACAATCGTGTTCCCGGACTGTAACTGATCTTTTTCGAGGATCTGCGGCACGATCGACGATTGGCCGGGGAAATAGAAAGCATCGGCCAGCCCGAATGCTAGCGCGAAGGCGTACAGCATCCACGTCTGAATTGCATCCGTGAGCGCGAGTCCCGCCAATATCGCGACGAGCACCAGCCGTGCGGCATTCGTCAGCAGCATGATCGTGCGCGGTGAAAAGCGATCCACCAGCGCGCCGCCAATCAGCATGAACAGTGCGCGCGGAATCCCCATCAAGGCCATGACGGTGCCGAGGATCAGGGCATCGCCCGTCAATTGTAGGACTAACCATGGAAACGCGATCAGGGTAAATTGATCGCCGAGGAGTGAAATGCTCTCGCCGATCCACAATAACCGAAAGTTGCGCACACTCAGCGGGCTGGCCGGCTTATTGGTCGGTATTGTCGCGGTCTGGCTCATAGTTCCTCCTCGGGCACAGCGTTCTCTTGCAGACAGATCCATTCTCTATTACGGATTTCGCGCGGTTTTGTTCTAAAGACCGCCAGTATTCGTCAGAATTAGGTGCTCTCTGCGTCTGCTGCTGTCCCGACGACCGCCCTACGTTTGGGTTCGCCTCGAACCTCACCCCGCGACTCGCTGTATACTGAGTTAGAGCGGTGACGATTTCCGCCGCGTTTGTGGTGCGGTGGCGTACCTCGTCACAGAAGCATTTGACCACTCAAAAGAAAAGGGATCCCATGAGAAAACTGTTGCTTGTGCTGGCGCTTGTGTTGCTGTCTAGCAGTGTCATGGCTCAGGACGTGAATCCGGAATACCCGACGCTGACCGAACTCGCCAGCGAACCCATTCCCCCGCGTGACCGTCTCGAACTGGCGGTACGTCTGCGCGGCGTGACCGACATTCCCGCGCCTCCGGCCACGCCACCGGAACGGCAGGTGGGCGATCAGGATCAGTTCCGCGTGACGAATTCCAGCGAAGGCTACACGCGCGATATCACGGCGACGCTCGAAGTCGCTGGCGAACACATCTACCTGTGGGTGGAAGACGGCGCGAACGTTTCGACCCGCGACTTGCAGGACCTGGCCGACTTCTTCGATAATGAAGTTTATGATCAGGTGCGCACTCTGTGGGGCAGCGAAGCGCAGCCCGGCATTGATGGCGATCTGCCGGTGCACGGCCTGTTCGCCTACCAGCTCGGCGGTTCGACGGCGGCCTATGTCAGCAGCGATGACAGTTATCCACGCGCAGCGGTCGAGGGCAGCAATGAGCGCGAGATGTTCTTTTTCAACCTCGATGCGCTCGGCACCTCCTTCGATGTCTACTCGACGGGTGTGATCGTCGCGCATGAGTTCCAGCACATGATCCGCCAGAACCTCCAGTTCAACGAGGAAACATGGATGAACGAGGGCTTGTCCACGTTCACCGAGTTTTACCTCAACGGCACGCCGGACTTCTTCGCCTATGATTTCCTGTTCATGCCGCAAACCCAGTTGAATTACTGGAACGAGGATGGCAATCTGCGCGGCGCGAATTACGGTGCCGCGCAAATGTTCCTGATCTACTTCTACGACCGTTACGGCCTTGAGGCGCTGCAGCAGTTGAGCGCGGACAATGCGCCGCGCGGGCTGCAATCGGTCGATGATGTGCTGCGCGCCATGGATGAACCCGGCGTCGATGAGTTCTTCGCCGATTGGGTGGTTGCCAACCGCACCATCGATTCGAATTGGGACTTGGGCTATCAGTCGCTCGACAATTTCGGTACAACGGCGACCGATCAAGCGACCTATACGCGCTATCCCGTTTCCGTGCGTGGGGAAGTGCCGCAGTATGCCGCTCACTACTACACGCTGCTGCCGATGACGGGCGTTAAGGCGATGGAAGTCAGCCTTGCGATTCCTGACAGCGCCGCCCTGATTGATGCGGACATCAGCGGGACAGTCGCTTACAGCAATCGCGGTGATATGACCGACACCACGCTCACGCGCGCGTTCGATCTCACGGGGGTTACGAGCGCTACGCTCGATTACCGCCTGTGGTTTCACCTTGAAGACGAGTGGGATTACGGCTACGTGATGATCAGCGAGGACGAGGGCGCGACGTGGGACATTGTCCCCACACCGCACACGACCGATGCGGATCCGTACGGCACGTCCTACGGTGATGGTTACACGGGTACCAGCGGCGGCAGCGTCGCAACGTGGATCGACGAATCACTCTCGTTGGACGCCTATGCGGGCGAAAACATCCTCGTCCGCTTCGAGATGATCACGGACGACGCGGTAAATCAGGCGGGCGTGGCGATTGACGACGTGCGCATCGACGCGCTCAATTACAGCGAAGACTTTGAAGGCGCAGCCGAAGGTTGGGATTTTCAAGGCTGGATTCGCACCGATAACCGCCTGCCGCAGTCAGCATGGGTGCAGATGATCGAAACGGTGAACGGCGAAGTGCAGGTGACACGCTGGTTGGCCGAAGATTCCGAGCAAACCTGGTCATTCACACCTAACGCGGACGCCGAATCGCTGGTGCTGGTGATCACGCCGTTTTCGCCCGTGACGACTATTCCGGTGCCGTATCAACTGCGCGTGGATACTAAGTAAAACGCGGGGTTACACTATTCTTCACCCCAACGCCTCTCCCATGTAATTGGGAGAGGACGGGGGCGTACTTACTTGGAGCGCATCCGTTTGAACTCAGCTTCGAGTTCGCGTTTGCGCTGATCGCTGGCCTGCCGCGCCTCATCGAGCGTTTCGGCATACCCCTCTTTGAGCGCGTCAACGACTTTTTGACCGGAGACGGGCGAGAAAACGATCACCAGCAATCCGCCGATGAGCGCCCCCACCGTAAGTCCCAGCAGCAAACTGAGCAGTTTGTTCATGCGCGGCCACTCCTTGAGTGCGCCGATTATAGCATGTTCTGCTGAGTTGCAAGTAATATGACTTGCAACAGATTGGCGTTTTGGCCGCAACCAAGGATAATTCGGGCAACAAGCTGCTTGCCGTTAGCAATTGGCAATTAGCTCTTAGCAAAAGTCGTGCCAAGCGAACGCATCCCCTGTAGGGACGCGCAACGGCGCGTCCGACGTTCTTGGAGCAAGGGACGCGCGTTTGCTTTGTGCTAACCACTAATCGCTAATGGCCTAACTGCTGCCAGCTATCTATCCATAGGAGAAATCACACATGAGTCGTGAAGTCATTAAAACGTCGAACGCGCCCGGCGCTGTCGGACCGTATTCGCAGGCGATCGTCGCCAATGGTTTTATCTTTACCGCGGGGCAAACAGGCACCATACCCGGTACTCGTGAACTAGCGGCGGGCGGCGTTGAAGCGCAGACCCGGCAGACTCTGGAGAATCTCAAAGCCATTTTGACGGCATCGGGGTCCGGGCTGGAGCGCGTGGTTAAAACGACGGTGTTTCTGCAAAATATGGGCGATTTCGCCACCATGAATGCGATCTACGCCGAATATTTCCCGAACGATCCGCCCGCGCGCAGCACCGTTGAAGTCGCCAAGCTGCCGATCGGCGCGCTGGTCGAAATCGAGGCGATTGCGCTCGTCTAGAGCTGCGGTTGGCGTCGATCCATACCAAATCCGGGCGTCGTTGTCATGCTTGTAACGACGCCCAGAGAAAGTGATTGTGAGGCGTGCACTACGCGGCGGGAGGGCGAATTTGCTCGGCGATATCTGGCGCCTGCCGGGACACATACCCGAGCGCCTCTTCCATGCTGCCCTGCAAAATGACTTTATTGCGCTGGACTTGCGTTGCCAGCAGCGAGATAAAGCGCACCGCCGAATTGTTGCTGACGACGATCACCTGGCGCATTTGCGCGTGCCCCATCCAGCGCTGCACGCTTTGGGCCGCGCGCACAACGTTGCGGGGAAAGCTCGTCAATCCCAATGTATTAATGATGAAAAAGACAGGTTCGGAAGCGGCATCCAGGCAGGCAACAGCCTCGTCTGAACTGGTAACCACTTCGTCGTCAGAGTAAGGATCAGTGAGCCGATTATAAAGTACCCGGCCTTCGACTACCCAATGAATCGAGAATGGCATAAGACCTATCCCTAGTATCAAAACATACAATCTAGTATATGGGGAAGGGTGATATTTGTTACCTTTAGATACGAAATTTTTTCTGAATATTTGCCCGTGTGTTATACTGCGTCCCCATGTGGACTGAATTTGAAGGAGAATAACGATGACTGTCGCAACCGCTTCGGGTGCAACCCTCAGCATCGATAAAATCGTGGAACTGCTCGGCAAGGATGCCGACTACCTGTTGAACCACACCAGCCAGACGATCGCCAAAGAAACCCTGCATCTGCCGGGTGGCGACTTCGTGGATCGCGTCTGGGTGGGTTCTGACCGTACGCCGCAAGTCCTGCGCAGCCTGGAATCCATGTTCAATCATGGCCGTCTGGCGGGCACGGGCTACCTGTCGATCCTCCCGGTCGATCAGGGTATCGAACACTCGGCGGGCGCGTCGTTTGCCAAGAATCCGCAGTACTTTGACCCCGAAAATATCGTCAAGCTGGCGCTTGAAGGTGGCTGCAACGCCGTCGCCTCGACCTTCGGCGTGTTGGGCTCGGTGGCGCGCAAGTATGCGCACCGCATCCCGTTCATGGTCAAGATCAACCACAACGAACTGCTCACCT
>CALKIA010000384.1 GCA_937988705.1 uncultured Chloroflexota bacterium | reverse complement strand
CTTGCCCCTACGAAAATCTTCTCTCAAATTGGCAACTAGCACCAATGGTTACTAGTGCTCGCCTGCGAAAAGTCGCTAACGGCGGACGCCCCGTTAGGCGCCCCGACGAGAACAATGGCGATTATTCAGCTATGCGCTAGATTGACTGACGCGGGATGAGGTCGCATTCAATCTGATGTTGAACCGGAGATGACGAACCATTGCGCGCCGAGAGCAGATATTCTGCCGCCCAGCGCCCCATCGCGTAGTGGGGAAGCTGCACACTGGTCAAGCGGGGATACATGGCTTCGCAAATGTCCGTCTGGTTATCAAACCCGACGACAGCGATATCCTCCGGGATGCGCAGTCCAAGCGACATGAGGCCGCTGTAGCAGCCGACAGCCGTGCGGTCATTGCCGCAAAAAATGGCCGTCGGCGGTTGGGGACGGCGCATCAGCTCCAGCGTGAATTCATGATTGGTCTGAGGGCGCTGGTCAGTGTACAGGAGCAGCGATTCGTCGAACTCAAGGCCAAATTCGGTATGAGCGCGGCGAAAACCGATGAGCCGACCGATGGCTGCGGGAGTCGGCGCGATGGGCGTGCCATAGGCGCGGTCAAGGTTGATGAAGGCGATCCGCCGATGCCCCTGCTCCAACAACGCGCGCGCCGCGTTGTAGCCGCCCGAAACTTCATCGGGGACAACGGAGGGCAAATCGCGATTTTTGGCGTAGCAATTGGCGAGCACGGTCGGCAGACGCGACATCTGGGGCGGCAGTTCGACTTCACGGTGAAACATCGTCGCGTAGATGATGCCTTCGACACGCCGCTCGATCAAGACTTCGAGCGAGGATTGTGTCGTCTCGAAGTCATACCCGGCGCTGATGACGAGCAGCACTTTGCCGTGCTGGCGCAGGGTCTCCTGCGCGCCGCGAATGATGTCAACCGCATACGGCGTGGTGCTCACTTCATCGGTCTCGAAGCCAACCATATTCGAGGTTTCGGTGCGCATGTGGCGCGCACTGTAGTTGGGGCTGTAGTTGAGCTGCTCAATGACATCGAGCACGCGCGCACGGGTGTCATCGCTGACAGCGGGATGGTTATTCAAGACGCGCGAGACCGTACCCCGACTCACTTCGGCAAGGCGAGCAATGTCCTCTATCGTTGGTTTTTGGGCCATGAAGTGAATCCTCTGAATAACTGAATGCAGAGAAGTTTACGCAAGATTTTTGCGTAAGAACAGTCTAATCCAGACCGCTTGCATTTTGAAAAAGATGTGTTATTGTCTTGTCATGTGATCGATCCCAAAAGCAGTTTCAAACGGATCGCTTGCACAAATTATACACACGATTGATTGGGATGTGCTGAGCCGAGTCAATCATTCTTATAAAGAAAAGATTTGGGATCGATCCCAAATAATGGAATGGTGAAACGATCTTGTCAGAAAATGTTGAGTCTTTTGTTGGAAAATCGGCTTCAATGCGTCAGCAGTTGGCACAGGATATCCACCGCCCCCGCTACCACTTCCAACCCCCGTCGAACTGGATGAATGACCCCAATGGGTTTATTCAGTGGGATGGGCACTATCACCTGTTCTATCAATACAATCCGTTTGGGGCGACATGGGGCAACATGCACTGGGGGCACGCGGTCAGTGCTGACCTCATCCACTGGACCGACCTGCCGATCGCCATCGCGCCCACGCCGGGATCGTACGATGAAGCCGGGATTTTCTCTGGCTGTGCGGTGAACAAGGACGGCGTCCCGACCATCATCTACACGGCAACGGCCGATCACTGCACCATTCAAACGCAGGCGATGGCAACCAGCGTCGATGGTCTGATCACGTGGACAAAGCACCCGAACAATCCGATCATCGGCACGGTGCCGCCTGAAGCAGGGCAAACCCGCGATTTCCGCGACCCGTTTGTGTGGAAAGAGGGTGACACGTGGTATATGGTGCTGGGCTCACGCATTCAAGATGTGGGCGGAGTGATTTTCCTGTACCGCTCGTCCGACCTGCTCCATTGGGATTACCTGCATCCGCTGCTCATTGGCGACATCAAGCAGGACGGCGTGATCTGGGAATGCCCCAACTTCTTCAAGTTAGGGGATGAATGGGTGCTCATCATTTCCACGCATGATGGACACGCGACTGTGACTGTGATCTATCTCGTGGGCAGTTACGAGAACCAGCGGTTTACCCCCGTCTACCGGGGAGTGCTGGACAGCGCGGCCTTATACGCCCCCCTGTCGACGCAGGACGAGCGCAACCGCCGGTTACTGTTCGGCTGGCTGCGCGAAGACCGCCCCAAAGAAGCGCTGACCGAAGCGGGTTGGGCGGGCGTACAGTCGATTCCGCGCGTGCTGACACTCGATGCCGAACACCGTCTGCACATGACGCCCGTCCCCGAATTGAAAGCGATTCGCGGGCCGCAGCAGCAGCTGACGGAAGCGGGCAGCGTGAATGTCAGCGCCGCCGCCCTCGATATCGAAGCGCAAATCGTACCGAACGGGACGAGCGGAATTGCCGTCGTCTTCGCAGCGCAAACGCAAGAGAAACTTGAAATCCTGTACGACGCCGCGGCGCAGCAGCTGATCGTGCGCGAAACGGTGCAAGGTGCGGATGGTACGCTCACGACGCGGGTCAAACAAGCGCCGCATCTGGCGGGTGAAACGCTGACGCTGCGCGTGCTGGTGGATGGCTCGGTCGCCGAGATTATCGCCGATGAAGTCACCAGCCTGACCAGCCGCCTGTATCCGTCCGCGGTCGCCGACTGCTCGGTACAACTCGTGGGCAGCGGCACGCTAGATGTTTGGGAAATGCCGTCAATCTGGCAATTGAGCCAGTGAACAAAGTCTTGGGAGATCGAAAAAGGAAAAACATTGGGACGTCGACGCTCAACTCGTGAAGGTTTGCCTCTAGTCGTTTTTCTTATTTAAGGAGTCTAAAATGGCTGACAAGATTAGCCGTCGTGATTTACTCAAGATGATTGGTATCAGTGCGGCCGCTGCTGGTGTGGCCGCTGCGCCGCTAGTCAAGGTCTTCGCCCGCCCCGCCGGTCAGGACGCCGTTACGCTGCGTTTCCAAGAAAATGCAGACGATTATGCAGCGGTCGTGGCAGCGTTCAATGAACTGTACCCGAACGTCACCATCGAATTCGTCAACGTCACCGGTGTCGACCACGCCGAAATCGCCAGCAAGATTCTGGCACAGCTCGCCGCCGGCACGCCGGTGAACATCGGCTATGCGGCGACGGAAGCGACGCAGTTGTACGCTGGTGAAGGTCTGGCGATGCCGCTGACCGAACGCGCGCTGGCCGATGCCGACGAAATGGCCGAATACTTCGCCGATGTCAGCCCGACGCTCGTCGAAGGCATGATGTACGAAGGCGACCTGTACCAACTGCCGCGTGATTTCAACGCCGCGCACATTTATTTCAACAAGTCCCTGCTCGAAGAAGCGGGCTTCGAAGTCCCCGGCGAAGAATGGACGAAGGATGATTTCCTCGCCATCGCGCAAGCGACGACCGGCATTGGCCCGGACAGCGACAGCTTCGGCTTCGGCTGGACGAACCGCCTGTGGGGCAGCTGGACGCCCTGGTTCTTCGTCAATGACACCAACCTGCTGACCGAAGAACGCGCGCCCGGTGGCGAAGCGATCTGGTCAACCTTCTATGCCGATCAACCGCTGGCCGAAGGCCGTGGTGGTGGCTGGCGTTGGCCCGCCCCGCAGGCGAACAACCCGGCGATGGTCGAAGCCCTCGAATTCGTGGTCGGCCTGACCAATGACGGCCTCACCCCGCAGGTGGAAATCGGCGGCGGCGATCGTCTACAAGGCTTCTTCACCAGCAACAAGCTCGCCATGACCATCGCGGGCGGCTTCTGGGCCGGTTCGCTGAACAATGCAGGCATGGAACCCGGTTCGTTTGATGTCCAGTACTGGCCGCTGTGGAAGTCGCAGCGCCACCAGTTTGGCACGGGCGGCGCGTGGATTCTCAACGGCGGCGGCGGCGAAGATCAGGCGTGGGAATTCGTCAAGTTCAATTCGCGCACCGAAGTTATGCTCATGATCCCGTGGATGGCGAATGCCTCGACGACGCCCGTGCGCCGTTCGATGAACACCGCCGAATACTGGGGTCAGACGGGTATGGAAAACTGGCACGTGTTCTATGATGCGCTGGATCAGCGCCCGGACACCGCCCCGATCCCGGCCCCGGTCTTCTCGATCGAAATGACCAACATCTACACCCGCTTCACCAGCCTCGCGACCAGCGGCGAAATGACCCCGCAGGCAGCGTTGGACGGCATGCAGGCGGAACTCGAAGCGCTGTACGCACGTAACGCGTAAGCGGTCACAACACCAGTAACTGTTGGGGGACTCGAGCGAGTCCCCCAACCAAAACATTTCGAGGTGGGGTATGGTTTCCAAGACCGCAGCATTTTCTGAACCGCCACGCCGCAACTTCATCGGGCGCTGGCTGGCGGCCGACACGTTAAGCGGCATCAAGCGCCAGCGGGCAATCCTCGGCTATCTATTTCTGCTGCCGACTATCATCGGTTTGGTGGTCTTCATCGTTGGCCCGATGATCGGCTCGCTGGCCCTCAGTTTCTATAAATGGAACGTTTTTAGAGCGCCGGAATTTATTGGTTTTGACAATTTTGAACGACTGTTCTCGGACGCGCGCATCCTCGTCGGCTACCGCAACACGGCGATCCTCGTCGTGATGACGGTCACCCTGCTGGAAGTGCTGGCCTTCACACTGGCGATGCTGGTGAATCGCATTGCCAACCGCTTTCTCTCGACATTTTTCCGCACCGCCTACTTCCTGCCGGTGCTGCTGTCCGGCGCGGCGACCGCGGTCACGCTCGGCTACCTGTTCCACTACGACTTCGGCGTGATCAACTACTATCTCGGCTTCCTGGGGATCGAGAAGATCAAGTGGCTGACCTCCAGCGATGTCGTGCTGATCGCCATTTCGCTGACGACCGTGTGGCGCAACCTCGGCTTCACGTTCATCATCTATCTGGGCGGCATCGCCAACCTGCCGACCGAGGTGCTCGAAGCGGCGGAAGTCGATGGCGCGAGCGGACTGCGGCGCATTGTCCGCATCGTGCTGCCGCTGCTCAGCCCGACGATCCTGTTTGCCACCGTGACCGACATCATCAAGATGCTGCAATTCTTCGACGAACCCTTCATTATGACGCGCGGCGGCCCCGGCGATGCCAGCCGCACGGTCGTGATGATGATGTACGAATCCGGCTTCGGCAATCTGGAATTCGGCTACGCGTCGGCGATTGCGCTCTCGTTGTTCATCGTCATCCTCGGCGTGACGGGCGTGCAGTTTTACTTAAGCAAGAAGTGGGTTTTCTACCGCTAACGAGGCAAAGGAGCAAAAAAGAACATGGCTTCGACCAATGTGATATCAGCGCCTTCGCAGCGCATGTCCTCGCGGCGCGGATTTAGCTACTACCAGAAGCAGTTCGGGCGCATCGCGTCGATGGGCTTCCTGATCTTCATGGCACTGCTGACGCTCATGCCGTTCCTGTGGGTCGTCTCAACATCGCTGCGCACCCCGGCACAGTCCTTCAATCTGCCGCCGCAGTGGATTCCGGTGGATATGGACTTCACCAACTACCAGCGTGTGTTTGAAGAAATCCCGTTCTGGCAGCAGATGGCCAACAGTTTCTTCATCACACTGTCCGTCGTAGCCGGGCAGTTGGTCACGGCGTCGCTGGCGGGCTATGCCTTCGGGCGCTTGAAGTTCCCCGGCCGTAACATCCTGTTCTGGGTTGTGCTGGCGACGATGATGATCCCCGGGCAAGCGACGATTATCCCGGTGTTCATCGTGATTTCGCGCGTCCTCCATCTGAATGATCAACTCGGCGCGCTCATTTATCCCGGCATCGCCACGGCATTCGGCACGTTCCTGCTGCGCCAGTATTTCATGGGCATCCCCGACGATTTCGAGGAAGCCGCGCTCGTAGAAGGCGCAAACCAGTGGCAAATCTTCACCAAGATCTACTTTCCGCTGGCATCGCCCGGCATGGCGATTCTCGCCGTGCTGACGTTCAACGCCAAATGGAATGATTATTTCACACCGCTGATTTTCATGAGCACGAAAGAACGCTTCCCGATCACGCTCGGCATCGTCGACCTGCAAGGGTATATGGCGACTGGGAGCATCTCGGTCGTACTGGCAGGGATCGTACTGTCCACCATCCCCGTGATCATCATCTACATTCTGGGGCAGCGCTACTTGGTCGAAGGTTTGATGATGGGTGGCGTCAAAGGCTAACTATGAAGGGCAAGCAGAAACCGGGAGTCCTGTTTCAACCACAGGTGCAGCACAGCTTGCAGCGCGGCATTCACCAGATGGTGAGCGCCATTCGTCCCACGCTGGGGCCATTGGGGGGCGGCGTGGTCATCGATCACCTGTACGATACCAAACCGCTCCCAGAGTTTCTGGAAGATTCGGGTGTAATCGCCCGGCGCATCATCGAACTGGGCAATCGCGACGAAGATGTCGGCGCGATGCTGGTGCGCTCGATGCTCATCCGCCAGCATGAACGACTCGGCGACGGCACGGCGACGACGGCGGTGCTGTTCGAGGCGATCTTCAACGGGGGTCTGAAATATCTGGCCGCCGGGGGCAACGCCATGCAGTTCCGGCGCCAGCTCGAACACGCCCTCCCCTGCCTGCTCAACGCCATCGATGAGATGACGATGCCGCTCGAAGGGCGCGCGGCACTGACGAACATGGCGCTGTCATTGTGCCATGACGACGAGCTGGCCGACTTCATGGGCGAGAGCTTCGATCTGCTGGGCGCCTACGGACGGTTGGCGCTGCGCGAAGGTTACGGCCGCCGCCTGCTGAAAGAATACGTCGAGGGCAGTCATTTCTATGCGGGGGCGGTCGCGCGGTCGCTGCTCCCGGAAAACGCCGAAGCAACCCTGCGACTGGAAAATGCGGCGATCTTCCTGTGTGATCACACGATCGAAGAGTATCAGGCGCTGTTCCCGGTGTTACAGGCGGCGAACTCGGCCAACGTGAGCGCGCTGGTGATCATTGCGCGCAACCTGTCGGAAAAAGCTGTGGCGCTGCTGCTCGCGCACAACCGTCTGAATCGCTTCAAGGTGATCGCCGTCAAGCTGCCGGGTCTGAACCCGGATGATCGCATGGCGGCGCTGGACGATTTGAGTCTGATGACGGGCGCAACGCCCATGCTGGAAGTCACCGGAGCGCAGTTCGACAAGGTCAGCGCCCGTGATTTGGGCACGGTGCGGCGCTTCTGGGCAAGCCTACATGATTTCGGCTTCGTCGGCGGGCGCGGCGATCCGCGCAAGCTGCGCACACATGTCCAGAAGTTGAAGGTGCGCGCCCGCAAAGCGCAGGACGTGGACGACCGCAAGAAGCTCCATGACCGGATCGGCGCGATGCTCGGCGGTTCGCTCACGCTGTGGCTCGGCGGCTATTCCGAACCGGAAATCAAGATGCGCAAGGCGTTAGCCGACCGCACCGCCTTAGCGATCCGCTCGGCACTGGAAGAAGGCGTCGTGCCGGGCGGCGGCATCGCGCTGCTCAACTGCCGGAGCGTGCTCACAGCCGGAGCGGCGATGCAGGATCCCGACGAACGCGCGGCGTACCGGGTGTTGATCGAGGCGCTGGAAGCACCGGCGCGCACGATCTTTCAGAATGCAGGCCATGACCCCGGCGAAATTATGGGGCGACTGCTGCATGCAGGCGCGAACGCGGCGTATGATGTGATGACCGATAAGGTTGTGGAAGCGCGGGCGGCGGGCATTGTCGACAGCGGATCAGTGCTCAAGGCCGGGCTGCGCAACGCAATCAGCACGGCGGCGCTGGCGCTCACCATCGACTCGGTGGTGCATGTGGCGCGACCGGAAATGGTAGGCGAACCTCAATGACGCTGCAGATCAACATGGATGCCGTATCCGCACTGGCGGGTTCGGCAGATACGACACTCTACGCCGCCCGGGCGTCCGGCTTATATCGCTCGGTCGATGGCGGCAGCACGTGGCAGAACACGTTCGCAACTCTCGATCAACCGGATTTGACGGCGGTCGCGGTGGCGGCAGTGGGACACACGGTATTTGCGGGGGTCAAGGGTGCGGTGCTGCGCTCCGATGACGCAGGCGACACATGGCACATCGCCGGGCTGGTCGCGCCGCCGCCGCTGGTCGTCGCGCTGGCGCTCTCGCCCGACTTCGAACACGATCACACGGTGCTGGCAGGCACCGCCGAAGATGGCGTCTTGGTCTCGACGGATCGCGGTGAGACATGGGTGCCGTGGAATTTCGGTCTGCTCGATCTCAATGTGTATGCTCTGGCCTGCTCGCCGAATTTCGCGCAGGATCACACGGTCTTCGTCGGCACGGAGAGCGGCATCTTCCGCAGCAGCAACAGCGGGCGCGGTTGGCGGGAACTCCCCTTCCCGATGGAGGCGGCCCCGGTTCTGGCGCTGCACAGCACGGCCAGCGGGACGCTGTACGCGGGAACTGAAGATCACGGTTTGTACGTCGCGGATGACGAGGGCGCAACGTGGCGACCGATCCCGACCGAGGAGCTGGCGAGTCCCATCAACGCGATCACGGTCGGCGCAGCGGGACAACTGATCGTACTGCTGGAAGACAAACTGCTGCGTTCCCCGAACGCGGGGCAAACCTGGGTTGAACCCGCGCTGGTGTTTTCAGCCTCCCAGTCCGCGCTGGCTCTGCTCCCCCTCAGCACCGGTCAACTGCTCGTTGGCTTTGCAGACGGGACGATTCAACGCGTTACCCCATGATTTGAGACTGAACTATGTCAAAAGTCTATATGTTCATGCTGTCCGCAGTTCTCGTATTGGTGATTGCAGTCATCGGTGTGTTCTCGATGCAAACGAGTGTGCCTGTGTACCAAGAAACGTTTCGCCCGCAGTACCACTTCAGCCCGCCCGAAAAATGGATGAATGACCCGAACGGGCTGCTCTACTTCGAAGGCGAGTATCACCTGTTTTACCAGTATCACCCGGACGATGTGATCTGGGGACCAATGCACTGGGGACATGCCGTCTCGACGGATCTTGTCCACTGGGAAAACCTGCCGATCGCGCTGGAACCGGATGACAATGGCACGATCTTCTCCGGCAGCGCTGTGATCGATGTCCATAACACCGCCGGATTCGGCGCGAACGCGATGGTGGCGATCTACTCGTACAACACGCAGACGCAAGGCGTCGCCTACAGCACCGATCGCGGGCGCACCTGGACGAAATACGCCGGCAATCCGATTATGCCGGCACTGGCAACGCCCGATTTCCGCGATCCCAAAGTCTTCTGGCACGAGGAAAGCGGCCAGTGGGCGATGGTGATCGCCGCGGGACGCGAAGTGCGGTTTTACACGTCGCCCAACCTGATCGAGTGGACATTTGCGAGCAGCTTTGCAGCGGGGCATGTGGTCGCCACATGGGAAGTGCCGGACATCTTCCCGCTGGAAATCGACGGGGAGACGAAGTGGGTGCTGCTGGTCAGCGTAGGCGCGTATGCGCCAGCGGGCGGCAGCGGGATTCAATACTTCATCGGCGACTTTGACGGGCAGACGTTCACCAACGACAACCCGACCGGAACGACGCTGTGGCTCGACTATGGGCCGGACAATTACGCTGGAACCACGTGGAACGATGCCCCCAACGGCGAACGCATCTATATCGGCTGGCTGAACAACTGGGTATACGCCAATTCGATTCCGACCTCGACGTGGCGAGGCGCGACGACACTGCCACGCACGCTGCGACTGGTCAATACGCCGGAGGGTGTGCGCTTGGCGCAAGCGACACTCGCCGCCATGGAAACGCTGCGCACCCCGATCGGCGTGTGGGACGACCTGACCGTAGCCAGCGGTGAACAGATCATCGAGGGGGTCGAAGGGCGGACGCTGGAAATCATCGCGGAGATCGAACCCGGCGCGGCAGAACGCTGGGGGCTGGTGGTGCAGCGGGCTGAAGGCGCAGGCACGCGCATTGTCTATAATCCGGCGCGTTCCAGTTTGCTCATCGGGCGCTCTGACACGACCTCGGCGGGGCCAATCTACGGTTTCAGCCCGGCGTTCGGCGCACCGTTAGAACTAAACGGCGAAGTGCTGCGCCTGCACATCTTCGTAGACGAATCGTCGGTCGAAGTATTCGCGCAAGAGGGGCTAACCACGCTGACGGCGCAAACCTTCGTTGAGCCGCCCGCGAATGGGCTATCGTTCTTCGCGGACAACGGCGACATGACGGTGAAGCATCTCGAAGTCTACGCGCTGGACAGCATCTGGTCAGCGCCGGAATAACGTGAACGAATATCCTGCCTCCGTGCAAGCCCTCCTCACGCAGATGGTGGAGGGCTTCCGGCAGGTGCTGATGGACAACCTCGTCGGCATCTACCTGCATGGGTCGCTGACGCTGGGCGGATTCAACCCTCGCACCAGCGATATCGATTTTCTGGTCGTGACCCGCGCCGCGCTGAGCGCCGCCGAATTCAAGGCGCTGGTCGCGCTCACGCTGGAGCTGACCCAACTTGCGCCCAGCAAAGGGTTAGAGTTCAGCGTCGTCACGCTGATGCACACGCTAAACTGCACCCACCCCTGCCCGTTTGAATTCCACTATGGGCTGAACTGGCATGAACGGTTTGCCGCGGGCACAGTCGATTATGGTGCTGATCCCCGCGACCCCGATCTCGCGGCGCATTTCACGATCACCCGGGCGCGTGGGCGCTGCCTGGATGGTGAGCCGATCGATCAGGTCTTCGGCGCGGTGCCGGAACGCGACTACTGGGACTCCATTCGTGCCGATGCAGAAGATATTCTGCGGAACATCAGCTATAACCCCGTTTACAGCATCCTCAACCTGTGCCGAGTACTCGCCTACCAGCAGGACAAGCTCATCGTCTCCAAAGTGGAAGGCGCGGCATGGGCGCTGACGCACCTCCCGCCGATATTTCACCCGCTCATCCAGCAAGCCGTCGACACGTACCAGAGTCCGGTCGAGCTGCCCGGTCGATGGGATGATGGTGAGATCCACGCCTTGGGTCAATTTGCCAGAAGTATAGTCTTTCCGTAAACAGCGACATTCAGATAGCTATAACGATACTTCAATAACAACTATACGGGCGCCGTTGGTCACAGGTTATCATCGACGCGCAACCGCTTCTGGTATATACTGTAATGATAGTTGTCATCATGAGGCGTTTATTCATCATGGTCAGACTCATCTTCCTGGTGCTACTCCTGATCGTCACAACCGCGCAATACCCGGCCCAAACACAGGAATCCGAGTGCCCCGCCCTCATCGCCACGGCGCTCGATCTCGCTCAAGCAACCTGTCAGGGAACAAATACAAATTTCGCCTGTTATGGCCATGCTAGTCTGGAAGCGGAAGTCAATCCGGCGGCGGGCAGCATCGATTTTGAGCAGGCGGGCGATATGGTCGAGCTGACCAATCTCCGTTCACTCCGCTTAAGCGCGCTCGATACACACAATCAGCTGTGGGGCGTTTCCCTAATGCGGGTGGCGGCCGTACCGCAGTTGAACCAACCGCTCGAACCCTTGACCCTGTTATTTTTCGGTGATGTTTCGGTCGAAAACCGGGTAGAAGTCCCGGTCGACTTCGCGATCACCACCGCAACGCGGCGCAACGTCAACATTCGATTTGCACCGAATACGGATGCGGTCGTGCTCGGAACACTGGGCGGCAGCGCCACGGCCACCGCGCAGGGACGGCTGGCGGACGGCTCGTGGATTTACATCCGGCAAGCGGACAGCGGGTTAACCGGTTGGGTCGCAGCAGGGGCGATCCAGAGCGCGGGCGATCTCGAGGAGCTGCGCGTGGTCACACCGTCGAATGCCTTTTTTGCGCCGATGCAGGCTTTCTATCTCGAAACCGCCCAGCCTGACAGTTGCGCGGAAGTCCCGGCCAGCGGCGTACTCGTCCAGACGCCGGAAGGCGTAGCAGAAATCAGCGTGTGGATCAACGAAGTGAAGATCAGCCTCGGTTCAACCGCGTATGTGCGCGCGCAGGCCAACGGACAAATGATCGTGACAATGCTTGAAGGGCACGCGAATGTGGAAGCCTTCGGCGTGACGCAGACCGCGCTGGCGGGTTCGGAGATCGTAGTGCCGCTCGGCAGCGATGGTTTGCCGAATGGTGCACCACAAGCGCCCCGCGCCTTGACGGCAGAGGAAAGCGCGACACTGCCGATCCGCCTGCTCCCGCGCCCTATCCCGCCCGTCGAACCCCTGGTCAGTGTCCCACCGGGTCTGTCGGGGGATGCGCCGGGTCAAGGGAACGGGAATGGCAGCCCAGCGGATGACTGTCCCGACAACAGTTGTGACGCGACAAGCGATGATTGTCCGGGAAACAGCTGCAATGCGCCCGGTCAGGGTGGAAGCTGCCCCGGGAACAGCTGCAATGCACCCGGTCAGGGTGGCGAAGGCAACGAAAACGGCAATAATGGAGGAGGTCGCGGCAACAACGGTTGAGCCCGATCCGACCAATCATGCCAGGAACCAGAGCGCCCCGTCTTCACGGGGCGTTCTCCATTCTGGAGCGGAACGTAATATTATGCAATTGTAGCACTATATCGTAATAGACAAAGGAGCACTCCGTATGATGCACCGCTGGATCGGTCTGCTATTCGTCGTACTGCTGTTCAGCGCCGTCCGCGCACAAAACGGTTATCCGCCCGAAGTCGACGTCGCACTGGCCGATGTGAACGCCCGGATGGGCACAAACTACCGTCTGGGCAACCTCGTGAACTGGTACTGGGAAGAGCGCGTGTTCCCCGACGCCAGCATGGGTTGTCCGGCGCGCGGCGTCGAATACGCGCAAGTTGAGACACCCGGTTTTGCGATCTTCCTCACGCTGGGCAACCAACTCTTCGAATACCGAGCGGAGGTGCGCAGCGGAACGGCGATCTTTTGCAGTATGCGCCCGGCGCCCCGGGTTCCCACCCCTAGCAATGTCCGGCCAACGCGAACCCCCGGCAACTGGGAATATATCGCCGCGCGCGGGACCTTTAACCCGTATCTGGCCTGGTCGCCAGCGGGCGCGGCGGTCGCTGTGGCGGGCGCGGACGGCGGCGAGAGCAACAGCGGGGTTATCCTCCTGTACAATCCCGACGATCTCGCGATCCCCCCAACCCAGATCCCCTTCAATCAGCCCGTCACAGCGCTGGACTATGGGGCGAACGCCGCAGGCGTGTATCTGGTCACGGGTGGCGCGGGCGGGGCCATCAGTTTCCTCCCGGTTGAACCCGAAGGCGCAACCAGTGTGGCTATGCAGGCGGACACGATCACGGGCAGAGTGACGGTCGTTAGCAGCAGTCCAGATGGGAGCGTGATCGCATCCGCGAACGAGGCAGCGAACGCGATTCAGTTGTGGAACGCCACGACCGGGGAGCCGCTGCGCAGCATCGAGACCTCGGCAGCTATCACAGCGCTCGACTTCAGCGCAACAGGCACACTCTTAGCGGCAGGTCTGGCCAGCGGCCGACTGCTGCTCGTGGACTACGGAGCGGGCACCATCATTTCCGAGATCGGTCAAAGCGATGAGGTCACCGACGCAGCGCTGACCGTCGTCGGTTTTAGCCCAGATGCTTCCCGGTTGGCGGTGGCAACGGGCACACGGATCACGGTGTGGGATGTAACCGATCCAGAAAACCTCGCCATGGCGCAAACCATCACGACCGATATTCCCATCCGCACACTGGCGTTTAGCCCAGACGGATCGCGGATTGCAGCGGCGGGCGGGAGTCTGGACGCGCAGAGCGTCGTCACGAGTGTGATTCGCCTGTGGGATGTGGCTTCGGGAGAGAACACCGCGACACTGCGCGCGCACACCGGCGCGGTCAATAGTATCGCGTTCAGCCCGGATGGTACGCGGTTGGCCTCAGTCAGTTATGATGCGACGCTGCGCGTGTGGCGGTTTGGGCCGATGAACTAACAAGTCGCTTGCTGACCCCACCCCCGGCCCCTCCCCGAATTCAGGGAGGGGAGACAACATCTGTCGCCGCATCGCCCCGTCCGCGGGGTGCTGAGGGGTTAGTCTTTGCGCATGACCAGCACGCGGACGCCGAACACGCGAAACAGGAAGGTCGGCAGAAGCTTCAGCTTGAGCGCCTTGGGGGCGTCACGCCAGCCAATCGTATGATAGCCGAAGGGGGTGTAGTAGGGTTCCATGCGGTCACGGCAGAGCAGATAGAGCGGCCGTCCAGCACGGGCTTCGAGCGCGGCAATCACGGCGGCGGCGATGCCCTGCCCGCGATACGCGGGGAGCGTGACGAGGCTGCCGAGTTCTTGACAGCCGGGATACTCTTTCACCTGCCCGATGCTGACGATTTGTCCGTCGACTTCGGCCACCAAGAAACGCTGCCAATGGGTCGTGGAGGGGTCGAGGTGTTCCTGACGGATCAGGCGGCGAATGGTCGCTTGATCGCTGGCTGCGGCTGCGCGGATACGGTAATCAACCATGAGGCCTCTGGTAAGCGTATGAGCTTTAGAAAAGCAAAACGCTCCGTTTGCACGAAGCGTTCTTTTTGGGGTGGGAGAGGGGACTTGAACCCCCGACCTCTTGTTCCACAGACAAGCGCTCTAACCAACTGAGCTACGCCCACCATATCAAGTTGAGGGGAGTATAGCATAGGGCAAAAATGATTTCTAGCCCCTTTTTTGCGCGACGATCACGGTGACAACGCTGTTCGGGCAGGCGGCTTCGACAAGGCGTACGTCGAAACCGTAGGGTTCGAACAGGCTGATCCACGCGGAACGCTGTTCGCCACTGGCCGCGCGCTGCCCCGTGATGGTGTAGAGCGCATCAATCAATCTGGCGAGCAGACCGCCGCCCGTAAAGCGCGAGACGGGCACAATCACGAAGCGGCCACCCGGCTGCAAGACGCGGGCCACTTCGCGCAGCGTCTCGGAGGCGATGATAAAGTCGGTCGGGAACGTGCTGATCACCGAGGAAAAAGCGGCCGCACGAAACGGTAAGGTCTGCGCCCTGCCCCGCACCAGACGCGGGCGACGCCCGGCGCGAATCAGCTTGCCCGACGCGATGTGTCCCATAGCAGGCGACAGGTCATAGCCGATGGCGTCCCGTCCGGCGGCGTGCAGATCAAGCTGGAGGTTGCCGGTGCCATGCGCCAATTCGAGGATTGTGCCGTCAGGGTGGATGTGCGGGAGCGAAGAACGCACCCAACAGCGCCACGATCCGAGCGAGACAACCCAACTCACGAGATCATAGATGAACGCGAGTTCGTTGTAGAGCAAGCGGAAACCGAAGCGCACCAGACGCCACCAGCCGCGCTCCACGCTAGCGTTTTACCTTGCCGATTTGCACGAGATCGCCTTCGACACGCACCGGGAATTTTTTGACGGGCGAGACGGCGGGCGGCGACAAATGCTGCCCGGTCGTGATGTCAAAGGTTGCGCCGTGCTTGTGACATTCGATCTCGCAGCCGATGAGCGCGCCTTCGGAGAGCGGGACGTCCTCATGCGAGCAGCGATCTTCGAGCGCGTAGAACTGGCCATCCACGTTGAAGATCACGACCCAGTCGCGCCCGATCTCAACCACGAGCCGATCTCCCGGCGTGATTTCGTTGACGGCCGCAACGGTGATCCAGTCGATTGTCACGCTCACTTATTCATCCTCGTGTTTGCGCCATTCGGCAATGCCATACAGCCCGGTCTTCAAGACTTGCAGCGACAGGAGCGCACACTTGATGCGGTTGGGCGACAAGTGAATGCCGAGCAGGTCGAAGATTTCTTCTTTGTTGATGGCGCGGATTTCGTCGAGCGTCTTGCCGAGGATTTCTTCGCCAAGCATCGAGGCGGCGGCCTGACTGATGGCGCAACCCTGCCCATCCCAGCCAACTTCGGTCACCCGGTTGTTCTCGTCAAGGCGTAGAGTCAAACGCAGGCGGTCACCGCACAGGGGGTTATGTGCCTCGTGATCCACCGTCGCGGGGTCTAAGATGCCCCGGTTACGCGGGTTCATCCCGTGATCGAGAATATTCTCGCGGTACAGATCATCCATGATTACAGCCTCTCTACGGGCTAACCAGCCCGTCCGCCCGACGGTGTCTATGTCTCTATTATAACAGAGGGCGACATAA
>CALKIA010000383.1 GCA_937988705.1 uncultured Chloroflexota bacterium | reverse complement strand
ACGCAGAAAAACAAGGTGGTACCGCGAACCCGAAGCCCCATTCGCCCTTGTGTTGGATGGGGCTTTTCTATTGGGAGCGTGCCCATGATAAACCGTCCAATGCCAAAAACGTTCGATTTCAAAGAAGCTGAGTCCCGCCTGTACCGGTGGTGGCAAGATCACGGCTATTTTAAGCCGGAAGTCGCGCCGCCAGATGCTGAAGCCTATGTCATCTCCATGCCCCCGCCCAATGTGACCGGACGCTTGCACACCGGCCATGCCCTCTTTACCACGCTCGAAGACTTGATGATCCGCTATGAGCGTATGCGTGGGAAAGCTGCGTTATGGGTTCCCGGTTCGGATCACGCTGGAATCGCCACACAGCTGCAGGTCGAAAAGATGCTGCGCGATCAAGGCACAAGCCGCGAAGAGATTGGTCGCGAGGAATTTCTCGCCCGTACATGGGAGTGGAAAGAGAAGTACGGCGGCGAAATCATCGAGCAGCTGAAGCGCATGGGCGCGAGCTGTGACTGGGATCGCCTGCGCTTCACGCTGGACGATGGCTTGTCAAATGCCGTGCAAGAGGTGTTTATCACTCTGTATGAGCAAGGTTTGATCTATCGAGGGCCTCGTTTGGTGAACTGGAGTCCCGGACTCAAGACCGCCGTCTCGGATCTGGAAGTGGAACGCGAAGAAGAACAAGGTAAGCTCTATTTCTTCAAATATCCGCTGGAAGAGGGCGGCTTTCTCCCGGTGGCGACCACGCGCCCGGAAACTATCCTCGGCGATACGGCGGTTGCGGTGCATCCAGAGGATGAGCGCTACAAACACCTGATCGGCAAGATGGCGCTCGTGCCTATGCTCAACCGCCACATTCCAGTGATCGGGGATGAATACGTGGATCGCGAATTCGGCACGGGCGCGCTCAAAGTGACGCCGGGGCACGACTTCAACGACTACGAATTGAGCAAGAAGCACAACCTGCCGATTGTCAACATCATGAACCGCGATGCCACGATCAACCAGAACGGCGGACAGTATGCCGGGTTGGATCGCTTTGTGGCGCGGGAGAAGATCTGGACAGATATGACCCTCGCCGGGATGACGATCGAAGTGAAAGATCACACGATGGTCGTGCCGCGCTCGCAGCGCGGCGGTGAAGTGGTCGAACCGATGATCAGTACCCAATGGTTCCTGAAAATAGAACCGCTGGCCGAAAAAGCGATCAATGCGGTGCGCAATGGCGATATCGAGATTGTGCCCGAACGCTTCGAAAAGGTCTACTACCACTGGATGGAGAACATCGAAGACTGGTGTATCAGCCGCCAGTTATGGTGGGGACATCGCATTCCGGCATGGTACGGCTCGAATGGTGAAGTGTACGTGGGCAAAACTGCGCCTGCCACGACGCCGAACGTCACGTGGACGCCCGAAGAGGATGTGCTCGATACGTGGTTCAGCAGCGGTCTGTGGCCATTCAGTACGCTCGGTTGGCCGGAAAAGACGGCGGATCTTCAGCGCTACTATCCCACCCAGATGATGGAAACGGGCTATGACATCCTGTTCTTCTGGGTGGCGCGGATGATCATGATGGGGCTCTGGTTCACGGATAAGCCGCCGTTCAAGACGGTGTATCTGCATGGTCTGGTGCGCGATAAGCTAGGTCGCAAGATCAGCAAAACCCTCGGAAACGTGATCGATCCGCTTGAAATGGTGGAACAGTACGGCGCGGACCCGCTGCGCTTCACGTTGGCCACAGGCGGCACTCCGGGGAATGACATTAACCTTGATACCGCACGTGTGGAACGCAACTGGCGCTTCGTGAACAAAATCTGGCAGATGACCAATTTTGTCACCAGCAACCTTGACGGCGACCTGCCCTTCGGCGCGCCGCCCCCGAGCGAACTCGACCTACCCTCCCGCTGGATCATGAGCCGCCTCCATCGGTTGGTGGCGACGACTCAGCGCCTGTTCGACACGTATCAGTACGGCGAAGCGGGACGCCAGATCGATGATTTCCTGTGGAGCGAATTCGCAGACTGGTACATTGAGATCAGCAAGCATCCACTCTATCAGGGCAATGACACCGACAAAGCCAACACCCGCCGCGTGCTGCGGACTGTGCTGGATACCTCATTGCGCTTGCTGCATCCGTTCATGCCCTTTGTGACCGAAGAGCTGTGGAGTTTCCTCCCCCACGAAGGCGAGGCACTGATTGTCGCCGGGTGGCCGCAGGCGGATGAGTCGTACTTCGACGAGGCGGCCGAAGCGACGATGGTCACGCTCATCGACCTCGTGCGCGGTATCCGCAATGTGCGGGATGAGTATAAGGTGGAGCCGTCGCGCAAAATCAGCGCGCAGGCCGAGTCGAAGCTGTATGCTAGTGCGCTGGATCAGTATCGCTATCTGTTCGCGCGGTTGTGCAACGTGGCCGACCTACAGATTCTTACGGCGGGGCAAACTGCGGCCGAACAGTCGGCCATCGTCGTGGCCGGGGATGTGACGGTCTATCTGCCGTTAGTCGATTTTGTGGACCTGGCGGCCGAATGCGAGCGCCTGACCAAAGAGAAGGCCAAGCTGATCGAACAGATCACCAAACTGCAGACGACGTTGGGAAATGAGCAGTTCGTCAGCCGTGCTAAGCCGGAAGTGGTCGAACGCGAACGCACGCGCCTTGCCGGACTGCAAGCGAGCGCCGATCAGCTCACCGAACGCCTAAACGGGCTGTGCCCCTAGTTTCTGAATCAGAGGGGCGTACTCTTTGGTTGGGTACGCCCACTGATGTCATTTAGACTGATTTTTGACGAAGATAGCGCGCCCAGCTTCTTGCGCTGCCTTACGTACGACGAGGTCGCTGTCGTGTTTGTAAACCTCTTGCAAGGCTTCCAGTGCCTCGGGATCACCTAGCTCTTTCAGTTCGGCGATCGATTTGAGGCGCACTTCGGTGTTTTTATCTTTTAGACGTCCTACATGATAGGCCACGAGTTTCTGATTAACGCTCACGCCAGCTCCTTTCTCAATGTTACATATTATAACAGCACATGTCTGCCTCAATAATGCAATGCTTGGAGCGCAACCCCTCATGTTATAATCGGTCAGGGTTGGCTTGATAACGGGAGCACTTCAGTGATCAATCATGCAGTGGTGGTGGCGATCGGCAATGCCGTGCATCAAAGCAAGTTGATCTATAGCCGCCCCCGCGCCATGCTCCCTGCTCTGGGGAAACCGCTCGTCGTGCGCGTCATGGATCGTCTGCTGCGGGGTGGCGTTGAGAAGTATACGGTCATTGTCGGCGAACAGGAAGGCGCGGTCGCCGCCTACCTGAACGCGCATTGGGTGGCAAATGCCTCGGTCGATTTCGTAATCCAGTCGAGCAAGCAAACCCTCACGCAAACCCTCAGCGAGATCGCCGGACGACAAACCGAGCCCTTTGTGCTCACCAGTTACAACAGTTTTGCACACCTCAATTTTGCTGATCGTCTCTGCCGCCGTTTTCTGAGTATGCCGGACGTGTCTCTGCTCCTGAGCGGCGCGGGCGCTAGCCTCTCAGATTCGCCCATCACCCGTTATGCCATGCTCGCCGATTCGACGACCGTCAGCCACATCGCTGCGAGCCAGACCGGCCAAGCCTACATCTTAACCGATATGTCGGTTTGCGGCCTGCCGTTTATCGAGTATCTGACAGCATTGCCCACGGCGGATGGTGGCTTGTTGTGCGCTGATCTGGCCAGCATCTACGAGCATTACGTTAATCAGGGCGGCAGCGCCTCAATTGTACCCACGAGCTGGTCACTCCAAATTGACCACGACTCTGATCTGCTTATCCTGCAGCACCACTTGCTGGACGAAGAACAGGATGGTCATCTGCTGAGTGAGATTCCGCCGAACGTGCAGATCATCCCGCCCGTGCGGATTGATCCACAGGTGAGCATCGGACAGGAGTCGCGCATTGGCCCCTACGTGTACCTGGAAAGTGGTTGTACCATCGGCGAAGGGGCGGTCGTCGAACACGCGCTCATCCTCAATAAGGTCATGGTGAACGCGGGCGAAACGGTCAAAGACGCGATTGTTGCGACCCGGGCAACGATCCATGTCTAGAAATCAATTGCGATTCGGCGCTATAATGACGCTCGTTGGCGTCAAAGTACCGGGTCGAGGGTGAACGTTTGGCTCAATCCTATAAGCTATGCCCAATCTGCGGCACACCAGCGCACCGCAACGCAGTCATGTGCAGCACCTGTGGCACCTCGCTGACCGATGTTCAGCCAACCTCAATTCGGACAAAAGAAACCCGTCCCAAGCCAGCGTATGACCGTCGTTACGGCGAAACCGATTTACTCGAAGGTGAAGTGTCACAGCGTGGGCAAGTGTTCTTGCTGGGCGGGTTGCTGACCATCACCCTGTTGATCTGTGCCGCGCTCGTTTTGTTCGTTGGTCAAGGCTTGTTCAATAATCGACCAGCGCCAACTCCAACGGCCGTCGGTGCGACGCAGGTGCCGGTCTTCGGTCAGGAAAACGTCGTGGTGACCAACACGCCGCGCCCCACCCTTCTGATTTCGACCGTCACACCTCCCCCACCCTCCCCCACCCTGACGCCGACCGAAGGCCCATGTCTCCAACGCGTGGATGCGGGCGACGATCTAATTAGCATGGCGTGGGCGTGCGGACATCGCAGTCTGGATGTTATGCCGCTCATTTTGGAGATGAATGATCTCGCGTCAGCGGAACTCATCCAGATCGGACAGGAGATCATGATCCCGCGTCCGACACCAACTGATGATCCGAACGCTTCCGCGCCTACCGTTGAAGCTTTGACCGTCGCCAATGTCGCTACCAGTGCGTCCAGCGCAGATACCGCCCCTGCCGATGCGGTCGAACTGCAAGATCCGGTATTTGCACCCACTGAAACCCTGCTTCCCGGCATCATGTGGCATCAGGTAGAGCCGAATGAGAATATGCTGGCAATTGCGCAGCAGTATCGTACGAGCGCGGAAGTCCTCGCCCAGTTGAACCCGCAGATTACGTTCTCGCAGTGTGATTACAGTCTGGACAGCGGTGGGCCGACCTGTACCGTGCTGCTCGTCGCCGGTCAGAATATGCGTGTTCCTGCCCCGACCCCGACCCCGACGCTTTCGCCGACGCTGTCTGGCAGCGAAACGCCGACGCCGACACTCACGCCCACCTTCAATGCTCCCAACCTGTTCAACCCACCGGATCGAGCCTTGTTTCAGCGCGATGCCTTGATCACGCTGCGCTGGGTGGGTACGGGGACGCTGGCTGCCGATGAAGTGTATTTGATCACGATGGAAGATCTGACCGCCAGCACCACCTATACGGGCGAAACGGACGAGTTGTATTTTATCGTCCCGCCGGACTGGCAGGGTACAGACGCGCAGTGGCACGATTACCGCTGGTCGGTCAGTGTCGTCCGCCGCACTTCGCCCGATCAACCGATTTTCACGACAGGTACCCGGCTTTTCACATGGGAATCGCGCAATGAATAAATCAATCCTGCTCATCGCCATCGCGATGTTGTTACTTGCGGCCTGCGAACTTCAGACGATCCCGACGGGGCAAACGCCGACTCCGCCGCCCAGCGAGCAAGTCAGCACACCGACCGCCAGTGCGACGTTAACACCCTCCTCCGAACCGCTGCTCGCGACCGCCACGCCTTCAGCGACGCCGGAACCGCCCAGCGCGACTCCCACGTTCACCGAGACCCCAAATCCCTATGCAACATATGTGATTCAGCAGGGTGATACGCTCATCTACATCGTGCAGTTGTTCGGTCATCGAGATCTGGCTGTGATTGATGAAGTCATTCGTCTCAACGCCAATATCACCAGTCAAGATCGCTTGCCGGGCGCTGGTTCGTCAATCACAATCCCGCTGCCAACGGCGACGTTTACGCCGGAAGGCTTCGCGCTTACGGCCTCTGCCCAACCGCCGGCGGTCGCGCAAATCCGTCTCCCGGTCGACACCGAGATCATTCAGGTGCCGGTGCAGGAAGGGATCACGATTCTGGGGATCGCGCAGCAGTACAATACAACGTTGCCCATAATGGCTACGCTTAATCCGCAGCTCGGATTCTTCAACTGTGATTTTGACAATCCCAGTGGCGGACCCGACTGTACGGTCATCTTGAGCCCCGGCGATGTGGTGAGCGTGCCCGCGCTCACGCCGACACCCACGCTGTCGCCCACGTTTTCGGGCAACGAGACGGCCACGCCCACGCCGACCTACCTCCCGCCGATCGCTTTCTTCCCCCAGCAGGACGCGGCCGTGTCTCCGGTCAGTTTTTCACTGCAATGGCTAACCGTGGGAATTCTCAATGCCAACGAGACATATCTGGTCGAAGTGCAGGATACGGTTTCTGGCGTGCAGCAAATTGATGTGACGCGCAACACCTCGTATCGTCTGCCGGAATCGCTAATTCCTGCCGATGGTCAGCCGCATCTCATGCGCTGGCGGGTGTCGGTGGCGGTGCCGAATGAACAAGGCGCGTACCGCTTCATCAGTGAAGGGGATTGGCACACCTTCACGTGGCAAAGTCGCTAGGGGAACGCCTCACGCGCCGAGGCGTCCAAACTCGCGCGCGAGGCGATCATTGCTCATGTGGATCATCGTTGGGCGTCCATGCGGACAGGTGAGCGGGGATTGACAGCGTTCGAGCTGGCGAATCAATCCCTGCATTTGCTCATAGCTGAGAACTTGTCCCGCCTTGACCGCTGCCTGCTTGCATACCCGCATCACAATCTTGTCTTCAATTGACTCCATGCCGGGTTTATTCCCCTGCTCCAGATCATCCACGATCCCGCGAATGAGTTCAGAGGGGTCTACATCCGCCAGAATAGCGGGCACAGCGCGCACGATGAAGATATTCGGCCCAAAGGGTTCCAGTTGAAAGCCTAATTCGTGCAGGAGTGGGAGCTTGTCCTCGATCAGGCGGGCTTCGGCTGGTGCGACCTGCACACTTTCCGGCGTCAGCGCCAACTGTGCGACCGTTTTCTGCCGCGTGTATTCCGCCATGAACTGCTCATACAAAACGCGCTCGTGCGCCGCATGTTGATCGACCAGGTACATCCCCGCCGGGGCCTCAGCGACGATATAACTAGCGGCAATCTGCCCCACGACGCGCAGCATGGGCAGGGTGCGTGGCTGTGCTGGCTGCCCTAGACCCATGGGGATCGCGGTGGGATCGCCTTCCTGTTCATCAAAAGGCTGCATCTGCTGGCGGGCGTGTTGCCCCGGCGACTCCAGCGGTAGATCGAGCCGCTGCTGCTCGTCAAACTGGTGATACTGGGGTGTTTGTCCGCGCATGGTGGGCGTTTGTGCCCCACCAATGATCGCCCGCCGCACGGCGCGCTGCATGGCGCTGAACGCTGCATCATGATCGCGAAAACGAATTTCAGCTTTCGTCGGATGGACATTTACATCCACCTCTTCAGGATTCAGCGTGAGCAGCATGATCGCGATCGGGTAGCGTCCTGTCATCAGCAGTGTGTGATAAGCTTGGACGACAGCGTGCGTGAGGCCGCTGTCCTGCACATAGCGTCCATTGACGAAAAGGGTGATGCGCGATCGATCCGCACGATTAAGACTCGGCGCGGAGGCAAACCCGTATACCGTAATCTCATTATGGGTATCATCCACTTCGACCATATTCTTGAGGTGATCAAGACCGAGGGCGTTCACGATCACGTCAGCGAGACTCCCGCTTCCGTTGGTACGGAACACTTCGCGGCCATCCTGTTCGAGGTGAAAGGCAACCTGTGGATACGCCATTGCGTAACGCGTCACAACGGACGCGATTTGGCGTTTCTCAGTCATCTCTCCTTTTAGAAATTTGAGGCGCGCGGGGGTATTGTAAAACAGGTTCTCGACGGTGATGACGGTGCCTGCGGGTGCTCCAACTGACTTACGCTGCCGAATCTCACCCCCTTCGACCACGAGCGAGGTGCCGATTTGCTCGTCTTGATTGCGGGTCGTCAGCTTAATCTGGCTGACGGATGCGATACTAGCGAGCGCCTCCCCGCGAAAACCGAGTGTCTGGATGCGATATAGGTCGCTGGCTGTTTCGAGCTTACTAGTCGCATGACGCAAAAAGGCCAGATCGACTTCTGCCGCTTCAATGCCACGGCCGTCATCGCTGATCTGAATGCGTTTGCGTCCATCGCCCGTAATCGAAAGGCGCACGTGGCGCGCGCCTGCATCGAGCGAGTTTTCCAGCAGCTCCTTGACCACAGAGGTCGGCCGCTCGACGACTTCGCCCGCTGCGATCTGCGCAACGACATCTTGTGATAGCACATGAATCGGCATGGCTCACCCTATTGAACGTCTGTTCGCTTTATGGTAGCGGATACGACGATCTGTTTCAATTGTGGACGATCAAATTCTCGTCTTTCAAAGGAATGCTGACAAAGAACGTACTGCCCTGACCTTCTGCGCTTTGCACCCACGCGTCTCCACCGTGCCGTTGCGCCGCACTTTTGACAATGAATAACCCCAAACCACTGCCTTTGACCCGCTTGTGTTCCTGTCGGGCGAGGCGCACATGCCGCTGAAAGAGTAGTTTTTGATTGTCCGGGCTGATGCCGTATCCGGTATCAGTCACAGCGATGATCACACTGTTGTTCGCTGTATACACTGCCACCCGCACTTGCTGACCATTCGGTGTATATTTGATCGCGTTATCGACCAGATTCGTCAGCGCGCGCTCCAGCATGTTTTTGTCCGCATTGATCACTGGGACATTGCTGGCAACCTCGACCGTGATGGCCAACTCACCTTTTTCCGCTGGCACCAGATGATTATGCACGATGCGCTGCACCATCTCGTCGAGATCACATTGATCGCGCATCATCTCGTAAAAACCAGTCTCCATGTCAAAACGACCGGCGTCCTGAATGTTGTCCACCAGCGAAGTGATCTGTGCGATGCCGGAGAGAATTTTCTCGACAAAATGCTCTTGCCGTTCCGTGACCGGGCCGACCATCGAGAGCATATTGGCGAAACCCTGGATATATGTCAGCGGGGAGCGGATATCGTGCGAAACGATGCGCATGAATTCAGCTTGGTTACGGCTGACCTTCTTAAATTGCGTCACATCGCGCAGGACAAAGACGATGGCTTCGACATTGCCTTGCTCGTCTTTGGTTGTTTCCAGACTTGGGACATAGATTCGGCCGTCGATGCCGCCCCATTCATTCAGCGTTTTGCGATTGAGCACGAACGCAGCGAGATCATCGGTCTTCAGAATATCCTGGGCGGGCGCGCCCACCGCAGATTGGCCGAACAGGGTTTCGGCGGCAGGGTTCATCAACAAGAGACACATGTGACCATCAAACACGATCACTGGATCAGGCAGGCTGATCAGGATCGAGGAGAGAACGCGGTGCGATAGTTCAAGATTCATTCGAATTCCTCTGACGCTCAATACAGCGTACTGCCTCCTATTATACAGAATTGGGGTAGCTTGCGCCTCCTCACCATTCATGCTAGACTTTCTTTAGAAATAGTTGAAATCCATTCAGCCTTCTGGTTTAACGATGCCTGAAAAAATCCTTGTCGTCGATGATGATATCGACAGTCTCAAGTTGATCGGACTGATGCTCCAGCGTAATGGTTACGAAGTCATTGCGGCGAGCGCGGGCAACCAAGCCCTCACCAAAGCCGCTAATGAACGTCCGGACCTTATTATTCTTGACATCATGATGCCTGATATGAACGGGTACGAAGTGACGCGCCGTCTGCGGAAAAACCCGGACACGCAGCGCATACCGATCATCATGTTCACCGCCAAAACGCTCATTGATGACAAAGTCGCAGGTTTCGAGGCTGGGGCAGACGATTACCTCACGAAGCCGACCCACCCTGCCGAACTCGCCTCACGCGTTAAAGCGATCTTGGCGCGGAGTGCCGCGCAGAAACCGCAGGGAGCTGCCCGCGGTGCCGCCATCGGCGTGTTGGGCGCGAAAGGTGGCGTCGGTACGACAATGCTCGCCGTCAATATTGCGGCGGCGCGCTTGCTGGCTGGAGATACGCCAATCATCGCCGATTTCCGGTTAGGAATGGGCAGCCTGGGGGTGTCAATTGGTTTGGCCCGCTCACATGGCATGGCCAACGTGCTCGGCAAACCCGCCGAGGAAATTCGTCCCCGGGCGATTGAGAATGATCTGGTGACGCATCCATCTGGATTGCGAGCCCTGCTCTCATCGGCTCGTGCGACCGAAGCTCAGCTCGTATTCACACCCGAAGCGGCCGTTGCCGTGGTGCGTTCGCTGCGCAGCATGGGTCGCCCGTCGGTCTTTGACCTTGGCGCCGGCTTAACACCACTCAGTCAGCGACTGCTCCGCGAAATGGATCAGATCGTGCTGGTGGTCGATCCGCTGGTAGTGACGTTGACGATGGCGCGCGACATCATTCAGGAAATCATGACATGGCGCAATGACCCGAATCGCCTGCATGTGGTGGTGGTTAGCCGCGCGACTTCATCGACGCCGCCGTCATGGAGCGATGTCGAGCAGTACCTTGGCTATGAGCTGCGCGGGATCATCTCGCTGGCTTCAGACTTGATGATTCAGGCCATGCAAGCGAACGTCCCGACGGTGATGTTCCAACCGAACGCCGTTGTTTCAACGCAGTTGATCAAATTAGCAGAAGATTTGCATAATCGGGTTCGCTTGCCGGTGGGCGAACAATCCTAGGCGATGTTGTAATGCAAGACCCGATTGACATCCTTGCCTACCATGTCTCCCAAGCGCGCTCCATGATTGCGTTTACGGGGGCAGGGATTAGTACGCCCTCCGGGATTCCCGACTTCCGTAGTCCGAGCAGTGGCCTGTGGGAAAGCGTCGATCCACTGGAGGTCGCCAGCATCTACGGTTTTCGGCAAAATCCTGAGGCGTTTTATCGCTGGGTCTATCCGTTAGCGCGCCTGATACTCAATTCACTGCCAAACCCGGCACATCAGGCACTGGCTCGCTTAGAAGCGCTGGGTAAGCTTAAGGCGATCATCACCCAGAACATCGATATGCTGCATACGCGCGCAGGCAACCGCACAGTCTACGAACTGCACGGCCACATGCGCGAAGCGACGTGTATCTTCTGCTTCTCGGTTTACCCCGGGGAGCCGATCCTGCAACGGTATCTTGATGACCGTGTCTTGCCCCGCTGTCCAAAATGCGGGGGTGTTCTCAAGCCGAATGTGATTCTGTTCGGTGAGCAGCTGCCCTATCGTGAGCTGCAAGGCGCGCAGGACGCCGCCCGCCAAGCTGATCTTATGTTGGTGATTGGCTCATCTTTGGAAGTTGCTCCGGCCAGCGACCTTCCTCTGATTGCATTACGTAATGGTGCAAAACTTTTTGTTATAAATTACGAAGATACGTTTATTGACAATAAAGCAACGTGTGTTATACATGGGGATTGCGCCGAGGTTCTCCCCGCCGTGCTGGATCGTTTGGAGAAGATAGTGTGACGGTGACGAACTCCTCGCAGAGCAATAACTCACGCAGTTTCGATCTGCTGCTCGCTCGCTATGAGCGGATTGTGGAAATCGGTCAGCAATTGAACTCAATGCTCGATCATGTCTCCCTGCTGCAGCGCATTATTGCGGCGGCCACCGAACTCACCGAGACGGAGTCGGCTTCACTTCTCTTGATCGACCCAGCGACAGGGGAACTTCGGTTTGAGTTGGTCGGTACGCTCAACAGCAGCGAAGTTGAATCGATCGTTGTGCCGATGGAAGGCAGCATCGCGGGGTGGGTAGTCAGTCACGGCGAACCGCGGGTGATCGAGGATGTACGTCAGGACTCCAATTTTTACAGTAACGTCGATGATCAGTTGAAGTTTCGCACGCGCAATCTGCTGGCCGTACCTATGCGTGCGCACAACCGGGTCATTGGCGCACTAGAAGCCGTCAATAAGCGCACCGGCGAACGCTTCAATGATGATGACGTGAAAACACTCTCGATGTTGGCGACGCAGGCCGCCATTGCCATTGAGAATGCACGCCTGTTCCAACAGAGCGACTTCATGGCAGAAGTTGTGCATGAGCTGCGCAGCCCACTGGCCGCACTGCGTACCAGCATGTCCCTCCTCCTCCGACCGGAGCTTCCAGTCGATAAACGCAACACGACGATCGTGACCATGCAGAGCGAGATCGAACGGCTCATCCAGATGACGAGTGATTTCTTGGATCTCGCGCGCCTCGAATCTGGCCGCGTTCGTCTGAATCTCCAGCGTTTCGACCTCGATCAACTCGTTAATGAATGCGTGGATATCGTCCGCCAGCAGGCTGCCGACAAGAACATCACGATTGAGGCCAACATTGAGCCCTTTGCCGTTGATGGCGATCGTGGCAAGATCAAGCAGGTCATTCTGAATTTGCTCACCAACGCGATCAAATACAATCGTGAAGGCGGCAGCATCCAGGTGGCGACGTATGTAAGTATTCGGCACGATGAGCCGTTTGCAGAAGTCTCCGTTGCCGATACGGGCTATGGTATCTCTAAAGAGAGCCAGAAGAAGCTGTTTCAGAAGTTCTATCGGGTCGAAGAGACGGCGGAAGTGGCGCAGGGGACGGGACTCGGCCTCGCGATTGCCAAGCACATCATCGAAGCACACCAGGGTCTGATCACGTTGGAAAGCGAAGTCGGCAGCGGCTCGAATTTCTTCGTGACGCTGCCGCTCGCGGACTAAATCTCGAGTAATACCTTCAGCATACCCGGTTGAGCAGCTGCGTCGAATGCCCGGATCGCATCATCCAGCGTGTACCTCTGTTCGATAAGTGATTCCACATCTATCAGCCCAAGGCTCAGCAACCGGATCGCAGCGGGAAACGGCCCGCAGCGGCTCCCAATCACCCTCACTTCATTCACAGCAACGCGGGTGAGATCAGCCTGTGGCAGCGCCGTGTAGGTGCTCTTCAACACGATGGTGCCGCGCGGCTCAACCATATCGAGCGCCAGTGCGAAACCTTCCGCCGTTCCAGTACAGTCGACGACCACCTGCGCTTGTTGTGGCGGAACACGGTCAACCGCGTCGATTCCCCAATGATTGAGCAAGCGTGCTTGCCGTTCGCGGCGAACGACCACCGAGAGGTCGCAACCGATCAGTCGGATCACCTGTGCCGCTAACAGCCCCAGCTTGCCCGCGCCAAGCAACACAACGCGAGCCCGGGGTGACAGATATACGGCTTCGAAGCTTTG
>CALKIA010000382.1 GCA_937988705.1 uncultured Chloroflexota bacterium | reverse complement strand
ATGATCTTGACGAACGGCGCGGCAAGGATGATACCCTGCTGGCCAAGCGGCTGCGTGCGATGCTCAAAGCGTCGCTCGGTTGGGTGCGGAAAGCCGCCAAAGATGGCGACTCCGTGGCCGAAAAGATGGTTCAGGAAGCAGACAATCTGCTCGACGTGTCCGACCGCCTCGAATAACTCACCCTAGGCAGCACTCATCGAAGGGCGATCCCAGCGGATCGCCTTTTTTATTTCACCGCTGCGCATCCCCGACTACCGAAGACCAGCGTGACTATCGTCGCGATCCAGGGGTGTTCTGACATGCGTCTGCAACCGGGCGATCAGCAGCGGGACGATAATCTCGTTGGGCAGCGCCCTACGTGGCATGAGCAGTGCCATGCTGCCATCCTGCCGGTAAAATACAAGGTTCGTCCCCGCATGCTGCGCCTCTTTTAGATCGTCCCACGCGACAGCTTGCCCACCAGACTCAATCCCTATCCCTGTGAAGGTGAGCGCGCCGAATGCGGCTCGACCTGTGCCGTCAAACTCCGCGATCAGGCGGGCGCTCATCGCGTCGGCAATCCGCGTCAGCGCGGTCGTTGCCAGCACGAAGGCGTTATCGTAGGGCGAACCAAAGCGCACGCGCCGACCGCTCGTTGTGGCGATGGTGGTTATTTGCGGTGTGGGATTCGTGCCAAAGGTGATCCAACTGCCGTGTACGCTGATGCTGTCGAAATCTGACCAGCGGTAGGTTGTGCCGGGCTGATCGCGCAGCGCGGCCACAGAGCTTCGAACGGTCGCGCCGTCCTCGGTCAGCGTGATCTCCGCGCCGCGCCAGCGCGCCACGAACCCGATGAGCAAGGGGACGCATAACAGTATCAGCGCTACAAGCAGCAGCAGGGTCGGGAGCGTGAGCGTGCCCAGCGTGAGCGCTGCCTGTTCGGGGGGGAGAGTCACGGCGAAGAGTGGGAAACCAACCCCTACGACGACCATCACCCACAGCCAGCGCCGCAGCGGGTTGAAACGGTGGCCGGGTTGGGCGAACAGCCCCAGCAGCAGGTAAGCAACGGGGGTGAGAAGGATCGTCCCGACGAGCACAAAGGTCATGAGCGTGTTGGTACGCATGGTACGGTTTTCTTGGCCGGGCGGGATAAGCCCGGTCATCTGGTTGTAGAGCAGCCAGATCATCCAGCCATAGGCCGAAACGCCGAGGCCGATCAGCAGCGCGCTCATGAGGCGGCGGGAGGCGGTGAGCGGTGGGGGGGGCTGTAGAGGCACATTCATCGCAGCGTCTCCCGCGACAGGATGTTGAGCAGGGCGATCAAAACGGTTGGGTTCGGAAAATCGGTCAGCAGGAGGTTGACGGTTTTGGAGGTCGAACGGCGTTCCACGTTGATTTGCTGCGGCTGCCCGTAGATCGCTCGGATGTCGGCCAGCGGGATCGTCGTTTTTCCCACCATCAGACCGTCCAGCGCGAGTTTGACGTGCTTAAATTCCAGCGTTTCGCCGCGCTCCAACCGCTCGATTTGCTGGGGGAGCAGCGCTTGGGTGATCGGATGGACCAGCAGTTGGTAGATTTCGATCGCGCTGGCGTAGAACTGGGTCAAACGGATGGCCGGAACGTCGCCGACGTAAAAGGTATGGACGCCGGTATGCAGCCACGTGATGAGACCCCAGAGACTATAATTGGTGAACTGTCCCTGAAATCGCGTGAACTCGTCCCAGCGCCACCCTTGCTCACGACCCCTGAGGCGGAGCGCGACACCACGTTCGTACACGCGCAGCCGCGGGTTTTGGATCAGGTTGGTGACACTGGGGATCAGCGTGAGACTGAGGGTAAGGAGTATAAGAACGACGAAGAGCCAATTCCACGCGGAGCCACCGTCATCCAGACCCCACAACCAGACGTAAATGGCGCTGATGATCACCATCAGCATCAGGCGGCGGACAATTTCACGATAGTTCAGTCCATATTCACGCAGCAGCAGTCCGAGGTCGGGCATCGGCAGTCCCTTCGATGTATGCTTTCATAGGATAGCAGAACTTCGAGTGAGCGAACTTTAAGAGAAAGGTCGCGCTGATAATTAGTTGGCCGAGGGCTGCAGGCTGTCCTCATGTGTAGCTAGCTATGTGTCGGAAACCTGCAAAAACTTCGGGTTGGCGATTTCGAGCGCCTCGCGCACGTTCGCTTGCAGATGCGCGAACAGCGCCGCCGACTCAGCGTCATACTCACCCGCGCGGATGCGGGCGCAGAGTTCAGCATTGCGTACGCGCAGGGCTTCCGCCGCTTCGGTGGGGCTGGCGGGGATAGTTTGGGCTTCGCCTTCCAGATGATCGAGCCGCCGCCATTCCGCCTGCAAATGACTCCAGCCGTGGGTCAGTTCGCGTTCGGCCACGCGCAGCACGTTGATCGCCACCAGCGTTTGAAAATACAGCCGGGCGTCGCCTTTGACGGCTGGAATGACGTTCGTCTCAATATGCAACCGCGCAGCCTCGATCAGCTCTTCGAGCGTGGGACGGTCGTTCATGCGTGCGCCTCCATCTGCGCGATTAAGCGGAGCATCTCGGATTGCATTTCAGCGGAACGGCGGCCTAAACTCGCCAGTTCCACGCTGGGATCCCGCCCGGAGAGATGGCGGTTGGCCTGCGCCAGACAGATCACGCCCCAGCGGATATTGCCGAGCAGCTCCCAGAAATCGACGGCGGCGCGGTCGACGGTGCGCCCGCTGTGCCGCTCGTAGGCTTGCAGGAAGGGTTCGCGGTCGCCGATGCCCCCCATGCGCTTGTGAATCACGCCGAAGCGCCAATCGCGCATGCACACATAGCCCAACTCCTCGTCCGGGTCGCCCCAGTGCGCGAATTCCCAGTCGGCGACGGCGGCGAGCCCGTTCGCGTCCACGATCAGGTTGCCGATGCGGAAGTCGCCGTGAATCAGCGTGAGCGCGGCGCAGGTCGGCGGGTGCCGTTCGGCCCAACGCAGCGCATATTCAAACGCGGGATTGTTCACGCCGAGGCGATCAAGAATCTCGTAAGTCTCGCGGATCGCTTCGAGCGCGGGCGAGTCGGCAGGACGCTGCAGAAAATCCAAGCGGGCAGCGTCGATCTGGTGAATGCGGGCGAGTTGTTCCGCCATGTGTTCGGGGAGTTGGGCGCGCGCAGCGGCTAATTCCGGCAGGGTCACGACCTTGCGCCCGATGGCGACCCCGTCGACAAAATCCATGAGGAAGAATGCTCCCTCCAACACCGCTGGATCGGCACAGACGAAGCGCGGGCGCGCCACTTTGACGCCCTCGGCATACGCGGTTTGCATCAAGCGGAATTCCTGCTGGCGACTGAGCGCCGCTTCATGCATCGATGTGGGCAGATCGCGCCGCAGCACGAGACGTTCTGATCCGCCGCCGAGGCGCGCGTCGATCAGCCACATGTCGCGCGAGGCGCCGCCCGCCAGTAGGGTTGCGCTGTCAATGACAACGTCCAACTCGGTCGCTTGAGTGAGAAAGGTGGCTAAAAGATCACGGAAAGTAGCAAAAGGCAGGTTAGTCATAATGGGCAATTTAAAATAGAGATCGTTACAATAACTGCCAGGGTACAACTTTCGCCCGGTTCACGCAAATTATACTGCGATAGGCTGATAAAAATGGATTTTTCAACGCCTCCTCACGTTCAAGCTATTGTTCGCCGGGTCACCCAGTTCATCGACAACGAAGTGATCCCGTTGGAGCAGCACGCCGCCGATACCCTCGATGGGCTGCCCGCGCCCCTGTTGACGGAGGTGCGCGCCAAAGCCAAAGCGGCTGGCCTGTGGGCTCCGCAGCTCGCGCCAGAACTCGGCGGCATGGGCTTATCGCTGAGCGAGATCGTCCCGGTGTTTGAGGCGGCGGGGCGCAGTCACCTCGGCCCGCTGGCGCTCAACTGCTCCGCACCCGACGAAGGCAACATGCATCTACTGCATTTGTTCGCCAATGCGGAGCAGCGCGAACGCTATCTCAAGCCGCTGGCGGCGGGCGATATCTACTCCGGCTTTGCCATGACTGAACCGCATCCCGGCGCGGGCAGCGACCCGAACATGCTGCGCACGAGCGCGGTGCGCGACGGCGATGACTGGATCATCAACGGGCATAAGTGGTGGACGAGCGGCGGCGACGGCGCGGCCTTCCTGCTGATCATGGCGCGGACGAATCCCGATGTGGCGACGAGCAAAGGCGCGACGATCTTCATCGCCCCCGCGGATACGCCGGGAATCGAAGTGGTGCGGCGCATCCCGATCATGGGCTTCGACGACTTAGGCGGGCACGCCGAAATCAAGTTCAACGCTGTGCGCCTGCCACACAGCGCGATTCTCGGCCAGGAAGGCGACGGTTTTGCGCTCACGCAGGCGCGGCTTGGGCCTGCCCGCCTGACGCACTGCATGCGCTGGACGGGCATCGCGCAGCGCGCGCTGGAAATTGCTACGCAGTACGCCGCGCTGCGCGAAGCATTCGGCAAGCATCTGACCGAACACCAATCGATCCAGTGGATGCTGGCGGATTCAGCCATGGAACTGCACGCCGGGCGGTTGATGATTCAGCAGGCGGCGTGGCTGCTTGAAAACGGCGATCAGGCACGGCAAGAAGCGTCCATGTGTAAGGTGTTCGTCGCGGAGACGGTCAACCGCGTGATTGACCGCGCCATTCAGATTTGCGGCGGGCTCGGCATCTCGCGCGATCTGCCGCTCAGCAAGTGGTACGAGGCAGCGCGCGCCTTCCGCATCTACGACGGCGCGAGCGAAGTGCATCGCATGGTGGTCGCGCGGCGCATCATCAAGCAGTACGGTGGCAGTGTATAATCAAGCTGAGGCTAAGTGGGGAGGCAGTTGGATGACACTCCAAGAATTGATTCAGGCGGTCGATGCCCTATCCTTAGAGGAACGTAAGCAACTCGTGATGCATGTTGTATCGACGTTTCCCTCAGAACAACCCGCGCGTAAACGCCGCAGTATCCTCGAATTTGAGGGGTTTGCAGCTCATTTACGGGATATGGACGCTCAAGAATACGTCAATCAGCTTCGCAGCGAATGGGATGATCGTCCGTGAAAATTGACGTTGCTTTCGCTGGTATCAGCCGCCTTGCGGTTGATACCGCACCATTTATTTACTTTGCAGAAAAAGATCTCAATTTTAGAGATAGAGTTCGGGAAGTATTTCGTTTCGCCGAAATAAACAAAATAACGCTTGTAACTTCTACGGTGACATTGACTGAGGTTCTGGTCAAACCTCTACGGACTGGTGATAAACCTGTAGAGGAGACGTATCGTGCGCTGCTTAGTGATACAAAATTCGTACAGCTCATCCCAGTGGATGAAGCCATTGCGAATCGAGCTGCATATCTGCGCGCAACTTACAATTTGAGGACACCCGATGCGCTGCAGGTAGCAACAGCTATCGAGTCTGGGGCTGCTGCATTTCTCACCAATGATCTCGGGGTGAAGCGGGTGACGGAGATTCTCGTCCTCGTGCTGGATGAGTTGGAAGTCGATCCTACGCTTTAACTCGATTTACCCATCTTCATCCGCGTAGTCGTCTTCACGGGGGAGGCGGCGGTCATACTGCGCTACGCCGAACTTAAGCAGCAGCACGAACAGGCCGGTGATCGCCAGTGCGAGCATGTCGGCCATATTGACGGTCGTCGAAAAGATCACGACGAACCACGCGATGGCGAGCACGGCGAGAAACAAGACGAAATAGCGCGTGAGATCCGCGCGGCGGAAACGCAGCTCCCGTCCGTTGATGAACATGACCACCGCGCCGATGACCACTCCGATCAGCAGCCCGTCGATGCCGCCCGTGAGTGCGCGCCGGGGCAGATCAAATCGCTGACTTTCCGGCGTGAGCGGTGTGATTGTGTTGTAGACGCCGTAGAGCAGCATGCCGATCAGCGCGCCAAATTGGATGCTGATCAGATCGATGCGGATGATGCGTCCCAGCACCGACCCGAACAGGATATACAACAGGCCAGGCACGCCTACGCCCACAAGGGTCACGACCAGTCCGCTGAGAATCTGGGTGTTGACCTGCGCGTCATGCCGCCACGCCAATTCGCGCAGCCCGAAGAAGCCGCTCACGGCGAAGACCGCCGCGATCAGCAGCGTCACGACCTGAATCAGGCGGTAGATCGGGCTGCGTCCGCTCACTTACGCACGACCTCCCAAGCCAGATGGTTAATCTCCGGCAGGATGAGCTTTTCCAACGCGACCTGCACGGCGTTGGGGCTGCCCGGCATCGAAAACACCAGCGTCTTTCGGTAGACGCCCGCCGTCGCACGGCTGAGCATGGCCGCTGCGCCGACTTCCTGAAAGCTCAACAGGCGGAAGAGTTCGCCGAAGCCAGGGAGCGTTTTTTCGAGCATGCGGCTGATCACATCAAAGGTGGTGTCGCGCGGGCTGATACCTGTGCCGCCGTTGAACAGAATCAGGCGCACATCGGGCAGCGCGACCAGTTCTTCGAGCGCCGCCGCTACCTGATCCGGCTCATCTTTGATCAAGCGGTACGCGGCGACGATGTGCCCCAGCTCGGTCATGCGCCGCTCGATATACGTGCGGTTTTCGTCGGTTTCCGGCGTGCGCGTGTCGCTCACGGTGACAATGGCGATGGTGACGGGATCGTGCCCCGCCTTCGCGCGATGTTCGGCTGTACCCATAAATTGGCTCCTCAAGTTGATTGCCAAAAGTTTCGTGTAGGGGCAGACCTAGGTGTCTGCCCGGTTTCGGGCGCACACGTAGGTGCGCCCCTACATTCGTTCGGAGATCCCTTTCGGGATCTCACTTTAACCGCTAGCGATTAGCATTTTGCTGAAGGCTAACTGCTATGCGCTAACGGCTCATTGTACGTTGAATGTCACTTGATAGGGCTGCTGGACGTAGTTGCCATCCAGACCGACGACGACCAGTTGCAGCGAATACTGTCCCGGTTGCAAGCGTTCGCCCGGCAAAAGTTCGAGCTGACCGTTGACCACACTGTTCGGGTGAACGTCGCCCAGTGTGACCCAACTGCTGCCAAACTGTCCGCCGCTGAGTTCCAGCTTGTAATAGACGGCTTGCTCGGCGCTGAACTGCGCCGTACCGAGGATCGGCACGCTGCCGCTCACCGTTTGACCGGGCGCGGGCGAGCTGATGAAGGCGGTCAGCACGGCCGGGTTGCCCGCCGCGTTGAGTAGATCGGGTGTACAGGCGATGGTCGGCAGGAAGGCCAGTCCCTGTGAGCGGGCATACTGTTCGGCGCGGGCGGCATCATCCGGGTAGGGCGGCGGCGCGATGAACAACTGCTCGCGCGCAGCGGGGGCGCTGCCTTGCAGTTCGACCGGGACCTGGCAGTACAGGGGCGCGGGCGGCGCGGCTTGCCCCACTTCGACCTGAAACTGAATCAGGTTGGCGATGTCGGGTGGGAGCGGCGAGACGAGCACGCGGTAGATATCCGGCTCGACTTCGCGCAGCCACGGCCCCGCCGCGGGCGGCTGATCGCCTGGCGCTTGGGTGCCTGGCGGATAATCCAGCCCCTGACCGTTCCAGCGGGCAGCGGGCGAGTCGAGCAGCCACTCGTTGACGCGTCCGGAACAATCCAGCGCGGGATCGGTCAGCGTGCGGACGGAGCACAGCGATTGCAGCGCGACGCCCGGCGGCTGATCGAGGCGGTCGGCTTGCAGCGCGCCATCAACGCCGAACTCATTGAGCACGGCGTTATCGTTGTAAATCGAGGTGAGCACCTGATTCCAGATCGGTGCCGCGCCCGTTAAGCCCGACGTGTTGATCATCGGTTCGCCGCGGGTGTTACCGACCCACACGCCGACGGCCGCGTTGCGGGTGAAACCGACCGTCCAGTTATCGCGGAAATTGTCGGTCGTCCCGGTCTTGACCGATGAGCCGATGCTCCCGGTATAGAGTGAACTCTGCGCACCCATGGCGGGCTGGCGGGCGGCTTCGTCGGCCAGAATGTCGCCGATGATGTAGGCGATGCGGGGATCGAGCACCTGCGTGCCGTAGCCTTCGCGGAACTGCGTTGCGGCGGTGGTATTACCGTTCGGGCAGCCCTGCTCGTACTGGTACACGATGTTATCGTCGCGGTCGATGATACACAGGATCGACGTGGTGGGGACATAGACGCCGCCATTGGCGAACACGCCATAGGCGCGGGTCAGTTCCAGCAGGGTGATGTCGCCGCCGCCGAGCGTGAGCGAAATCCCGTACTGGCTGGCATCGCTGCCGAGGCTGGTCACGCCGAAGCGCGCCATGATTTCGAGGAGCGCTGGCACACCAATGTTGCGGAGCGTTTGCAGCGCCGGGATGTTGTAGCTGTTGGATAGGGCGGTGCGCATCCGCACCGGGCCATGGAACGAGCGGTCGTAGTTGACGGGTTGATAGTCCGATAGGGCGAACTGCGTATCCCAGATGATATCGGCGGGGGTCATGCCCTGTTCCATGGCGGCGGCATAAGTGAAGGGCTTCATGGTGCTGCCCGGCTGCCGCGGCGAGATGGTCACATTTACGCGCCCGTCGATGTTGTCGTTGTTGTAGTCGACGCTGCCGACCATCGCCATGATCTGCCCGGTGGTAGGCTGGATGACCAGCACCGCCGCGTTGTTGACGTTCTGATTGACCAGCCCCGCGATCTGGTTGCGAGCGGAGGTCTGCGCCAGATCGTTGAGTTCGAGATCGACGGTCGTGTACACCCGTAAACCGCCGCGCGCGACTTCTTCCGGGGTGTAGCCGAGCTCTCCCATCAAGGCTTCGAGTTCCTGCCGCGCATACACGGTGAAATGCGGCGCACGCAGCGGTACATCCTGCGGTTCAGCGAATGTCAGGCCCGCGCCCAGCGTTTGATCGCGCAGTTCGGACGTGATATAGCCAACTTCGACCATGCGATCCAGCACGACACGCCAGCGATCCATTACGGCCGTTTGGACTTCGGGATCGGGGTTCAGCGGATCGAGGTTGGCGGGCGCTTGCGGCAAGCCCGCCAGCAGCGCGGCCTCACCGAGCGACAATTCGCTGACATCTTTGCCGAAGATCACCTGTGCGGCGGCCTGCGCCCCGTAGGCGAGGTTGCCGTAGTAAATCTCGTTCAGGTACATTTCGAGGACTTCCTGCTTGTTCATGCGGCGTGAAAGCAGGAAGGCCAGCAGGATTTCTTCGACTTTGCGCTGCACGCTGCGTTCGGCGCGATATTCGGCGTCGAACAGCACGTTGCGCACCAACTGCTGCGTGATCGTGCTGCCGCCGGTGCCGTTATCGCCCACGCCGACGTACTGCAAGAAGGCGCGCGTGGTCGCCTGCACTTCGAAGCCGGGGTTCGACCAGAACGAGTCGTCTTCGGTGGCGACCGTCGCGTTGATCAGGTCTTGCGGGAAACTTTCATAGGCGACATTCGTGCGTCGCCCCTCATTGAAGACTTCATAGAGCAGCGCGCCGTCGCGATCATAATAGAACGTGCTCTGGAAATTCTGGTAGTCGCCGACTTGTTCAACCTGCGCGCTGAGCTGTTCTTCGAGCCGCGTGCCGAGCGTCGCCGTGAGGACGATCGAGAGCAGGGTCAGGCCGCCGCAGAAGGTCAGCACGACACCCGCGAAGATCATCAGACAGCCGGGGGAACAGCCGAGGAAACCCTTACGCTTGCGCACGGGATTGCGCGGCGGCAGACCGGGCTGCTGCATCGCAGGTGGGTATCCCCCCTGCGGATTGGTCGGCGGCGCGGCGGGCGGAATTGGGATGGTCGGCTGCTGCTGCGGTGGACGCTGCTGCGGCTGCGGTTGGGTCACGCGCTGGGGTTGTGTCCGCTGCTGCGCGGGGCGGTGACTTTCCCCCGGCACATGCACCATTGTGTGCTCAAAGGGGACAATGTGCGGCATGGTCGCGCCTTCACCGAACATGTCGGGCGTGTCGTCGTCTTTCACGGGCGGCTCATCCTTCTTCAGAAAATCGGGGTTCGGGTCAAAGCCCGCGCTCCCCGGCAGGGTTTTGGGATTCAGCTTCGCCTCTGGCTCGTCTTCGGGCAGCGGCAGCGTGGGCTTTTCGTGTAAGTCGACCGCCGGTTCGATGTCCGTCGTTTGGGCGCTGTGGATGTCCTCCTCATCAGTGGACATGGTTCGGTCGCCGCCCTCGGACAGCATATAGTCACCCGCGGAATACGCCTGATCGGGTTCATGCTCATCATCGGGCATGAGTGGGGTATCGGGCATGCGGCCCTCCGTTAAACCTCAGGAAATTACGCTCATTGTAGCAGAAAACGGGAGCTTACCGGAGTCTGCGACCGGTGAGCACAGGGGGACAGGAGGTGAAGCGCAGAGGGGTGTTTTGTGCGGAAACCCTCAGTCTTTCGCTCTTAGCCGCTCCATATAATATAATCGTTTTGTGAGAGCTGGGTCGCACGACAAGACACAGCCCTTGATAGACTTACATACTAGTCAAGCTGTTCGTGATAGTTCTGGATACTTTATGTCAAATCACTCGCAAGGACTGCGCAAGCAGATTGCCGCGGACGTTTCTGCTCCGGCTGAAGTCGTCGAAAAACTGATCGCTGACAGTCTAACGCAAGCCGGCGAATTTCATTCGATGTTGACCAGTGAGATGCTCGGCTTTGTGCTGCGCAAGGTCTTTTATACCATCGTCGCCGAACAAAAAGTCGCGCAGTTTGACCTCCCAATTGTCCACAACGTCTCTGAAATGAGTGTTGCCATTGTCGGACGCGAAGCCCGCATCGCCGCGACCGTCCATATCCACCAGCCGATCACCGCATTCATCAAGTTTCGCTACACCCTCGAAAATGACCCGAAGAATCCCAAGCTGTTACGCTTGAAGAATAGTAAGCTCGATGTCGAAGAAGTCACCCGCGCCTTTGATGTCCCCGCGAAAGTGGCGCTCAAGGTACTGGGCGTGGAGAAGATCGCGCGCCACGAGCTGAGCAACCCGAACGCGATCATCGCGCGGACGCTGCCGCCGCAGCTCAAGGTGCACGGCTTCGACGGCAAGATCACCCGCGTCGAACTGGAGTTCATCGGCGACGACAACCTCGAAGTGCTGCTGACGTGCTGAGAGGGCTTTAGCTCCGATTTTCATTCAGAATTCGGTCACGGGAAGGACGAGGTTAACCTCGTCCTTTTTGTTAAGCAGTTTCAGTGAATCACGAAAGTTGACATGTAGCGCGAATTACCTGCTTTTTGAGCGATCGTTACCCCGAGAACCTGACGGTTCTTTGCCCCTCTCCCTTGGGAGAGGGGCGGTTGAGCGCAGCGCAACGGGGTGCGGCTGTGAAATCCGTGCTGTACTGAGTTTCCGTAGTTCTGCTCTATTCCATGGCAATTCCTCATCTCCCACTCTTTTATTACGAATAATTTGACGTTATGACTATTGAAATGTTTTAGATTTTCTGTAAACTGGAACCAACAACCGAGACGAGGTAGGGTAGACCGTGAAAAAGCTCATTCTATGTTGGCTGCTGCTCGCCGTTACGACGGTGGTCATGGCCCAAACCACACCGTATGAAGTTGGGAGCAGCAATCGAATTAATGTGCGAACCGCCCCGAACACGGGCGCGGACGTGATTACGCAGCTTGATCCGGGTGCGCGCGTCGAGGTCACCGGAGAGGTGAACGGCGACGCGGTGGGCGGCAGCAGCGTCTGGTACAGCGTCGCCTTCGACGAGCAGACCGGGTACATTCATAGTTCGCTGCTGCGCCCCGTAGAAGCGGCAGAAGTGGCGGCGGTGGCTGAACGTCCGCTGGCGGCTGAACCGAATCGCGGTGTGCCGGCGAATCCCAACGCGACCAGCCAGGCCCGCGCCGTGTTGAGCTACCTCGATGGCTTGACTGACCGCTCGAATAACCGCGTGCTCTCCGGTCAATTTGGCGCCTACGGTGACGGGACAAGCGCCGAAACGGCCACCGAACAGCTCCAGCGCATCTTTGATCAGGCGGGGCAGTATCCCGCGCTGACGGGGATGGATTACAAGCGCTGGGATATGGCGCACGGGAATGATTTCAGCGAACCCAACGATTTTCTGATCGAAGCGTGGAATGCGGGCAGCCTAGTGAACATTAGCTGGCACGCCGATAACCCGTGGACGGGCGGCAGCTCGAATGATTGGGAGAACACGACCACCGAAAATCCGTGGGACACCTACCCGATGAGCGAACTCCTCGAACCGGGGAATCCGGCGGCGGTGCGCTGGCGCGCGATGCTTGACGATATTGCGTCCGGTTTGCAGGAACTGGAAGACGCGGACGTGGTGGTCATCTGGCGGCCGCTGCATGAAATGAATGGGGGTTGGGCATGGTGGCATCGCCAGGACCCGGACGATTTCGTCGCGGCATGGCGCGACATGTTCGATTATTTCACCTACGACAAGGGGCTGGATAATCTGCTGTGGGCGTTTACGCCGATGATGACTGGGCATCGGGACGAACCATCGCCCGCGGTGTTCTATCCCGGCGCCGCTTATGTCGATCTTGTCGGGCTGGACAAGTACATGGATATCGACGAAGACCCGCTCGATTTGAACGGCTACGGCGAATACGACGCGATCAGCGAGCTGGATAAGCCGATAGGGCTGTTTGAATTCGGCCCGCTGCCGGCCTCGGGCGAAGGGTGGGATTCGGTCGAGTACGATTACGCCAATCTGATCCGCGATATTCGCAATTTATACCCCGAAATCGTGCTGTTTCAAGCGTGGGAGTACATCTGGCAGATCGGCAATCACGCTAACGCCGATGGTCTGCTGAGCGATCCTTGGGTGATCACACGCGGCGAACTGCCCAGCTTCTAAACACCCTGAACTGCGGCGAACGCAGAGAGAACAGAGTGAAAACCGCTTGTCTCTGCGTTCTCCGCCGTTGAATTTCTTTTCTCGTTTTGGCGTGATAAAATGGCGCGCATGATGAGAAAATGCTTCCTCCTCTGCTTGATAGTCTTAATCGCCGTGCCGGTTTACGCTCAGGATGGCGCGGGCGACTTACTCAACCGGGTCAATGCGCTGCGCTCGTCGCTCGGACGGGCCGGCTACAGCCTCAATGGGGCGTTGTCAGCCGCGGCGCAGCAGCAAGCCCAATGGATGATCGAGACGGGCAGCGTCAGCCACACGCATCCGGACGGCTCCGGGCCGCGCACGCGCGCTCAAAACGCCGGATATTCCTCCAATGCCGTCAGCGAAAACATCTATGCCGGGTCGAATGCCTCGGTAGACAGCGCGTGGACTTTCTGGATCAATTCGGGGATTCACTACGCCGGGCTGGTTAATCCTGCTTATTCCGAGGTGGGGATTGGGATCGCGGCGGGTGATTGGGGGCGCGCCTATGTCATGGTGTTCGGCAATCCGAATGGCTATGGTTACGCTGCGGCAGCACCGGCCGTCTCAGCGGGCAGCGGGAGCGCGAGTTCCGGCAGCGGGAGTGGATCGGGGGTGGCCGCGCCGCCATCATTTGTCGTCGGCACGGATGAACATGGCAATATTCAACATCTGGTGCAGCCGGGAGATACACTCGGCGATATCGCACTGATCTACGGCTACACGTGGGCCGATTTGCCGCGTATGATGGCGCTGAACGGCATGGCCGACGTGCGCGATCTGGAAGTCGATACGATCTTCCTCGTGCCGCCGTATGCGGGGACGTATACGCCGACCGTCGACCCGAGTACACCGACGCCCGCGCCGACCGCTACGCCCGTCCCGCCGACCATCACGCCGTTCACGCTGGCGACGAACACACCGACGCCCATTCCCATGATCCCGACGGCGGGGCTCGACATCACGCCTCCTGCCGAAGTCGTGCAGGTGATCAATGCGCCGACGCCAGAGCTCGTGCAGCCAATTGCGGCTGTGCCCGCGCCGCAGGCCCGCAATAACAACACCACATGGCTGCTAATCGCGCTCGGCGTGCAGGTCTTTGTGCTGGTGGGGGCGGGGGTCGAATTCATCCGCAGGTCACGGCGGCGATGATGACGATTAAACGCTATGCGCGCGCCTTCATCGGCGCGCTGCGCTTAACGCTGCGCGGAGAAGTCGTGCAGCCGATCACCGAACGCTATCCGCATTTGACGGCATGGTGGCAGGCCACGCTGCGCTTAACGGCGGCCGTGTTCGCCGCCGCCGAAGCCCATGGCATCCCCCAATCGGCGCGTGAGACTTTAGTACTACATGTCGAAGGACGCGATATCTCCATGGAGACGATCCTGAAGACGGTGCATTTCCATGCCGATCAGGAACTCCCGCTGCTCATGCGCCGGGAAGACAGCTTCAATTACCTGACTATGCAAGCGACCGTCTTGAACGATCATTTCCTCGTAACCAAGCTTGCGCAGGCGGAGAATCTGCCCCCCACCGTCAAGGGCGCGGTCGAAGCGCTCGCCGCGCATCTCGAAACGCTGCCCCGCAAAGAGAGTTTGTGAATAATTCAGGAATCTTGACAAATCCGATCACTTCTTAAGGATCCCCAAAAAGGAAGTGTGCTAATCTATTTTCAAGTCGCACTTGCGGCAATTCATTCGTTATTTCAGGAGCTTATCATGATCTATCAACCCCGTGAAGAAGGCCAAGGCCTCGTCGAATACGCGCTCATTCTCGTTTTGGTGGCTGTTGTCGTCATCGTGATCCTGGCCCTGCTCGGCCCGGCCATCGGCAACATCTTCTCGAACATCGTCAACACGCTCTAGTTTTTTCAGCTCGACAATCAAGAGCAGCCCGGTTTATCCGGGCTGCTCTTTTTTTGCGTGGTGGTCAATAATTTCCCCTTAGCCATCACCTTATAGGCACACCATGATGTCGTTTAACTTATGCATATGGAGATTGTCGGGACAGTGCCTGCACTGGCCGTTGGTGGCGGACGAGGCAGGCCGGTAAGTGCGTAGAAGAGCATGAAATCCATTTGGAGATGGCGGACGCGATTTATCGCGTCCCTACGAAAGATGGTTTTTCTCGTAGGGACGCGGCCTGCCTCGTCCACAAACCGCCAAAATTGATCCCAAAATTCCGCTCCACGCTGTTCTACTGAGCTACCGCACTCTCCTCCGGGGCTCGATGCAAAAATCAAAAGGGCGCAGATTGCTGCGCCCTACCCATGGATTACCTGCGGAATGTGGTACTGCTGCTAGCGCGGGCTACTCTAAGCCGAGGGCGACGGAGGCGCGATTGCACAGGTTGACACCGCCGGAGGTGTACCACGTATTGAGCATTTCGCTGGTCGACAGGTTTTGCTGGGCGTCCGTGTAGATGCCCGTGCCGTAGATGTAGTAGCGCTGGGTTTCGTTGGCCCAGTTGTCGAACGCGCGGCTGATCACCGACGGGCCGCCGTTGTAGCAGGCCATCGCTAAACCTGTGTCACCGTCGGCATAGCCGAGACATTCGTTGAGAAAATTCGCGCCGCGCTTGGCGTTGGTGTCCGGGTCGAGCATGTCCTCGCCCGCCGAAAAGTGGAACGGCATGACCTGAAACAGTCCCTGTGCACCGGCGTGACTGCTCACAGTGTCGTAGCCACAGGACTCGATCTGCATTACGGTGGCGAGCAAGTTGGGGTCAAGCCCGTACTGCAGCGCCCACCGCTGAATATCTGAACTCCAGTGCCGGACTTCTTTCGTGAAGAACGGTGCGATCACATTGGATCCGACGCCTGCCGGAGCAACATACACAGCTTGTACACCAGTTACCAAGGGGACAGCGCTGATCGCCCGATTGACGACGCCAAATGTTGAGGCCAACGCATTCGGCAGCAAGATCGCCAGCACGAACGCGATGATAATCCAACCCGGCAGGTAACGCACCCAACCGGAACGCGCCTTCGATTTCGTTTTGGGCTTCTGCGGCGACTTTCTCACCGCTTTTTCCGCGTACGTCTTTGTCTGTACAGCCATTCACCATCTCTGTATGTGGAACAGATTGATTCTACAACACACGTCCCCGACTTTTGCGTAAAAGATGTGTAAGACCCACATAAGTAGGGGGTGGTTTATACTTCAAGTATAGAACAAGTGTTCAATATTTTCAAGTTGGAGTGCCGTTTGAATCAATCGGTAGGCGCAAGGCCCAGCGGATCCCAAACAGGCACATCTGGTTCAGCATGCCGCTGATCTCGCTGGGAGAGATGGGCATATTGTTGTCCAGCCACCAGTTGATCACCCCGATCTCAGCGCCCGCCATGTACGCCGCCATTAAGTCGAGCGGCACTTCCGGTTCGCCGTCAGTCGGGGCGAGCGGCTTGAGAATCTGGTCGTGCAGCACCTTTTCCAGATACGCCCGCACCATGCCAATGAACTGCGGCGATCCATGGTCGCTCAACATTGCCCGGTAGAAATCCGCATTGGCCGCCACATGATGAAAATCATGCGCATCTTCAACTGAATGGGTATACGTTTGATTGGCAAAAGCGTTGCGGTTGAGCAGCGGGTAGTTGCTGCTTAACTCATCGTAGATGCGCTCCATACTTTTGAAGAGCAGTTCATCCTTGTCTTTGAAGTGCAGATAAAAGGTGGCGCGGCTGACATCGGCTTTGTCCACCACATCCTGAATGGTGATGTTGCTGTAATCACGCTCTTTCAGCAGTTCGAGCAGGGCTTTACTCAACATCTGAAACGTGCGTTCCCGACGGCGGTCCGGTCGTTTTTCGGTCATTATAGACACCTGTCTAGTAATGGACAGGCTGCCTAAACTGCTGGTTGACAGTCGGCGGCCTTTACATATCATCAATTATAGACAATGTGTCCATAAATAGTCAAAGTGTCAACGAGGATGCACCCATGGGACAGATGGCAGCGGGTTTGGTATTCCCTAAATCAATGCTTGGCCGCTTTAAGCTGATGGCGGAGATGAATTCGGACATGCTCGGGTTCTTCGGGCGGATTTTCCGGCAGTATGGTCGGGTGGCGACCCTGACCGCGCCGATCGGCAGCTACTATCTGGTGGCCGATCCGGAGTTTGCCCACGAAGTGTTGGTTGCGCAGGCGGATAAATTCCACAAAGACCAGACGTACAAGGATCCTGAACTGGGGCTGGCGCGAGCGTTCGGTAATGGGCTGCTCATCAGCGATGGCGAGTTTTGGAGGCGGCAGCGGAAGCTGGTCGCGCCCGCGCTGCACACCAAACGCATCGAAGCCTACGCCGAAACGATGGTCACTTATACGGAGCGGATGCTCGATCACTGGCGTGATGGTCAGCGCCTCCCGGTCGATCATGAGATGATGACGCTGACACTTAAAATCGTCGCCAAGACGCTGTTCAACACCGATGTCTCGGAAGCGGCCGATCGCATCGGTGCGGCGACCGATGTAATTCAGGAAGCGATGAAACCGAACGAAGTCCTGCCCGCCTGGGTGCCGACGCGGAGTCGCCGGCGTTTGCGGCGGGCACTGGCTGACCTCGACGCGGTCGTCTACGGCATGATCGCGGACTGGCGCAAAACGGGTGTGGATCGCGGCGATTTACTCTCCATGCTGCTGCTCGCCGAGGATGACGACGGTCAGCATATGACCGACAAGCAGGTGCGCGACGAAGCGGTGACGCTGCTGCTGGCGGGGCACGAGACGACCGCGAATACCCTCAACTGGACGTTCCTGCTGTTGGCGCAAAATCCTGATGTCGAGGCGCAGCTCCAGGCTGAACTGGATACAGTGCTCGGCGGCCGCCTGCCCACGCTGGCCGATCTGCGCCGCTTGCCATACACCGATATGGTGATCAAAGAGTCGATGCGCCTGATGCCGCCCGCCTACAGTTTTGGCCGCGAGGCCCTGAGCGATCTGGAGATCAACGGTTACAGTGTGCCGAAAGGGACACAGGTTGTGATTTTCAACTATTTCATGCATCGCGATCCGGAACTGTGGGAGCAGGCCGAGCAGTTCCGGCCTGAACGCTTCAGCCCGGAGAACGAGACGAATCTGCCGCGCTACGCCTATCTACCGTTCGGCGGTGGGCCGCGCATCTGCGTCGGCAACAGTTTTGCGGCGATGGAAGCGCGGCTGCTGTTGGCGACGATGGCGCAGCGTTTCCAGCTCCGCCTGCTTCCCGGCCAGAGTTACGCGGCCGAACCGCTGATCACGCTGCGTCCCAAAAGTCAGCTGTTGATGCGCGTCGAACAGCGTGAACCGGTGCGTGTACCCCAACCCGAGTCCGCTTAAAGCGGCCGGGACTGTCCTCCTCCACAAACCTGCTGACGGTCAATATATGGTCTTGACTCGCATGTATGAGTGAAGACCATGTACAGTAAAGGCATTCATTAGTGGACGGAGCGACACATGAGTCAAAGTTATTTGCCCGAACAAGCTGCCCATCTCGCCGAGACCCGCCGGGTTTGGGATGCGGCCGCTTCCACCTTCGACGAAGCACCGGATCACGGACTGCGCGACGCGGCGACTGCGGCCGCGTGGACAGCGGTTTTGCGCGCCGCCCTGCCGACTTCCACGGCGAAGGTGCTGGATCTGGGCTGTGGTACGGGCTCGCTGAGCCTGATCGCAGCCGAACTCGGACATCAGGTCACGGGAACGGATATTTCACCGGCGATGCTGGCATTGGCGCGGGAAAAGACCGCCCGCGCTGGCTTCACTATCGATTTTCGCGTGATGGACGCCGCGTTTCCGCACTTTCTACCGGCCAGCTTCGATGTCGTGCTCTGTCGTCATGTGTTGTGGTCACTGCCGGAACCTGCCGCTGTCCTCCAGCGCTGGACGACGCTGCTCAAGCCGGATGGCCGCCTCGTGCTGATCGAAGGGTTCTGGCATACCGGCGCGGGTTTACACGCCGAAGATATCCTCAAGCTGCTGCCCGCAGCGCTGACGGATGCGATTGTCCAGAACCTCGGCGATCAGCCCGTGCTGTGGGGCGGCTCAGTGACAGACGAGCGGTATCTTATCGTTGGGCACTTACGCGGGCAGGATTGAAGTAGACTCTCGAAAGTCCCAATGGAGGGGTAGACCTAAGTCAGTGTCTGAAAGACTCCAAAACAGGACGAGATATATCTCGTCCCTACGAAAGCGGCGGTTTGTAGGGACGAGGCATGCCTCGTCCTTTGGCTAACATTCGGTTTGTGGCTTAGGTGTCTACCCGGTTTTGGGTGCACACACAGGTGCGCCCCTACATCCATTCGTGGATGTGTTTCGAGAACCTACTT
>CALKIA010000381.1 GCA_937988705.1 uncultured Chloroflexota bacterium | reverse complement strand
CCCCTCAGCACTCCTCTAGGAGAGGGGCTAGGGGTGAGGTTGATCTTTATATGTGACTACTGTAACCGCGTTTTTCCGGCGCTTCGCCACATAAACGGGTAGAGTTCACCGGGTGTCCAATCACCATGAGCTTCGATCCGGCGAGCTTGGGTTCACTCCATCAACTTGATCACCTCATCCGCCGCACGGCTGACCCCGCCCGCAGCCCGCAGGGACTCGCCGACTGTCCGCGCCTGTTCGCGATAGCGCGGCGTAGTGAGCACTTTGTCGGCCGCCTGCCGCAGCGTGACCGCGTCGTGCTGGTCGATGCGCACGCCCACGCCAAGATCGGCGGTGCGCTTGGCGACGAACGTTTGCTCTTGAGTCTGCGGTGCGAGGATCAGCGGCACGTCATAGTACAAGCCTTCGTGGACGCTGTTCATGCCCGCGTGCGTGATGAAGAGCGCCGCCCGTTTCAGCACGTCGAGCTGTGGCACAAACGACCGCACGATGAAATTTGCCGGAAGCGCGCCCAACTCGCCGATCGGTGTATTTTGCCCGATCGACAGCACCACCTGATACGATGCATCCCGAAACGCTTCGATGGCGGCGCGGTAAAATGCCACATTGCGATTAATCACTGTGCCCAGCGAAATGTAGATCAGCGGTTGACCGCTCAACTGCTCGAAGGGGAAATTGGAGTTATCCGCGCGCGCTTCGATCTGCGGGCCGACGTATTTGATGCCCGTCCCGAAGGTGTCCGCCGCGGGCTGAAACAGCGCCGAGGTATAGCTCAACGTGATCGTGCCGCGCATGTTCAAAAAGCTGGCGAAATCCGGCAGCTTCACGCCGAACTCGCGCGTGATTTTGCCCGCGATCGCCTGATACGCCCGAATACCGTTGAAACTCCGCAGCGTCAGCAGCAGCATTTCCGGCAGCAGCCCACTGCGCATGAGCATGCCGGGCGTGAACAGCAGCAGCGACATCGACGAGACGTGTGGCAGCCCGGCCATCTCCGCCGACACCCGACCCCACGGACACATCGAGTCGTAGAGCACCAGCCCCGGCTGTTCCGCTGCCAGTACGGTCTTGATCCACGGCAGCAGCGCGTAGGTGGTGGTCACCAGGCGCCGCGCTGTTTCTGGCGGGTTGCTGCCATCCAGCCCATCGAACAGGTGATCATCCACCGGCGCGGGATAGAGGCGAAACTCCGCCCCCGTCCCCTCGATCTTCTGGCGATAGCCCTCCGTCAAATACGTGATGACGTGGACACCGCGCCGCACCAGTTCCCGCGTCAGCGGCAGCGAAGGATTCACATGCCCCGACGTGGGAACGTTGAAGAAGATGACCTTTTGACTCACGGGCAGCTGCCGCGTTCCAGTCGATAGACGTGTTCGCGCCGGTTGTCCGTCTCGTTGTTCTCCGGAATTTCGTTGTTCGGGTCGATGATCAGGATCAGACGGTGATCTTCGTTGTACCAGGTGCTCACGGTCAGCGCCATCGTCACGCGGAACGTTTGCCCCGGCTGAATCACCGGGAAGCCGCCCACGGTTGTCCCCTGCACCGAGCCATCGGCCACGCGCACATCCTGCACGGACACCGTACTGCTCGCGCTGGTCGCCTGTGAACCGAGATTCGCCACGTCAAAGCCAATGTTGATCGTTTGCGCGCAGGTGGGCTGGGCCGGGCTGAGCTCGACAATGCCCGCGACGAGATTGGCCGACGACTGCGGCGCGGTGGTCGCGGTCGGCAGCGGGATCGCCGTCGGCGCGAAGGTCGGCACGGCCGGCCCCGCTTCGCGCGGAAGACTGTTCACATCGCCCGTCACCTCGACCAACTGCGCGAACACCCAGCCTTCACCGCCGCCGTAGCGGACTTTGTACCAGTCGCCCGCATTGTTCAGCGCGAGGATTTCGGCGGTCTGCCCCGGCGCAAACGCGCCAATCGGCGGATCGAACGCTAAGCCAGGCCCCCGGCGCACGTTCACCCCCTGCGTGATGTTCGCCGTCGGCACAGAGGACGTGGCGTCACCTGTTTGCGCCGCGACGGTCGGTTGACCGCCGGAAACCGTCGCCTGTTGCAGCGTGGTGCGCGGCGTCACCGAGGGCAGCGCCGCCGGATTGTTGGTGTTGGTCGCCGTCGGCTGTGTGTTGCGATTCACCACGGTGATGTTGACGGCAGCAGGCGCGCTGCTCGATCCGTCGGCGCGGAAAGCGGTCACGTCAATACTGTGCGCGCCCATTCCCGCCGCTGACCAGCCGTGCGTCACGCTGAACGCAGCCGCGCCCGTGCTGTTAGGCTGCGGCAGGGTGGCGACAATCGCGCCATCGACCAGCACTTCCACCCGGTCAATATCCGCGCCCGCGTTGCTCACATTCGCCACGATATTGACGGGTACGCCTTCCAGATAAGTCGCGTTGGGCAGCGGCGAGACGATCCGCACCGCTGGTTCGCCGCTGACGGTGGTCGTGTTCACTTGCGACTGATTCAAATTGCATGCCGCCAGCAAGACCACCAGCAAAAGCAGACGCGCAAACAACCGCATCTGTCGATTCATAGGCTAGACTCCTTGATTCGAAACGCTGCAAGTTTACAGTCTACCGTGACCAGTTCACAGTCTGGATTGATGGCCTCGCCCACCCATCTCCCCTCGCCTCTAGGCGAGGGGGTCGGCGGGTGAGGTTGACCACCCGCCTCAAAATGCGCTGAACACGCCCGACTCCTGCACATCGACACGCACCCCGTCGAGCTGGCGCGGGACGATCTCGTTTTCCGCGAGCTGCGCCATGGGGAGCTTTTCATCCACCATGACGACCAGCCCGATTTCCGGTTCACGCTGACCATTCCGTGACGCATACCCGACCGCCACGCCGACGACGTGCGGCAAGCTCATCAAATAGTCACTGTATTTCTGCTGCGCATCGGCCGCGCGCTGCAGCTGCTGATTGACATCGTCCCCGGACATTCTAAGCTCCTTTGCTGATAGCTTTTAGCGGTTAGCGAATAGCTTTTAGCATTGAACTGCCTGCCTGCCGAAACATCCACCCCACCCCCGACCCCTCCCCGAATTCAGGGAGGGGAGCCGGCTGTATTCGCGGAGCCTCCCTTCTCCCCGCTTGCGTGGGAGAGGGGTTGGGGTGAGGGGCTAAAGGACCCTAAACTAGTGTCCGCCGCCTAGATCACAATGTTTAGCTCATTCAACACCACACTGATCGGCGTGAAGATCGTCGCGAGCGTTGACCCCGCGAACAGCAAGCCGACCACTTTGTTCTCCGTCGCGTCCACGATCAGCGATCCAGAGTCGCCCCCCTGACTCATCGCCTCGGTGATGGTCTGCCCGATGAAGCGCGCGGTCTTCTGCCCCGCCGCCGTGTTATAGGCGATATTCACCGTCGCGTTGATCAGCGTGATGTTCCCTTCGGTATATTCCGTCGTGCGCCCGAACTTGCGCACCCGCATCCCTAACACAGGTTCTTTCGTGCCGCTCACCACGCCAATCGTTTGGATATTAGACGAGAACATGGTGGGGTCAAGCGGACGGGCGAGCGCCGCATCCAGCCGATTTTCGGGCACGGCCAGCGCTATCCCGCTAACGGGTGCCGGCACAGCGATGCCGCCGGCTGTTTGTGACCCCGCCGCGAGTGTGGTCGTCGTAACGCGCTGTGACGAACCGAGCAGCGCCGCCAGCGCATTCGCCACCGCGACCACCAGCGACACGATATCGCAGCCGGTATTGGTGGTCGGTGGGTTGGTCGGCGGATTGGTTGGCGGCGTCACCGGGGGTGGCGTGACCACCGGCGGCGGGGTCGTCGTCTCATCTGTATAACGCAGGCGCACGAAGCGTTCCAGTTTGGCGACCACATCGGCGGGCAAATGTCCCCCGTCCATCGCGGCCGGCTGCAACACATCATCGCCGATGCTGGCATCATTGCTGTTGGCGAGAACATGATTATTGCTCAGGATGAGAGTCGCGCCCGTCGTGCGATCTTTGACGACCGCGCCTAATGTCCCCGCGGTGATCTTGTAGTGCCCGATCGATACCCCCGCCGGAATGACGGGGCGATAACGATCCCGGGCCGTCTGCTGCGCCCGCAGATAGCCCACCTCAACCACATCCGTTTTCATCCCTTCCAGCTCTTTGGGAATCACATCTTGAGCGGTCAGGGCGGCGAGCGGTTTCTTCTGCTCGACCAGCACGACGACGGCCACATCACCGGTGTTTTCGCCAGTCGCGTTTTTATAGCCAACGGCGACGCCGACAACGTTCTGCTTATCCAGCAAAGTGTCTTGATGGAGGGCTTGCGCTTGAAATGCTTGTTCGGTGGACATTTCTCATCCTTCCGCGAATATTGATTCTACTAGATTCTAACATATCACCTGTACGCCTGCTCTACGCCTTCTCAGCGGTTCACCGGATCGGCATCGTCGTTAACGGGATACGTAAGGACAACGCCGGCATTGTCCATTACTACGAGATGCACGACGTGGCGCACACTGCCGTCTCCCCTCCTTGAATTCGGGGAGAGGTCGGGGGTGGGGTCGGCGTTTACGTTGTGGTTTGCGGCATGGCGCACGCTGCTGTCCCATCTCGAATTCGTGGTTACAGGTTTCCCCCTCGCCCCGCTTGCGTGGCAGAGGGGGCTAAGGGGTGAGGGGCAGGGCCGGGAGTGAGGTCGAAAGCGGCGGACGCGATGAATTGCGTCCCTACGAAAATGAATTTGGCGTGGGGTCAAGTGCTGAGGTTAGGACTTCAAGAGACAAAAACCGATCTCATCTCAATTGGCGATATAGTTGAAGCAGCGGTCGAACTATCAGCTCAACCGTCGCTCTTCTGAACGCTTCGGCGGTAATTCGGGTAATGTGTTACAGTTATGCACGATTCAGGGATAAAACAACAATGAAGAATGCTCTCGCTCTCTTGCTCATGCTGATGTTCGCTCTCGCCGCGTGCAGTGGTGGTCAAGCCGTCCGCAGCTTCACCAAAGGGGAAGAATATGCCGCTTACAACTTCGCCGAGTCGGGCACATTTGAAGAAGGCATCTATGCGGGCGTGGCGAATCTGCTGATTGAGGACGGCGCGTATCACATCGAAGTACTGCTGGGCGACAACACGCTGTGGTGGGGCCAATGGGGCGCGACCTATACCGATGTCATTGTCGAAGCGGATGTCCAGCAGCTGACTGAGCCGAATGAGAATGCCTTCGGCGTGATGTGCCGCGTGCGCGGGACGGTCGGCCAACCCGCTGTCGCTGATCCAACCCTGGCGGCCATCCTGAGCGACCCGACCGCCGAGGCCACGCTCGACGTTACCGCCGAAGCCACGCTCGAAGCCACCGCCGAAGCCACCGCTGACATGACGGCTGAGGCGACGACCGAACCCGAACTCCTACCCGCCGATCCGCGCAATGAAGGCGACGGCTACCTGTTCCTGATTCAGGGCGGCGGCCAGTTCGCGATCATGCGGGCGCGCGGGCGCAACCTGACGCCGCTGGTCAACTGGACGGGCAGCGACGCCATCAAACAGGGCATGCAGACCAACACGATTCGCGCTGTGTGCGCGGGCAATTATCTCGCCATGTACGTCAATGGGACGTTCGTCGGCGAAGCAACCGATGACACCTACCGTGAGGGGCAGATCGGGCTGGCCGCCAGCGCCGCCAACCGCCTCGGCACGACCATTCAATTCGACAACCTGAGCGCAGCCGCGCCGGTGGCCGGATGACCGAACCGCTCAACACCGCGCCCTTACCACCGGATCCGGTGCTGGGCGCGGTGATCTCGAATCACCCCAGCAATCGCCTCTGGCCGCTCATCATCGGCGGCATCGTGGATGGCGTCACCTATCTGACGCTCAATGCCACGCTGGCCACACTCGACACATGGTGGGCGCCACCGCTGGCCATCATCCTCATGGGGATCGTCGTGCTGACCGTCGCGTGGTCAATTCTGCACACGTGGAATCGCGAGATCGTCGTGTTTGAGCGCGGCTTCAGCTACCGCGAAGGCTCGAAAACCGTTTTCTTCCACTATGACGAGATCGACGCGCTGCGGATGCAGGCCGAACGCCGCGCCTACTTCGGCGGCTTGCTCCGACGCACGATGTACCGCTTCACTGTGCATACGCTGGCGGCCGAAACCTTCACCATCACCAACCTGTACACCCGCGTCGCGCAGTTGGGCGAACAGCTCAACCAGCGCGTAGATCGCGCGCTCATCCCCCGCCTTGAGCGTAAATTCGCGGCGGGCGCAACCGTTCCCTTTGGCGAACTCCTCAGCCTGAGTGCGCTGGGCTTACGGGCCGATGAGCGCGATCTCGCGTGGGAACAGTTCGGTGGCTGGGAGGTCAAAGCACGGGCGATTCACCTCAAGCAGGCCGACGGCGCGGTGTGGGCGTCCATCCCGCTGACGGAGATCGACAACATCACCGTGCTGCTGCACTTTCTCCGCGCCTACCAAAGCGTTCGCTCCGGTTAATGCTTGCCGATAGTGGGTTGACTTCATGGGGTCGTCCGAGGAATGTATCCGGGCGCTAAAGCACCCGGCAAAAGGTAAAAAGCCCCCTGAAGGGGACTGTATCAGCCTGCTGATGCAATTTTAGAAAAGATCACGGATTTCCCCTCACCCCAACCCCTCTCCCACGCAAGCGGGGAGAGGGGCGACGTGGCGCGGGAAGTTGGCTCCCCTCCCTGAATTCGGGGAAGGGCTGGGGGTGGGGTGAATAATGACCTTTTGAACAGGCTCAGGCCGCGTCCCTACGCAGACCATTTCCGCTTGGCGCGGGAAGTTGGCTCCCCTCCCTGAATTCGGGGAGGGGCTGGGGGTGGGGTGGAAAATGACCTTTTTAAACAGGCACTGGCCGCTCAGCGCTGCCCTAGTACATATCCGGGCGGCGATCTTCGAACACCGGGATTTTCGCCCGAATGCGATCCACCTGATCGAGGTCAATATCGGCGGTGGCCAGCGCCGGCGTTTCACCCACTTCGATCACCACCTTGCCCCACGGATCGACGATCATCGAGTGCCCGCCAAAGGTGGTGGTGCCCGTCACGCCAACGGCGTTGACCGCGGCCATGTAGCATTGATTCTCAATCGCCCGCGCGATCAACAGCGCGCGCCAGTGTTCGATGCGTTCAATCGGCCACGCGGATACCAGCAGAATCAGCTTGGCGCCCTGCACCGCGTACTTGCGGAACAGTTCCGGGAAGCGAAGATCGTAGCAAATCGCCATGCCCGTCGCCCCCCACGGCAGCTCCATCATGAGCGGGGCAGAACCGGGCTGTAAATAGCGATCTTCTTCCATCAAGCGGAACAGATGAAGTTTGCGATACACGCCGATCATCTTGCCATTGGGCGCGTAAAAAGCCGAGCTATTGGAGACTTCCAAACCGCGCTTTTCCAGCACCGAACCAACGATGCTGATCTTGTTTTGGGATGACCACGTCGCCAACTGCGCAAAAATGCCAACGTTCAGCGGAGACGCCAGATCACGCGCCTGATTCAGCGCGTAGCCCGTCGACCAGAGTTCCGGCAGCATGATCAGATGCGAACCGCGCTTGGCGGCGTCGGTGATTGCTTCCTCGGCCAGCTGGGTATTCTTGCGGACATCCCCCTGAACCACATTGATCTGGGCCAGGCTAATTGTGAGTTTTGCCATTCCGTCTCCTCGATGTAGTAACTGTGCCGGGTCGGGGAACCAGCCCCTGACCCAGTCCTTCGTCTATGCGCGCCAATCAATGACCCCCGACAGCACGCGCCACCGTGCCGCAATCGCGTCAATCATCGCCTCTTCACTCAACTCCGAGGTATCGAACTCGGTGACGCCCGCGTGTTTGCGGATCGCCCACTCGCGTTTCAACACCCCGATCGCCAGCTCACGTTCGCGCGGGTTGTGATAACGCGCGCCTAACGCGAGATGCAGCCGCTGGAGCACGACATCCAGCGCGGCGACCAGCACGATCACATCCCCGGTTTCGCTCAACCGCGCCAGATGATTGCTGTGCAGGAGCGTCTGCCCGCCGATGTGAATCACCGTACCCCGATACAACATGATCTCATCGACCAGTTCACTTTCGAGCGCCTTCAAACGCGCTTCGCCGTAGAGCGCCCGCATGTTCTCACGGGATTCGCCGGAACGCGTTTCAAACAGTTGATCGAAATCGACGAAGCGCAGGCGCAGAAGTTCAGCGGTGCGCCGCGCAATCACCAACTGCGTCGGCCCCATGTATCCGGTCAAAATGAGATTCCGGTCAATCGCCGTCTGCATAGGCTACTTACGCGCCATCGCGCCAGCCGGGATACCAGCCGTCCAGAATGGCGGGCAGTTCTTCCAGCGAATCGAGCACTTCATCGGGGACGATGCGCGTCAAGCCGAGACTCGCGCGCCGCCCGCGCCGCAGCACCGCCAGCAGACCGGAGGCCTGCGCGCCGACGATATCGGCTTCGGGGTCATCGCCCACGAACACCGTTTCCGACGGTTTCGTGCCCAAGCAGTTGAGCGCCGTCTGGAAGATCGCCGGGTGCGGCTTGAGATAGCCCACATCCGCCGCCGAAATGCGGCAGGTCGGGAAATGATCGAACAGGTTATGCGTGCGCAGCTCAATGTCGCGCAGCCACATCGGCTGATGCGCGTTGGTCACGATGCCGATCTTCAGGCCGTGACTGGTGAGCTCGCTCAGCGCGCCGCTCACGTCGGGAAAGCCGACCGTTCCGGTCGCTGCGTGCCAGTTATACGCTTCCAAACAGCGCCGCGAGTCGAGCGCGGCGGCCGGCGCACCGAGCGCCACCGCCGATTCGACCAGTAAGGAGCCGAGATGCGGGGCACGCAAATTGGTGCGCGCCGAAGTCCACGCCGCGTTCACCCGGGCGCGGAATTCGGCCACATAGGCGTCAAAATCGGAGATGGGGTGAATATCGGCGTTGACGTAATCGAACACGCCCCGCAGGTGCTGCTGTTCCATGGCTGCCCAGTCTGAATTGAAGCCGCTCCAGTCGATCAGCGTGTCGTCAAGATCAAAGAGGACTGCTTTGAGCGTGGCCATTAGACTGCTTCTTCCGCGCGCCAGGTCAACAGCAAATCGTCAATTCCCACGCGGAAATTGGCGAAACGCGGCGACCAACCGAGCGCACTCTTGGCTTCAGCATTGTTGGCATGCGCCGGCAGATGCATCAACGCGGGCAGGCGCTGATCGCCGCCCCCGGTGAGCGCCGCGAGGAATGCGGGGCGCGCCGACAGGCCAAAACCCTGCGCATCTGCGAAGTATTGCAGAAATTCCGTCGTCGTCGCCGGCTGATCGTCGACCACATTGAGCGTGACGCCCGTCGGACGATTGGTGATGGCGGCCACAATCGCTTCCGCCGCATCCGCCGCGTAGGTGAAGTTCACCGGGACATTCGCACCCACTTCCACGCCGCGCCCCAGCTTGAGCGTGTCGCGCACGGCGGCCGCCCCGCTGGTGTTGCCGTAGAGGAAACCGAAGCGCAGCACGACCGCGGACAACCCGCTGCGCAGCACCTGCTTTTCCGCCGCCGCCGCCGCCCGCGTGAAGTCGACCACCGCCTCGTCGACGCTCGCGCCGACATAGGCGTAGCTGGTGTGGACGAGATACTCCACGCCCGCATCCTGCGCCGCCGCGATGATCGCCTGCGTGCCTGCGGTCAGCACGCGGTCATCCCACGCGACCTTGAGCGTCGGCAGCGTATTGACCGCCTGCGGGGCCAGATTGATGACAATTTTGGCGTTCGCCGCCTTGATCATGCTGCGCACTTCGCCCGCCCGCAGGATCCCCGAATACGCGGGAATCGCCCCTGCTGCCCGCGCGACGTGCGCGCCCGCGCTGCCGTCCGTCATCACGGTGACTCGATACCCGCGCGCGATGAGTTTGCGCGTGACTTCCAAGACGACGCCGCCGGGAACGCCAGCGGTATTGGTG